>JBGAOG010000100.1:0-11977 GCA_044221985.1 Phycisphaerales bacterium
GGCGTGCGCTTTACGCCCATCCGCCTCCTCCATGGAAGGCTGCCCATCCTCGGCTTCCGCATCGAGCCGACCCCCGCGAGCACCTCCGCCGCGCCCTTCCTCCCATTGGCCTACTGCACCGACGTCTCGGCCATCCCGCCCGAGAGTTGGGCCAAGTTCCGCGGCGTGCGCACCCTCGTGCTCGACGCGCTGCGCCACCGGCACCACCCCACCCACCTGACTCTGGACCAGGCGCTCCGCGTTGCGGACCAGGTCGGGGCCGAGCGCACCTTCTTTGTCCACATGGCCCACGACCTGGGGCACACCAAGACGCAGGCCACGTTGCCCGAGGGGAACTACTTGGCCTGGGATGGGCTGGTCCTCGAGTGAATCCCGCCGGCGGTGTATGCGGAGAGCGCCGGCGCTCGCACGCACCGCTCTGATCCGCGGGCACCCCGAGCGCGATCGGCTTGGAGTTTCCAGGGAAACTCCCTGATGAGGGCGCCAAGGACCTCGGCCCAGGGTCCGGCCCCACCGGGTTGGTCTACACTTGGGTGCTGGGTGGCCGATGTCGGTAATTGGCCCCATTTGATTTGATCATCTTCAGGTAATCAAATCGCCAAAAGCGACTTTCAGGAGGCATTGACGATGGCGAACTCGGTTGGAACTCCAGGCAAGAGCATCGGGCTGGTTCTGTTGGTCCTGGTCGTCGCGGTCGCCGGGTGGCTGGTGCTGGGGGTGATCGGATCCAAGGCCCAAAGTCGCTTCGGCGCGGAGGAGGAGGCCGAGCCCCTGGGTCCGCCCGGGCCCACGCTCGACGCCGCCCAGGTGCAGAACGGCAAGACGCTGTTCGGCGCCACGTGCGTCGCCTGCCACGGTCCGGCCGGCCTGGGCGTGCAGGGCCTGGGCAAGAACATGGTCACCAGCAAGTTCATCCGAGGGCTGAGCGACAAGGAGCTGGTGTCGTTCGTTCGCCGCGGGCGGGGCGTGAAGGACCCGGCCAACACGACGGGCGTGGAGATGCCGGCCAAGGGCAACAACCCCGCGCTCACCGACGACCAGCTCATGGACATCGTGCAGTTCATGAGGGGGTTGCAGGATCCGCGGCGTGTCCCGCCCGAGGCCTCGGGGCCGGCCGTGGCGCCCGCGGCCCCGGCGACGCCGGCCCCCTCGGCTCCGGACGCCGCCAACCCCGCGGCCCCGGCGGCCCCCGAGGCTGGCAAGCCGGCGGCTCCACCGGCCACCCCGCCCCAGACCACGCCCAAGCCGGGCGGCGGCTGAGCGCGTCAACGGGGAGCCCGCGATGCAGGGAGCGTTATGTTCTCGATGACCGCGGAGTACGCGATGCGCGCCATGGTGGCGCTCGCCAGCGCCCACGGGACGACGGTGAGCAGCGAGAGCATCGCCCGGCGCACCAAGGTCCCTCCGCGCTACATGAGCAAGGTGATGCGTGACCTGACGCACGCCGGGCTGGTGGTTTCGCAGCGCGGCCCGCGGGGCGGCTTCGCCCTGGCCCGCCCGCCGGCCCAGATCACGATCCTGGACGTCGTCAACGCCGTCGACCGGTTCACGCACATCACGTCGTGTCCGCTGGGCAATCCGGCCCACCTCAAGCTCTGCCCGCTGCACCAGCGCCTGGAGGACGCGATCGACGCGGTGGAGCGTGCGCTTTCGGGCTCGACGCTGGGCGAGGTGGTCGCGTCGGCTGGGCCCGCGGGCGGCGCCACGGGGGCGTGCCACGGAGTGCCCGGCGCGCCGACGGGCCCCTGAACCTGGGCGGGCGTCAGGCGATCTCGACGAATCCGCGCGCCAGCAGCATCGTGGCGACCTGGAGCAGCTCCTGGCGCCCGCGCTCGAGATCTTCGGGCTTGGGCGTTTGCACCAGGGCCAGCACTTCCTCGGTTGTTCGCGTGCCGTCGAACAGGGCGATGATCTGGGCCACGCCGGGGGTCACGTCGGTGGGCATGGCGAACCCGGAGGCGTGCTGCAACTGCACGACGGGGGCGCCGGTCTTGGGCGCCTTGCCCTGCACCCCCGCCACGCCCGGGGCCACCCGCAGCTTGATCGGGCGGAGCTGCTGGGGATCGCGGTGGGCGTAGATGAACCGCTGGTTGGCGAAGATACGGGTGACGGGCGAGGGCCCCTCACGGCGGGCGATGGGATTCAGCGCCTCGGCCCGCAGCCAGGTGTCACCCTCGCGGCGCTGCGCCACCAGGGCCCCGAAGGCGATGAACCGGATGTCGTGGCGGGCCGCGAAGTCCTTCCAACGCTGGGCGGCCTCGTCGCCCTCGATCGAGCGGATCTGGTTGGCGTAATGGTCGCTCGTGGTCGAGGAGAACCGGACCAGCCACGCGTCGATGCCCTTGCCCGACAGCCACTCGCGCGGGCGGGCCGACCAGTCCTTCTCGTCGTGGTGCCATGAGCAGGCCAGCACCAGGCGCCCGCCCTGGCGCAGCATGCCCGGGGTCTCTCGCATGAGGCACTCGACGAGATCGTCGCCCTGGCCCGAGCCGCTGATGCTGGCGATCGAACCCGTGGCCGACAGCACGAACGGCGCGTTGCAGGCGATCAGGTCGAACTGCCCGCGCAGGTCCGCCACGGGTTCGAGCAGGCTCCCGCGCCGGACCTCCACGTTGGTCCGCCCGTTCATGCGGGCGTTGAAGCGAGTGAAGCCCAGCGCCCGGTCGCTCACGTCCGTGGCGATCACGCGCGAGGCGTACCCCGCGACCACCGCGCTCAGGTACCCCTGCCCGCACCCCAGGTCCAGCGCCAGCTGGGCAGGCTCGCGCGACAGCAGCTGGCTCGTGATCTGCGTGGCGTTGCCCACCGGCAGCACGCTCTCCAGGCCCGGGGTGAGCGGGTGCCCATCGCTGGCGAAGGGATCGGAGGCGGTGTACACGCCCTCCAGCGATGTCAACGAAGCCGACGCCACGACGTCGGGCCCCCGGGTCCGGGCCAGCCCCGCCTCCACCAGGGCCGCGGCCCCGCGCCCGGGCAGGGCCTCGTCCACGAACGATGTGGGCACGGCGTTGCCCAGGTAGAACAAGCGCGCCAACGTCCGGAACACGGGCGTTCCCAGCCCGCCCTTGAGCTTGGCCTCCGCCGCCGCCAAGCCCCCGGGATCGGCGATCGATCCGATCTTGAGCAGTTCGGCGTGCGAGTATCCCGCGCCGTGGAGCATCGGGGGCAGCCAACTGGTGTCCAGGTCGGCGCGAGGGGGCGGGGGGAGTTGGGCTTGCATGGTGGCGCAGGGTAGGGGCTGGGCCTGTCGGGCGAGGCGTCCCGCTCCGCCAGGATCACCGTACGCGCCGCCCCTTGCGCTGCTGGTGCTGCTTGGGGGTGACGTGGAACACGGCCACCACCTCGCCCACGCGCTTCTCGCGCCCGGCGACCTTCTGACCCACGCCCTTGGGGAGCAGCTTCTCGGCCGCCGGCCTCACCTTCTCGGGGAGCATCGACGCCTGAACCACGTCCATACCCAGCGTGACGTTGAACTCGCGACGGGTGGCCAGCATGGCCTTGACGTCCTCGTGCGGCGTGATCTTGTACACGGCGGGCCCGAAGCACGGCCTGAGGAACCGGTACTTGAGGTCCTTGCACACCACCGTGTACTCACCCCCGCAGGCGGCGAACACGTACATGCCCCCGGCGATCTCGCTGTTGGCCAGCAGGGCCGCCCCCGCCATCGCGTTGTACCAGTTGCGGTTGAACCGGCGATAGGGGAGCACGGCGGAGAACGTCCGCTCGTCGACCTGCCTCATCCTGATCCCGCTCTTGAAGGCGTAGGGGAGCCACACCAGGCTGGTGACCCGCTGCCAGAACCGGTTGCGCGTGGACAAGCGGCTGACCAACCGATCCAGCCGGTCCATCACCGACGGCTTGTGGTGGGGCAGCATCTGCGGAGGCAGGGCGCCGGAGGGCAACGCGGGCGCGGGTTCCCCTCCCATCGCCCCCGCCCCGGCCTCAAGCTCGGCGTGCGTCGCGCTCATGTTGCCTGGATCATAGCGACGCGCCCTCAGGGATGGTCTTCCACCAGGTCGTACCAGCCCGACGCGTTGCGACGCACGCGACGGCAGGGGTTGCCCGGTTCGTGGTCCAGCACCAGGAGCCAGTCGCGCTGGGCCGCCTCGTGGAGAAACCACCCCCGGCTCACCATGCTCGTGTACGGCTCCACGTCGTACCCCAGCGAGTACGCCGCCCCCACGTGGGCGGCGGTCGGCATCACGTCGGGCGTGAAGACGACCGTGCGCCCTCGGTCGTCGGTGAAGATCGTGGCCTGCTGGCCCCAGGTGTGCCCGGGAACGAGGAAGGTCTGGATGCCCGGGAAGACCTCGGTGGTCCGGTATTCGAGGGGGAGCGCCGGGAGCTCGGCGCGATCGGGGGTGTAGCCCGACGGGAAGGGGCGGGGCGAGTCGACCAGGCGCATCCGCCCCTTGAAGGCGTCCAGCGTGAAGGGCTCGAGGTGGTCGCGGAAGTACGTGCGCGTCATCACGCTGCGATTGGCCATCGCATCGCCCCACTCGCGGGCCTGGGCGACGACCGTGGCGTTGGGGAAGGTCAGCTTCACGCCGTGGGGTTCGCCCGAGCCGGCGCCGGTCCAGTCCGGTATCTCGCCCTCGCGTGCCAGGCGCGTGAGCCCCCCGGCGTGGTCGAAGTGCAGGTGCGAGACGATCACGCCGTCGACGTCGGCGGGGTCGCATCGCTGCTCGCCCAAGGCCGTCAGGATGGTGCGGTCCTCGAGGGCGAAGATCTGGGTGCTCTTGGCGTCCATCTTGTCGCCGGTGCCGACTTCGAGGACGTAGGTCTTGCCCCCGCCCCGCAGCAACAGGCAGTTGTGGTGGACCGGGACGCGTCCCTTGTCATCGGGCGCGATGTTCCGGGACCAGACGGCCCTGGGGACGAGCCCGAACATCGAGCCCCCGTCGAGCCTGAAGTTCCCCGCGCGCAGCAGCGTCCAGGCGTAGGTGGTCATGCCCGCAGGATAGCAATCGCGGGGATGTGCGGGTTGTGCGGGCGGGAGCGCGTGGGCGGCCGCGGGTCCGGCGGGCCCGCCTTTGCGGACGCGCACGCCCGTCACAATCCGCCGGGAGCAAAGCACCCGCACGGGCCAACGCCCGCGCCGCCCGGATGCACGGGCCGGGCTCACGTGCGCGGCGGCGATTCCCGATGCCAGGGTGTTCGTTGTCGGTTCCTTCCTCCCAGGAGAGAGAGCGGATGGACCACGATCGACTCGCTCGTATTCGCGCCTCGTTCGAGTTGTTCGAACCCTGCGGACCCGCGCTCATCGCCCGGGTCGTGCTGCGCCTGGCCAAGCGACACCCCGGCTCGCACGCGCTCTTCACGACGGGCGACGTGGCCCAGCAGAATCAGCGGCTGTGGATGACGTTCCAGGACATCGTGGCGCGGCTGCACCGCTTCCACGAGCTCGAGCTCCCGCTCATGAAGCTGGGGGCCCGGGCCGCCCTGGGCGGCGTCCGGGGCGTCCATTACGCCGCCATCCGCGGCGAGCTTATCGACACGATGTCCGAGCTGGCCGGGCCCGACTGGTCGCCCGCGCTGCATGAGGACTGGGACCTGGTGCTCTCGGCGGTGTGCGGCGCGATGATCCGCGGCGCGATGCACGCGGGCGCGGAGGCGAGGCGCAAGGCGGCGTGACGCGCCGGCTCCCTCGCCCTAGCCCTCCCTGAATCGATTGCCCTTGCCCTTGTCCCGCGACTTGCTCTTCTGGCTGCGGCGCTGGCCTCCGGTCATCTTGTTGAACTTGCCCACGTCGCCGAAGCCGGCGCCCTTGCCGCCGGCGAAGCCCCCGCCCAGCCCGGCCTGCGATCCCGGCGCCAGGTGCGCCTTCTTGGCCTTGCCCACCGCGCGGTTCCCGCCGTCGTCGATGACCAGCTCCATGCGCCGCTTGGCCAGGTCCACCGCCGCCACCTTCACCGTCACCAGGTCCCCGAAGTTGAAGCTCCGCCCGCTGCGCTGGTCCACCAGCGCCCCGCTCTTCTGGTCGATCTTCCACATGGGGCGCAGGTTGTCCCGGGTGACATCGCCGGGCAGGTCCTCGGCCTTGATGAAACCGTCGGCCAGGAACTTGTCCAGCTGCACGAACACGCCCTTGGGGTTCACGCCCGTGACGACCCCGGAGAAGCACTCCCCGATGTGCTTCTCGAGCAACTGGAGCACCAGGAAGTTCCGCAGCTCGCGCTCGGCGGACTCGGCGTTGTCCTCGCGCATCCCCGCCCGGCGACCGACCTCCACGAGCGCGTCCTCGGGCGGGCAGGCATCCGTCCGCTGCAGGTCGAACCCCAGCTCGCGCTTCTCCTTGTCCGTCTTGGGGCGACGCCGGCCGTTGTCGGTCCGCGCGAGGTACTCCGCCAGGGCCCGGTGCACGGTCAGGTCCGCGTAACGCCGGATGGGGCTGGTGAAGTGGGCGTAGGCCTCGCTGGCCAGCGCGAAGTGCCCGATCAGCGCGGGCGAGTACTCGGCCTTGGAGAGCGTGCGCAGGACGGCCATGTGGACGGCCCGGGCCGCGGGAGTTCCGTGCGTGGCTTTCACCAGCCCCTGGAGCTCCTCGCGCGAGGGGTTCTTGGGGATCTTGAACCCCGCCACGAGGGCGGCCTTGCGCATCTCGTCGATGTCGCCGGGCACGGGCTCGGGGTGGATGCGCCGCAGCAGGGGCACGCCCAGGCGTTCGAACAGGCGGGCGAGGACCTCGTTGGCCTCGACCATGAACATCTCGATGAGCTTGTGGGTGAAGGCGTCGTCCTCGCGCTGGGCATCCACCACGTGCCCGTGCTCGTCGTACACCAGTTCCACCTCGGGCAGGTCCAGGACGATCATCCCCTGGCGGTCGCGCCGGGCCTGGATCACCCGGGCCAGGTCGTTCATCTCCCGCAGCGTCTCGAGCAACTGGTCGGTGTAGCGTGGCGGGGTCTTGGCGTGGCGGCGGGCCTCCTGCAGGTCCCCGTCGATCAGGGCCTGGGCCTCCAGATACGTCAGGCGCTTGCTCGAGCAGATGAGCGTCTGGGCCACGCCCTCGCTGCGCACCGCGCCCGTGCTGTCATACGTCATGAACGCGCTCTTGCAGAACCGCGGCACGCCCTCCTGCAGCGAGCAGATCCCGTTGCTGAGCACCTCGGGGAGCATCGGGATCACCAGGCGCGGCAGGTACACGCTGTTGCAGCGGTCCTTGGACTCCTCGTCGAGCGGACTGCCCGGCTCGATGAAGTGCGCCACGTCGGCGATGTGCACGCCCAGCTCCCACCCGCCGCCGCTGATCGTGTCGGTCCGCTTGATGCTGATCGCGTCGTCGTAGTCCTTCGCGTCCGGGGGGTCGATCGTGATGATGAACTCGCCGGTCAGGTCGAGGCGGCCCTCCAGGGCCTCGCTCCCGCGCACCTTCCACTGGGCCACCTGGCGCTCGAACTCGGCGTTGGCCTGGCGAGCCTGCTCGACGCACTCTTCGGGGAACTCCCCCGGAAGGTCGTACGCCGCGATCACCGCCTGCGTCTCCACGTCGGGGCGTCCCGCGTCGCCCAGGACGCGGGTGATGGCGCCCTCGGCCAGGGTCATGCTCCCCCCGCCCTGGTTCTCGGGGTAGGTGATGATCTCGACGACCACCTTGTCGCCGTGCTTGGCGTTCTTGCTCTCGGCGTCGCGGACGACGATGGGCTCGGTCATCTCTCGCCCGTCCGGGAAGACGAGCCACTGCCCGCCTCGCTTCTCGAGCTCGCCGGTAAAGCTGCTGCGCTTGCGTTTGAGGACCTCGACCACCGCGCCGGCCCATCGCGGGCGACCCTCGCGCTCGCCGTCGCGGAAGACCTTGATCTTCACCCGGTCGCCCGAGACCGCGTCCTTCCCGTCCTCGGGCGAGATGAAGACGCTCCCCTCGCGCACCGACGGCTCGGGGCTGACGAACCCGAACCCGCGCGGGTTGCGCCGGTACACGCCCTCGACCGTCCCCCCGCGGCTGGCCAGGCTGGGCAGGCGCAGCAGCCCGCCCTGGTCCACGTCCACCAGCCTCTGCGAGGTCATGGCGCGAACGGCCTGCTCGAAATCCCCGAACTCCTCGTCGGGGACGTTCAGGTCGCGGGCGACGTCGGGCACCTTGCGGGGTGCGTAGTCGTCGTGCTTGAGGTGTTCGAGGAGTCGCCGCGCGTACTTGAGTGGCATGAGGGTCCCTTGGTTGGGCAAGGGTATCAGGCCCGGGCGCGGCGCGAGCGCCGCTCACCACTCATGGATGGGTGAATCCGGTTCGCCCGCCCTACGCGGGCGCCAGCTCTCCCGCGTACCGGGCGAATGACGCTGCGAAGCCGCGGCACTCCAGCCCCAGGTGCCGCTTCACCTTCTCCATCTCGCTGACGCCGTCCTGGGCGGCGAGGTAGGCCATCCCCGCGTCGAAGGGGAGGAGGTTTCCCAGGCCGACCTTTCCGGCGACGGTCGCGGCGCACTGGCCGCACTTGCTGGGCAGGCCCCAGGGGCGGACCTTGGCATTCCCGCCCGTTCCGTCGCGGATGGCCTCCAGCAGCGCGGGCATGGTCATCGACTGGGACCCGACGAGGTTGTACACCTCGCCGATGGCCGCCTCCGTCCCCAGGCTCTTGACCACCGCCAGCGCGACATCCTCAACAAAGACGGGCGCCACCCTGGGGTCCACCGGCGTGTCCCCGCCCAGGGGCACACGCTTGTCGGTCTCGCCGCGGGTGAAGTACGGCATGAAGGCGTAGGGCATCTCCAGCCCGCTGCCCATGCCCTGCATCATCTCGAGGAACTCACTGCCCACGCCGTGGATCAGGCCCGGGCGCAGGATCGACCAGTGCAAGCCGCTGCGCCGGACAATCTGCTCGCCCTCCCACTTGCTGGTCTGGTACTCGCACTGGCCCATGTGGCTCACGCCCAGGGCCGAGACCTGCACGAACCGCGAAACGCCCAGCCGCTCGCAGGCCAGGACGAGCGCGCGCACGGCGTCGACGTGCAGGCGCTGGAAAGTCTGCTCGGCCCCCTCGGCGCCGCCCGCGACCACGCGATTCTCGCGCAGGATCCCGATGCAGTTCACGCACGCGGCACACCCGCGCAGGAGCTGCTCGCAGGTCCCCGCCCCCAGGACATCGCCCACGACGATGGACAGGGCCTCCCCCTCGGCGGGGAGGACCTCGCGTGCCTTGCGGATATCGCGCACGAGCGCGCGCACGCCGAAGCCCTGCTCCAGGAGTTCACGCACGACGTTGCTGCCGACGAATCCCGACGCACCCGCGACCGCGACGATGCCCTTGCCCATGACTGCGTGCCTTTCGACTTGCTCCCCTTCCTTACCAGGAGGGGGGCGGGGGAAGGTCCCTCCGGGTCATCGTTGCACCCCCGCGCCCCCGACGCCACCGCGAAAAGAAAACGCCCCGGCCTCTCGGTCGGGGCGTCACCCACTCTCTCAAGCTCGCTCGAGGGTCGAGTTCAGCAGCCGCCCTCATAGTGCCCAAGGAAGTACAGCAGGTCGTCGATGGTGATCCCGCCGTCGGGGATGCCCGTCCCGCTGCCGTCGTCCAGGTCCGCCGGGCAGGTGGCCGCGTCGCCGGTGTTGGTGCGGATATTCAGGGCGAAGGCCCCGGAGTTGGTCGGGTCGGGCGTCACGGCCCAGCCGGTGTTGCCGAACGCGGCGTTGTATCCAACCACCGCGAGGTAGTACGTCCCGGCGGGCAGGGGCCCGTCGCGTCCGTCGTAGGGCTCGCCGCCCACCCCGGGCCTTGTCCCGGCCCCGAAGGAGAGCTGGGACCTGAACCCGTTCCCGTCATCGTCGTCATCGGCCACGCGGTTGCCGGAGGCCGTGTACAACCCGATCTCGGTGTCGTTGCTCGGGGTGAGCGACGATCCCTCGGTGTCGATATCCAGCCAGGTCGCGAGCCCTCCCGCGACGGTGTCGGCCACGTCGAAGCGATACCAGCGGATCTCCCCCGGGGCCAGCGGGACGTTTCGCAGGCGGATCGGGTCGCGCGAGAGCTCGCCCAGGTCCTTGGCCCGTGGCGCGCCGGTATTGGTGCGGATATTGACCTGCGTCGTGCCCGCGTAGGCACTGGCGCTGGCCACGCCCCAGCCGGGGCCGAAGTCCGTGTTGAACCCGCTGACGGACAGGTAGTACGTCCCCGCGGGCAGCGGCCCATGCCGCCCGTCGTAGGGCTGGCTCCCGAACGTCGCGGGGCGGGTGCCCGCGCCAAAGGTGAGCTGGCTCCAGCGCGAGGGCAACGATCCGTTGGCGTTCCCGCCGCTGTCGTCATCGTCGGCGATCGGGCGCCCGCTGGCGTCGTACAGCCCGATCTCCGTGTCGTTGTAGTGCAGCGCACCGTTGATCAGGTCCGAGCCCTGCGTGTCGATGTCGAGGAAGGTGCCCGCGGACGTGCTCACGTTGTCGGCCAGCGTGATCCTGTACCAGTCGATCTGCCCGGCTCCGAGGCTCCGCGCCATCACGCGGGCCCGCCCCGCCTGGCCCAGCGTGCCCAGGTCCGTGGTCGCCGGCGCGCCATCGTTGAGCGTGAACGTGATCGTGTCCCAGTTCGCGTCGTCGCCCGCGGCGTCCTCGTAGGTCTCCAGGAACCGGAAGGTCCACCCCCCGGCCGCGTCGGGAATATCGATCGGCACCGGGTAGATGAGGTTCTCGGCGCTGGCCGTTCCGGTGAAGCCCGCGACCTGCAGCGGGTTGAGCACGAAGATCTGCCCACCCCCGGTGATGACCTGGATGATCGCCTCCAGCCCGAACGTTCCCGCGGCGATGTGCGAGAGGGTGGCGTTCACGACGATGAAGCGCACGGGGTACCCGCCCGTAAACGTGTGGAATTGGTTCGGCGCCGATCCTCCTCCCGGCGCGGGGGCGTTGCTCACCTGGTTGGTAAACGTCACGCTCTCGCGCGGCACGCCGTACGCCGCGCACGTCATCGCCCCCGCCAGCACCATCGCCAGCACGCCCCAGCCTGTTCTCAACATGTGCCGCTCCCACTCCGGGCAACCAGCGCGAAACCCGCCCACGCAACACGCGTCACGCCACGGTCTTTGGCACGCGCCACCCGAGATGGTGTACACCATACATCGAAACGAGCGATCTCACAAGACGGAAGCGCGCCGGGCAGGTCGCGGCGCCGCCGAACGCCGCCCTCCGGCGTCCGTTCGCATGATCACTTCCCGAATCGGCACGTCGGACCGGCGCGTTTACTTCTTCACAGAAACGACTTCGTACACCGGGGGGCACGACACGAAATCAGTCCCTGATCTCCTGATCTCGTCAAGATCGCGGATCAAGTCATCCACATCTTGCTTTGTCAGCAGCCCCATCTCCTCGAGCTTGGGCGCATAGATCCGCCACCACACGTTCACCCAGGTGAACATCGCGTCGCTCCCGCGCGCCACGCGCTGGTGCACGTCCAGGTGCGTGACCTCCATGCCATGCTTGTGCAGCAGGCGCGGCAACCGGCCCATGATGTCCGTGTCCCCGCCGCGCGCTTCCCAGCTCTTCATGGTCGCCGCCACGGCCTTGTCGTGCGAGGCGCGACGCGGCGCCATCGTCATCGACCGGTAGTTGAAGTAGTCGTGCACGCAGAACCGCCCGCCGGGCTTGAGCGCCGCGGCCACGCCCGCCACCACCGCCTCGGGGTCCTTCACGAAGCAGAGCACCCAGCGCGCGTAGGCGAGATCGAACGACCCCGCGCCCCCGGCGCGCTCCACGATTCCGTGGATCGCCTGCACGTCTCCCACCACCGCGCTCGCCTGCGGCAGCCCGCGCACCTTCGCCTGCGAGTTCAGGTACTCGACGAAGCGTGGCGACTCGTCACCGTGACCGTGCTGGCCGCGCTCGGCGGCGTGGGCACGTGGTCGGTGGTCGTGGGGCTGCCCGCGGTGCAGCGCGAGTTTGGCTATGCGCTGCATCTGGCGCAGATCGGCAGCAGGCACGCGGGCGCCAAGGTGCTGCGCGGCTTCGGCTCGGCGGGTGTGCTGGAAGTCGTCGAGGATTTCGCGACGGACACCT
>JBGAOG010000101.1:0-11638 GCA_044221985.1 Phycisphaerales bacterium
CGGGGGTTCCGGCCCGCGGGCCCTGACGCCCGCGGAGGAGGAGCTGTTCCGGGCGGGGGCCGAGTTCTACGGCGCGTGCATGCTCTGCCACGGGCCCAATGGCGAGGGCGTGGCGGGGCAGTACCCGCCCCTGGCGCGGGCGCGGCTGGTCCTGGGCTCGCCGGGCAAGCTGACGCGGATACTGCTGCACGGGATGGAAGGGCCGGTGCCGGTGTCGGGGCAGATCATCGAGGGGCAGATGCCGCCGGCGCCGTTCGACCTGGATCACGAGTACGCCGCGGTGATGACGTACGTCCGCCGCTCGTTCGGCAACGACGCGGATCCCATCAGCCCGGAGTTCGTGGCGGCGGTCCGCGAGGTGGAGAAGGCGCGCGTCAGGGCGTGGACGCTGGCCGAACTCGAGGACATCAAGTAGGAATGGCCGCGCCGTTGGGCGGGGCGGGCGGCCTGGCGAGCGGGCAGCCGGAGCGGATGAGCTTGTAGCCCGCGATCCCCACCGCAACGAGCAGCGCGAAGGCGACGAGGCCGACGAGGGAACTGGTGCCTTGGGACTTCATGGCGTGGGTGCGTGGGGAACGGGGAGCGTTGGAGTGATGGAGTGATGGAGTTGGGGGGGGAGGTCATTATTCGCCGGTCGCGTGGTGCACGCGATATCGGGCGCGTGGGGCGGGGTGTTGTCGGACGCTGAAGTCCGGTGGTGGCGTGTGTGACGCGCGGGCGAGGGCGGAAGGGGATGCGACCCGTGGGGGCGGTTCAGGGTGGGAGGGGCCGCGTCGATAGAGCGGCGTTGGCCGGCGTGCGTGCGCGTCCCCGGAGGGATCGGCGCGTCCGCGGCGACGCTTGACGCGAGGTTCCCGGACATGGGCGAGCAGCGCGACAACCAGCAGTCCCCGGGGACGGCCCTCCCCGCCCAGGGGCAGATTCCCAGCGGCACGCCCGGGCAGGACGACGTCCTGCAGGTGCTCGCGGAGTTCGAGCAGGGCCTGCGCGGGCTCAAGCAGCTGTACGCGGAGCGCCAGGTGCTCCAGTCCAGCCTGCAGCAGCGTGAGTCGAGCGTGCGGGAGCGCGAGGAAGGGCTGAACGCGAGGATCGCCGAGCTGGAGCGGGCCCACGCCACGCTGGAGGAGCAGGGGCGCGAGGTGCTGCGCGCCCGCGAGGAGGCCCAGGCGCGACGGGCCGAGCTCGAGGCCCGCGAGGGCGAGCTGGCGCGCCTGAACGCGGAGGTCGAGAAGACGACGGGGGCGCTGCGCGCCCGCAACGAGGAGTTGGCGCGCTGGGCCCAGGAGCAGGAGGCTCGCCAGGCCGCCCTGGAGGGCGAGGGCCAGAAGCTGGCGGCGGGCAAGGCCGAGGTCGAGGCCATGCGGGGCCGGCTGGCCGGGGCGCGCCGGGAGATCGAGCAGGCCGCCCGGGCCGCGGCCGAGCTGGAGCATCGTCGCGCGGAGATCGCGGGCGAATCGGAGCGAGTGGCGAACGCGCGGGCCGAGCTGGAGAGCATGCAGGTCCGCCTGACGACCGCCCGGGAGGAGATCGAGGAGGCCCAGCGCGTGACGGCGGACCTGGACCGTCGTCGCGCCGAGCTGGAGGCACAGGCCAAGCGTCTGGGCGAGGAGCGGTCGGCGTGGCAGGGCAAGGCCGGAGAGCTCAAGGACCTGTCCGCCCGGCGTGAGGCGATGATCGCGGAGATCGAGCAGATCGAGGCCCGCAAGGGCGAGGCGGGGTCGCTGGCCAAGGCCCTGGAGCGCGTGCGGGAGGAAGCCTCCGCCAAGGCGCGAGAGGTCGAGGCGCTGCGCGGCGAGCTCGGGCAGGTCCGGGCCGCGCTCGAGACGCGCGAGGCGGGGCTGACAGCGAACCTGGGCGAGGCCCAGGGCCTGCACCAGGAAGTGGCGGCGCTCCGCGACGTGATCTCGGAGTACGAGGCGCTGTGGCGCGTGGAGCTGGAGTACTCGGCGGACCTGGAGGTCCGCGCCGCCGCCCCGGGGGCGTCGAGCGCCGAGGTGGGCGAGCTGGAGGGCCTGGTGGAGGAGCTTCGCAACCGCCTGCGGGGCGAGATCGCCCATCGCCGCGAGGCCGAGGGGCGCGTGGAAGAACTGCTGCAGGCGGGGTCGTCGGCCCGGTCGGAGCTGGAGCGGGCCAAGGCCGCCTGGGGGAGCACGTCGTCGATGAGCGACGAGGCGATGGCGCGCCGGCGTCAGCGCCTGGGGCTGGCGCGGCGCCTGGTGCGCGAGCGCCGCGAGAAGATGGACCTGGCGGGCGACGCGCTCAAGAAGCGGTTCGAGCAGTGCGACAAGATCATCGCGATGCGGGCCGAGCTGGCCTCGGGGTTCGAGAAGGTCAAGACGGCCGAGAAGCGTCAGCAGCGTCAGACCGCCGCCGGGCGCGTGGCCATGGCGATGGTGTGCTGGGTGGCGACGCTGGGGGTCCTGGCGGCGATGAGCTGGGCGATCTCGCGCCAGTTCGTGCCCGGGCAGTACGCCGCCCGCACCGTGGTCCTGCCCGACGGGCAGGGCCGCTCGCTGACCGACGGTGAGCTGCTGGAGTGGCAGCGGTACCACGAGGACCTGGTGAAGGATCCGCGCTTCGCGGAGGTGGTCGCCAAGCGCATGGCCCGCAAGGGGCTGACGGACTACGCCACCCCGGCGGCCGTCTCCGAGGTCATCGAGAAGCGCCTGAGCGTCGAGAGCCCGCGGGCCGGGGAGCTCAAGCTCGAGCTCCGCGGGGCGGGCTCGGCCAAGACCGAGCGCGAGCTGGACACCATCGCCACCGCCCTGGCGGGCGAGGCCAATGCGGCCCGCACGGGCCAGGCCCACGGCGCGGTCACGCAACCCCCGGCGCCGGCCAGCACCGGCGGGGACCCGCTGGATCAATCGCAGCTCATCGCGGCGGGCGTGATGCTGGTCTTCGGCTTCGGAGTCACCAGCGCGGTGGCGATGATGATCTGGCGCAAGCTGACGCGCGTGAAGACCCGCTTCGAGCTGGACCAGCAACTGGCCGCCACGCTCGACGACGCCCACTGGCCCGAGCCGGCGCGGCGCTGAGCGTCAGAGGGTGGTGACGAGGATCACGTGCTCGCGCGCGGCGGGCACGCCCAGCGGGACGACCGCCAGGGCGATGCGCAGGCCCGGGGCGGCCCGGAGCTTGAACGCGTGCGTGCTGACCTGCCCCGTCAGGGAGAACTCCGCCAGCTCCTCGATCGGAGAATCCCGCTCGTCCACGAGCAGGACCCGGCAGGACTCGCGGGCGCTGATCGTCAGGTTCTTGGCATAGATACGGCCCTCGCCCCGCTCGGGATACGTGTAGAGCGTGGCCAGGGGCGTGTGGGGCGCCGCGGACACCGAACCCGTCGGCGTCATCACGTGGCGACGGGTGGACGCGGCGAACACCGTCTGGTCGAAGGACTTGGCGCCCAGGCCCTCGGCCAGGGCCCCCAGGGCCACGTCGTTCTGGAGGCGCTGCCCGAGCTGCTCGGCCTGGCGTGACATGGACACGAAGGCGGCGAACAGGACGGCGGCGGCCGTGGCGAACCCCAGCGCCGCGGCGCGCCACGCCGGCGACACCCGCGCCACCTCGCGCCCCCCGCTCGCGCCGCCACGCGCCACGCCCAAGGTCGCGATCACCTCGCTGTCGTGGTCGGCCTGGGCCGGGTTGAAACGGCTGACCTCCATGGCTTCCCCCACGGCGACCAGCACGCGGTCGCGCAGGTCGGCCGGGGGCTGGGCGTCGGAAAGGTTGGGGAGGGTCGTGGCCCAGCGGGCCTGCTCGGCGCGCACCTGGTCACGCACCGCGGCGGGGGCCCGCGCGAACGCCTGCTCGAAGGCCCGCTGCTCGTCCTGGTCGAGGAGCCCGAGGGCGTCGAGATGTGCCGCCTCGATCAACTGCTGCAGCGTCATGGAGCCAACTCCTCACCAGTCCGTTCGCGGAGCCTCACGAGCGCTCGGCTGAGGGCCGACTTGATCGTCCCCAGCGGGGTCCCCAGTTCTTCGCCGATCTGACGGAGCGTCTGCCCGCCCAGATAGGCACGCAACACCACGGTCCGCTGGAGCTCGGGGAGGGCGGCGACGCGCTTCATCAGCGTCGCCAGACGCTCGTCCTGCTCCAGCCGCGAGGGGTCGGGCTTGACCTCCGGAGTGGGCCCGGCCTGCGGAAGATCCAGCGAGGTGGCGCGGATGCGCGCCCGCTGGCGTCGAAGCTTGTCCACCAGGTGACGCCGGGAGATGAGCATCACCCACGTCACCAGGGCCGCACGATCCTGGTCGTACCGGCTGGCCGTGCGCCACAGCCGGACGAAGATCTCCTGAACCGCATCCTCCGCCTCGGCCCGCGAGGGCATCGCCTGCAAGGCCATCCGGTACACCAACGAGCCGAAGCGGTCGTACAACTCTCCGACGGCGGCCTGCTCGTTGTCGGCGACGCGCCGCATCAACGTTCGGTCCGCATTGCTTTCGGTGCGACGACCCGCCATGGGCGACCAGGCTCCGGGAGCGCCCCTTCGCCCTGTCGCACAAGTCGGGCCGACGGCCCCAACACCCATACGCCACGCCGAGGGATCGGATCCCACGAGGATACCGGAATTATGGAGGCTGGGACGGTCCGGAAGGGCCGATCCAGCCACTCATCGTCCTCCGGGAAGGAAACGCGATGGCAATCCGTACGGAATGCGAATCGGAGGATACGGGTTTGGATTGGGTTGCCGCGTGCGGGAGTTTCTGATAGCATTTTGTGAAGCGGGAGCGGAGCCCCGACCGACGCGCGTCGATGGAGACGCGGTGGACGGGCATGTTATCGGGGGTCGCGGGGTATGCGATCACGGTCCGAGCATCAACGGTTGGAGCATGGGGCGCGCGCGTTCACGCTCGTGGACGTGATGGTCTCCGTGGCCGTTCTCGGCGTGCTCATCGCGCTGCTGCTCCCCAGCTTGTCCACGGTCCAGGAAACCGCGCGCCGCGTCGCGTGTCGATCGAACGTGCGCCAGATCGGGTTGGGCGTGGCGATGTACGCGCAAGACCATCGGGGCTTCCTGCCCCCGAGCGTCTTTGTCCCGTCGCTGGAGATGCAGAGCGACCAGGCGTCGGGCTCGGCGTTGCCGGGCGAGGCGCAGTTTGATCGCACCATGTCCGTGCGCCTGCCCGCCGACCAGGCCCAGCTGCCCGACTCCGAAGGCTGGGACGGGGTGGGCCTGATCTACCGCCTCGAGTACGCCCACGCGGTCAAGGTCTTCTATTGCCCCTCACACACGGGCGAGCACCCGCTGCGCCGCTATGCCTCGCTGTGGGATGATCCCGGCGTGGAAGTCGTGGGGAACTACCAGTATCGCGCGAGCGGACCATCGGGTCGTGAGGGCGTCCCGACCAGCCGCCTCGACCAGATCGTGCCCCAGACGGCGGCGTTGATCTCCGATGGCCTGCAGACCCGCATGGACTACAGCCACAAGGTGGGCGCGAACCTGTTCCGGGCCGACCTTTCCGTCGTGTGGTTCGACGACGCCACCCGTCGCATGAGCGGCGGGCTGTCGGCGGTCAAGGATGACACGTCGAGTGGGAAGGTCGAGAGCGCCTGGGAGGCCATCGACAGCGCGTCCGGGGCCCATTCCGGAGGGCACTGATCCCGCGCGCCGGGCTCCGCGTGATCCCTCGACCTTGACCCGTGGGTGTCGTACATTGCGGGCATGATTCCAAGCAAGAACGGCGTGGGGGCGGCGTCCTGGGCTCTCGCCCTGGGGTTACTCACCACCGCAGGCGCCGACGCCCTGGCCCAACTGCGCCCGCAGCGCGCGTACTTCGGCGTGGGCCGGCCGGTGTTGCTGCACGTCGAGATCCCCAAGGGTGAGCCTGGCGAGGCCATGGTCCAGGTCTTCCTGCCCGGGGGCGACCAGCCCACGGCCAGCGTCGCGGTGGCCGCCGGGGACCTGGACCTGGCCACGGCGCTGCCCGAGTTCTGGAGGGGCGCTACGGGGCTTCGGTACGTGCAACTGGCGGTGGGGGACAAGCGCATCGGGGCCCCGGTGGTGCTCCAGCCGCTCAAGAACCCGCCCGCCGCCATGCTCTGGGACGCGCGGGACAAGAAGCCGCTGTGGTTCGATCCCACGACCCGGGCGCCCAGCCTCACGAGCCTGGCGACGGCCAAGGTCACGCTCGTGGGCAGCGAGGATGGCGAGGGCCTCTCGGGCGTGCGGGCGTACGTCGAACAGCTCGTGGTCATGGCGACGAGCCTGGGCGAGATCGAGGTGCGGCTGCGCCCGGACCAGGCCCCCAACACCTGCTGGAACTTCATGCAGCTCGTGCGCGACGGGTTCTACTCCGACATCATCTTCCACCGCATCATCGGCGCCCGCAGCGGGGGCAACGACTTCATGGCCCAGTGCGGCGATCCCACCGGCACCGGCTCGGGCGGGCCGGGGTACAACATCGACTTCGAGCCCAGCAAGCTGCCGCACGACTTCGGCGTGCTCTCCATGGCGCGCTCGGCGGACCCCAACACCGCGGGGTCCCAGTTCTTCCTGTGCTTCAGCCGCGAGGGAACGCGCGGGCTCGATGGGGGCTACTGCGCCTTCGGGCAGGCCGTGCGCGGCGCGGAGGTGATCGCGGCGCTGGCGAAGGTCGAGTGCGTGCTGGCGCCGGGGGGCGACCGGGTGCCCAGCCGTCCCAAGGACCCGCCCAGGCTGGTCAGCGCCAAGCTGGTCGATGCGCCCCCGATGGGCACGGGCCCCAAACCCGTGGCGCCCCCGAGCACGCCGCCGGTCCCTCGTTGACACGCTCAATACCGCAGCGAGAGCGACACGCCCAGGAACGGGGTCGGGTTGATCTCGCTCTGCCGCAGCGCGCCCCCGCCTGAGTCCTCGAGCTTGATACGACCCCACAGGTCGACGCCGGCCGTCGCGCTGACCGAAACGGCGTGGTCCATGTTCCAGTCCAGCGTGAACAGGAGGGGCACGCGCCGGTCGATGGCGACCCCGCCCGGTGCGCCGGCGTTGTCGCTGGCCAGACGCGCGTCGCGCGTCTCGTAGCGGCATCGCAGCGACAGCGTGAACTGCTGGTCGTCCGTCTGGTACTCCACGCCCAGCCCCGGCCCGCGGCTGAAGATCGTCCCCACGCTCCAGTTCTTGTCGATCCGCCAGTCGAACGACGGCAGCGGAAACGCCGTCCAGCCCTGTTCCAGCTCGGACTTGCCCAGCAGCGCCAGCCCCACCGAAAAGTCCTTGGTGAAGGCGTACTGCCCCCCGACGATGGCCGTGGAGTCGATGGCGTCGGTGAGCTTGGCGCCGACCTCGGCCAGAGTCTCAACGCCCCCGCCGGCGTAGGCCGTCCAATGCTCGTTGATCGCGTGGTAATACCGGACGGAGAGCCGCAGGCCCGAGAGATCGCCCCAGGGCTCGCCCATGGTGTTGCCGGAGGTCGACGGGCCGGGGTCGAAGTTGTACAGGTTGTACTCGCCCATCCAGCCCAGGTTGAGCTTGTCCTCCTTGCCCACGGGCAGGAAGAGCTCGACGCTGGCCCGAAGCCGCGTGGTGTCCAGGCCCCCGTCGGCGCTCGTGAACGTCCCCGAGAAGTGCTGCTCGAGGCTGAGGCTTATGGCCGCATTGGCGGCCGGCTCGTCCGCCCGCGGCTCCGGAGGCGGGGAGGTCTGCCCGGGGGAACCCTGCCGAGCCATGGCCGCGCCGCAGAGGCCGCACGCCGCGAGGAACGGGATCACACCAGAGCGAGGCATCGGGACCCTCCGGGGCATTGGCCCGCAGTGTACGAGCGACGGCGGCGCTACGCTTGGCCTCCAGTGCGCCCGGCGCCGGGAGCCCCGTCCTTCCCGGCGACGACGCGGCGGGGCGATAGCTCAATTGGTAGAGCACTAGCTTTGCAAGCTAGGGGTTGCCGGTTCGAGTCCGGTTCGCTCCACTTGACGAGACGAGGGAACCGTTCGCGATCGGATCGAACGGTTTCCTCGTCACAATCCGTAGTTTCTCGCGGTTCGATTCGACCGATTCGCACAGGATCTCAAGGATCGAGCGCTTCGCCGCGTAATCCGCCGATTTCCAGCGGGATTTGAGGCTCTGCGACAGTTCGAACACCTTCACCGCCATGTCGGCGATGGCGCGGTCGTCGCGATCGCTGGACTCGAGCTGAAGACGAATCCCCGCCTGACGGTCGTGCAGCTCTGCCCGCTTGGCGGCAAAGTCGTCCGCGCTGATCTCACCGTCCATGCGAAGGTCCAACAGCGTTCTGAGCTTGGCCTCCACCTGCGCGAGCTGTCGATCCAACTCCGCGCGGTGCCTCAGGTTCTCCTCCTGGCCGTGCCTGGCCTTGGTCCGGATCACCTCGACGATCCAGCCCCGGATGGCGGGGTCCTCGATCCGCATCCGATCGAACAGCGACAGGAACTCCGCCTCCACCTTCGCCTCGGTCAGGCGGATCCGGGGGTGGTCCCCTTTCTGGTACTGGGTGCAGAAGTAGTAGGTGTACTCGGAGGTGCTCCCGTCGGCGAGGCGCTTGAGCTTCCGCTCGCCCGTGAACAGGTGGCCGCAATGGCCGCAGCGGATCAAGCGCCCCGCGAAGGTCAGCTCGGGGCGGCGATACACCTTGTCGGCACATCGCGCCTGGACGGCCTCGAACGTGGCCCGGTCGATGAGCGGCTCGAACTTCCCCGGGAACCACTGCCCCTGGAAGTTGACCTCACCCAGGTAGTGGCGGTTCCTCAAGATCTTGTGGAGCGTCGTGCGCGGGAACCGGGGCTGGCGATCGGTGAAGACCATCCCCTGCCGCGCCAGATGCTCCTGGAGCGAGTCGAGCGTGTGGGCCTGGAAGGCGTAGAGCTCGAAGATCCGCTTGACCTTGGGCGCTTCGATCGGGTCAAGCTCCACCAGCGAGCGTCCCTGCACACGGACGAAGCGGTAGCCGAAGGGACAGCCCAGCGGCAACCCGTTCTCGACGCGGCGGCGCAGCCCGGCCCGGATGTCCGCGGACTGCTGGTCGGTCTGGTAGGACGCGAAGACCGCGCTCATGCGCCGCTGCATGCGCCCGGCCGGGGTCTCGCCCGTGGGTTGGTCGGGGAAGAAGAGGGCAACGCCGCTGGCCTCGGAGAGTTCCTCTAGGTCGGCCCAGTCCCGGATGTTGCGGGCCGCGCGATCGACCTTCACGAAGAGCATGCCCGAGAGGGCGCGGGCGTTCTTCTTGACGAACGCGGTGAACTCGCGGAAGGTGGCGCGTTCCTCGCGCTTGGAGGCCGTCTCGGCGATCTTGAAGAGTTTCACGACCTCGCCGCCCAGACGCTGCGCGAACTCCAGGAGCCTGGCCTCCTGGTCTTCGAGGCTGAACCCTTCCTTCTTCTGGCGTGCGCTGCTCACCCTGGCCCAGGCGACGAATCGCTTCATGGATCATCCCTCCCCCCGGAGCGCGTCCACCAACGCGCCCATCCTGAGGAGGATTCTAACGGCCTCGTCGATGGAGAGGGGGTCGCGGTAGTGAGGTTGCCACACGCGAAGGGTGAGCTCGACCAGCGTGGGCGTGATCCACCTGGGGGTGCCGGGCGGCGTGTCCACGGCGTGCACCGGCGTCGGCGGGCCGACCGCACGTTCCTCGATCATGCCGGAACTCCCTCCCTGCCCACGGCGTCGGGCATGCACGTCCCGTCTGCACGAACCCCCGCCAGGGACCTTTCGATCTCCCGGGGGAGCAACGAGGGATCAGTGGTTCACGCGAGCGCGACGGCCCCGCCGGGAGTAGGCACGTCGTCGTCTTCGATCAGACGCATGTCGTCTTCACGGCGGGCGCTGCGTGCTGCGTGCATGGGGCGTGGAGCGGGGGCCGAGGCCGCCATCGTCGAGGCGCCGAACGGTGAACGGTGTCCTCCTCCCCCGCCCCCAGGGACCCCGCCCCGAGGCGCCGGCCAACCTCCAGAGTCCTCGGAGTCGCTCGAGGAGCCGACGGAACCTCCGAGCTGCTCCTGTTGCAGGCGGTTGCCGTCCCAGATCACCCGGCCGATGTTCCAGAGTGAGCACAACGCCAGGATCGCCGCCGTCGCCCCGCCGTTGTCGCCGAGCACCATCGCCAGCACCATGCACGCGATGAAGGCGAGCGCGCCATCGATGAGGCTGCGGAGGAACACGGCGACCCCGAGGGGCCCGGCGAGCCCGAGCAGGGCGCCCAGGATCGGGTCCTTGCCCGCTCCAGGGTGCTTGGGGGCCAGCCAGCTCTGAACGTACGTTGTCTGTGCCGTTGTCATGATCCGAACTCCTTGATTTGCAGCGCGCGACGAGCGCGCCAAGTTGATGGGATTCCACTTCCGAGTTCCGGGCTTGGCCGCCACTGGGAGCGTGGCCACGGTGCTCACGAACGTGTGGCTACGGATGGCGCCGCACCGCACGGTGACGCCGGGCCGGGGCGAGCACCCGATTGACCCTGAACGTCAGGCGTGTGGGCGCTGCGGTTGGCGTTGGCCGGTAGGACCAGGCCAGGAGCGCCAGGCAACCCACCACCAGGGCGAGCCACGCGATCCCGAGCATGGTGCAGAGGTCGGACATCGATCACCCCCGTTCGAGGCCGCTCCGCTCCTTGGATCCGTGCTCCTGCGCCATCGCCCTGGCTTCTGCACGCTCGACGTGCTCGTCGAGGATGCTCTTCCCGTCGTGGGCCGGTTCCTGGTCCCGCGACTGTGGCTCGGACGCCTCGCGTTCTTTGGCCACCTCGCCCGGTGTCTTGGTGCCGTAGATGCCGTACTGGGTGGGCTGGGCCACGTTGCTGTCGTGGTACAGCGCCCCCCGCAGCTCCGCCAGGCCCTGGCGGAACATTGCGGATGCGTGCCCGGCCCCGATTTTGGGGCTCTTGTCTTCTTCTTGACGTTCCATGGTTGGTTCCTTGCTTGGCGGGCACGTGATTCCGTGGAAGGCACGGACCATCCGTGCGCCCTTGGGAACTCGTGTTCGCCGGGTTGGTGTCGAGACCTGTTGCCCCCGCCTCCCTTCACGGGGCCGCGGGCGATTTGCTGCGATCGCTACTCACCACGCATCGCCCGAAAATCCATCGCAAAGCGTTCCTGCTCGAGCCGAGCGTCGTTGAGCTGGTCGACCTTGGCGCGGTGCACCGCCTCGGTGATGGCGATGTCGATCGCGAGGCCGAAGCCGGCCGCCAGGAGGTACGTGCCGAGCGCCTCGCTGGCGGAGAGAAAGACCACCCCAGCCAGCATGACCAGCGCGGGCTCGACCTTGGCCTTCATCGAGAGCTCGTCGGCGCGCCGGAAGAGGAACCAGAGTCGCGGGACGCCCCCGTAGCGAGTGTGCTCCCCTGGGGGCGCGGGGAAAACGCGGTTCGAAATGCACCCGGCCAGGAACACGAGCCAGAACCACAAGAGATACCGGAGGTCGTCCCCCGGGAAAAAGGCCCCCCAGAAGGGAATGGCCAGCGTGGCGAACATCGCTGGCATTCCCAGGGCGTGCTTGCCCATCCGCCGGTGAAGGATGGGCTCCACGGACATCGCGAGAACGCGTGCAACGAACGAGATGATCCCCAGGCCGATGAGGGCTTGTTCCATGAAACCGCGGGGGCGTTGCTGCTGGTCCATGCGTCCTCCAGACTTGAGTAATCCAGCTTTCGTTGATGGGATCATGCTGGCCGTGTGCCGTATCCCTCATCACCTCTTGCACATCGGCGACGTGGAC
>JBGAOG010000102.1:0-11499 GCA_044221985.1 Phycisphaerales bacterium
ATGCGTCTCTGCGGGTGGCGAAGAACATGGCGGGCAAGCGGAGCGTGATGACGCGCGACGAGCGCATCGCGAAGATGACGACGGACAAGAAGTTCGACGCCAAGAAGGACAAGGTCCTGGGGATCCCCAAGACGCTGGCGCCAAAGGGCTGATCGAATCGGGCGTCTCGCTCCGCGCGCGGACGCCGGCAAGACATCGCGAAGCCACCGATCGTGGTGCGCCCCCGGGGGCGCGACGCGGGCCCGGGGGATCCGGGCTTATCCGCGTCCGCAGGACCCGTGGTTCTTGCCGCAGGGACAGCAACCACCCGAGGCCGGCAGGCTCGTGGCGGCTTGGGACCGCGCGCCCGCGGGGGCGAACGTGCTGTGCCGGCGCTTGAACTGACGCCCCCTGCCCTCGGGATCCTCGACGGGGGCGTCGGCCTGGCTCATGGGGCGCATGAGCTCGATCACGGTTCCGTCTTTCTCGCACTCGTACTCGTACAGCGGCATGCTCGAACCTCCGGGCTGTGCGTCCGGGAGGATATATCGGTCGGGGCACGACGGTGCTCGCGATCGGGCCCGCCCGGCCCGAGGCTTTGCCCCAACTCGTGGCAGCGTTATCGCGGGCCGCTCGCCGGCGGGACCGTGGCTGGTCCGTCACCACCGGGGCCAGATGAGGCCGGGTTGGCGCCGCCCGGTGCGCTCTCGGAGGCGGGAGCGGGCTGCGCGGGCGGCTTGGTGGAATGCAGGATTCCCGGCGTGGCGTGGACGCGGTCGTAGGCCGCGGGCTTGTGGCATCCGGGCGCGCACGACCCGCCGTTCTCGCCCTGCTTGAAGTTGAGCGGGAGCTTCCACTGCCCGTACACGACGGTATCGGCAATGCCCTTGGCGTTCTTGGCGGCGTGGACGTCGTGGCAGGCGAGGCAGGAGCGGCCCTGGTCGCCCTCACCCGAGTGGAGGTGGTGGAGGTTCTTGTCCCCGTTGCGGAAGCCGGTCTCCTTCCCGGCCCGCTCGGTGGTGACCAGCGACTTGTCGTGGCACTTGAAGCAGAGGGCGTAGGCGTTGTCGGAGAAGGGCTGGTAGAACTGCTGGGAGATCGGCTCGGAGAGGAGCCCGGCCTCGTTGGAGCCGTGGACGTTGTGGCAGGGGGCGCAGTCGCCATCGCGGATCGGCCCGTGCTTGTGGTTGGCTTCGAGGGTGACGGCGGCCAGGGACGCGATGGTGCGTTCCTCGTCGACCTTGATGGCCTTGCGATGGCAGGCCATGCAGGCGCTGACCTGGTCCTTCTGGAGCATGGCCTTGTGGTCGCTGGCGTGGGCGACGTGGCAGTTGAGGCATCCGCGCTCGGTAGTGGTGGCGGCGTGGGGGTGCTTGACGCTGGCGAGGGCCTTGCCGATCTCGGCGTGGCAGGATGTGCACAAGTCCTGAGAGGCCTGGCGCAGCAGCTTGGGCTCGTTGGAAGCGTGGGGGCTGTGGCACTTGGCGCAGTCCTCCGAGACCGGCTTGTGCGCGAACTTGAAGAGCCCCAGGTCCTTCTGAACGTCCTCGTGGCAGCCCATGCACAAGGCCTGGCGCTCCTTCACCAGGAGCTTGGGCAGGTCGCCCGAGTGGGAGCGGTGGCACGACGTGCAGTCGGTGACCGCCGGGCCGTGCACGAACTTGGCGTCCACGACCTTGTCGTGGCAGGTGATGCACAGGGCGCGGGCGTTGTCGGCCTTGAGCTGCTTGCGAGAGCTGGACCCGTGGGGGCTGTGGCACTTGGTGCACTCTCCCTTTTCCACGGGCTCGTGCACCACCGGCCCCTCCTTGCCGGTCTTGTCCAGGTGACAGAAGCTGCACAACGCCGCCCCTTGGCGCTTGAGTGCGAAGGTGTGCTGCGTGGGGTCGGCGTACTCGTGGCAGGCGTCGCAAGCCTGGACCGCGGTGGGCCCGTGCAGGAACTTGAAGTCCAGCACTTTGGCGTGGCATCCGCCCATCGTGCAATCCAGGACCTTGGTGGCCGGCCTCTGGTCCGCGGGCAGGAGCCCGGCGGGGGCCTGGGCCCGCGCCGCCGCCCCGAGGGCGACCAGCCCCATCAGCCCGGTGATGCCGGCCCAGAGCCTCACGACTTGCCCCCCACGGCCTTGCGTGCGGCGTTGGCGGCGTCGCGGGCCTGTTGCAGGAGCTTCTGCGTGTACTGCGGGTTGTGAACGCCCCAGCTGGAATCCACCCGGACGAGGTCCAGAAGGCGCCGGGCTTCACGGAGCTTGCCCGTGTCCGCGGCGGGATCGCCCTCGCCGGCGGTGACCAGGGCGAGGATCTGGTCGTATTGCTCGTGGGTCGTGCGTTGCCAGAGGGGGATCATCTGGGCGCCCAGCCCGGGCTTGTGGCAGGCGTCGCAGGCCTCGGGCGCGGCGGCGCGGACCTGGGCCCCGCTGTCGGGCCTGGCGTGCAGGGCGCGGGGCTTGATGTGGCACCCGTTGCAATCCACGTGCGTGAGGAACATGGGGTTGACGGCCGGGGCGCCGTCGACGGTGGGCGTGTCCGAAGCGACCCCGAAGTAGGCGCTGCGCTGGACGACGTGCTGGTCGAGGTGGCAGCGCCGGCAATCGAGCTGCTCGAGGGCCAGGATCTGGGCCTTGGGCCCGTGCTGGATGGACCCGTGGCACTCGAAGCACTCGATCTTGTGGCGCCCGAGGGTGTGGACCTTGTGCATCTCCTTGGGCTCGAGCGACTTCTCGATGCCGAAGGTGTGGCACTGGAGGCAGCGCCCATCCTCGATGGGCTGGGGCGGGGCGGTGACGCCCCGGTGGCACGATTCGCACGCCGCCCCGAAGGAGAGGAACTGGGCATGATCGATCTTGATCCCGCGGAACTCGATCTCCTTGGTGGGGGCCTCGTGGCAGGTGGTGCAGCGCAGTGGGGGGCGTTTTTCGGCGTCGGGAGAGGCTGGAGCGTCGTCGGACGTGGGGGCGTCCTTGGCCTGGGGGTGGTACTCGCGCACGGCCAGACGCAGGAAGCTGGGCGTCTTCTCGCCGGGCAGGAGGGCCCCGTCGGCGCGTTCGATCATGTGGCAGGTGATGCACACGTTGGTGCTCACCTCGAAGTGCCTGTCGCCCTTGACGTGGGAGTGGCACGTCCCGCAGGAGATCTCCACGCCCAGGTGCCTGGCCCCCAGGTGCTTGTCGTGGCGGAATTTGAAGGTGTCGTTGTTGATCTCCTTCTTCTTCAGGTTCTCGATGTCGTGGCACCCCGAGCGCGTGCACGCCAGCTGGCTCACGGAGGCGCTGGGCTTGGCGCTGGTGCGGTGGAGCACGTCGTCGACGACCTGTCCCAACCCGTTGAGCTTGGCGGCCAGGAAGCTCTGCGCCCCCGGCTCGATGTGGCACTGGACGCACTCGATGTCCTTGTGCGTGCTGGTTTTCCAGCTCGAGTAGTACGGGTTCATGATGTGGCAGCTGTTGCAGAACCACGACTGGCTCGTGGTCTCCACCAGCGCCACGTTGAAGATCAGGAAGATCACCGCCCCGCCGACGATGATCTCGATGCGCCGGCGTGACTTGATGAAGTCGCGAACACGTCCCATGCCTGCTCCATTCCCGGGGTCAGCGATCGAACAGAAGCTCCGTGGCCTTGCGGTATTCCTCGGCCGCCTTGCCCGCGTCCCCGCGGGCCTCGTGCGCCCGCCCCAGAACGTAGTGAGCTCGGGGCGAGTTGGGGGTGCGCTCGAGGGCCTTGCGGGCGGCGGCCTCGCCCGCTCCCACATGGTCCCCGCCCTTCTTGATGTCCACGATAGCCAGTCCCAGCAGGGCGTCGACGTTCAGCGCCTCGTCGGCCAGCACCGAGCGAAAGAAGGGCTCGGCGTCCGCTGTCCGATCCTGGCGAAGCATGAGGTTGCCCAGCCCGAGCCGGGCGGCCGTGTTCTTGGGCTCGATCGTCAGGGCCTCCCCGAAGCGGGCCTCGGCGGTGTCGAGCATTCCATGGCGGACCAGCTCATCGCCAAGGTGCACCAGGCGGGCGGCCCGCGTCACCTCGGGGCTGGGCGCGGGGGACTTGGGGTCCAGGGACTTCTCGAACTGCTCGGGAGTTTCTCGCGCCGTGGCCACCAGGATCGCCTCGGCCAGCAGTTCCTTGAACCGCTGCACGAACCCGGGGGTGGCGTAGACCACCTTGCCCTTGGCGTCCACGACCACGACCGTGGGCACCACCAGCACGTGGTACGCGCCGAAGGCCTCGCGCTTGCGGTCGCGCAGGACCAGCGCCGGGAATCGCCCGCCCGCCGCCGCCTCCTTGAGCTTGGCGTCGGAGGCGTCCTCGCCCACGATGAACACGGACGCGGCCGCGTCGCGACCCACGCGCGGATCGGCGAGCACGTCCAGCACGTCCGCGCAGGCCTTCCTCGCGCCCTCGTGCGCGAACTCGCCGAAGATCAGCACGAGGGGACGCTCGCCCAGGTCCTTGGTGGTGACGGCCTTGCCGTCCAGGTCCACCAGCGCGAGGGGCGGAGCGGCGGATCCTCGCGGGGGCGTGCCCCGGGCCTGGGGGATCAGGCAGAGCGCGAGCAGGCAGGCGAGAACGGCGCGCCAACGCGCGCGGGGCCGAGGCGGAAAGGCGCGGCTCCAACCGATCATGGCTTGGCTCCTGGGGGCTTGGTGCTCAGGGTGGGCAGGGTCCGCGAGTAGCTGCGCGCCACGTGGCACGCCGGCGTGCACGACCCGCCCTTGTCCGTGGACTCGAAGTTGATCTCGAGCATCCAGTTCCCGCTGCCGTAGGGCACCGCCTCGCGGATATGGGCGGGGCGCTGGGAGGCGTGGACCTCGTGGCAGGCGCGGCAGGTGCGGCCCTTCTCGCGGTTGACGTGGACGTAGTGGAGGTTGCGGTCCCCATCGCGGAACTGAGTCAGGCCCGCGCCCGCGGGCTTGAGCACCAGGTCGGGGATGTGGCACTGGAAGCAGAGCTTGAAGTTCTCGATCCGGAACGGCGCGTAGAAGGTGGGGGAATACGCCTGCGTCAGCAGGCGGAAGTTGCTGCCCGCGTGGGGGCTGTGGCACGCCGTGCACTGCCCCTCGCGGATCGGCCCGTGGTGGTTGGGGTTCCGGGCCAGGAGGTTGGCCATGTCGGCCAGGTCCTGGCCCGCGTCGTCCTTGATCTTGCGATCGTGGCATTTGAGGCACAGGGCCGGCTGGGTGCTGCGCTGGAGCGCGGGCAGGGTGGCCGAGTGGGGCTCGTGGCAGCTCGAGCAACCGCCGGGCTGGGTGATCGCGCCGTGCACGACCTTGGCGCCGGCCTTGAACTGGTCGATGCGCTCCTTGTGGCACGAGGCGCAGAGCTCGGGCGCATCCTCGTGGAGCTGGTGCGGGTAGTTCGAGGCGTGCGGGTTGTGGCAGCGCGTGCAGCCCTGCTGGAGAGCGCCATGCACCTTGCGGCCCTGATCCGACGGGGTCTGGACCTCCGCGTGGCACTGCTGGCACAGGTCCTGCACCGGCTTGACCAGGAGCCTGGGATGCTCCGAAGAGTGGGGCTGGTGGCAGAGGATGCACGCTCCCGACGCCACCGGAACGTGCACGTACTTGAACTTGGAAAGTTCTCGCTCGTGGCAGCGCGTGCACAGCTCGCGTTTGGGGTCGGCCTTGAGCATCCGGCGCTGGTCGGACCCGTGCGGATCATGGCATTCCATGCACTTGCCCTCACCCACGGGCTTGTGAGGCGTGCCGGAGGTGGGGATGGCATGGCAGCGCAGGCACAGCTCGTCCTTGGGCGCGATCAGGTAGAACTTGTGCTCTTCCTTATTGCCCTGCACGTGGCAAGAACCACAGTCCTTGGTGGCGATCCCGTGCATGACCTTGTGCGCCACGATGTCCTGGTGGCATTCGGTGGTGCAGGCCTTGGGGGAGGCAGCCGCAGGCCCTCCCTGGGCGCAGGCCGCCCTCGGGCCCGCGAACAAGGTCGCCAGGACCAAGGAACGCCCCACCCAACCCCCGCGGGCTGTTGAGCTCCACGCTGTCACGAACGCACTCCTGCATACGCCATGCCACAGGATTTGTAGGTCCACAGCTCTGATTTTACTTCGGCTCAACGGCAGTTCTCAGTCTTGAGAAGAACTCACGATGTGCTTCTCATGAATGGGAACCTGTGCCTATGGTATGAGAGAATGCCGCGTGAAAGCGGAGTTTTGGCTCCGGGCACCCGCTTTGCACGTGGTTACGGACACAGCGGCCCGCGCTTGCGCGCCGGGCCCTCACCTTGGAGCATGCAATGTTCAGATTGGTCACAACCTTGGGTGCGAGCGGGGTCTTGGGCGTGTTTTCGGCGCTGTTGTTGGGGCAGCCGGCCCCGACCCCCAAGCCGGCACCCGCGGGCCAACCGGCGCCGGGCGGGAGCGTCCCCGCGGGGCACCCGCAGATCATGATGCCCACGATCCCCGAGGAGTGGCCCAAGGCAAAGCCCGAGGACGTTTCGTCGATCGACGCGATCGTGAAGGCGTTCTACGCCATTCCCGCGGGGGAGCCCAACCAGGCCCGCGAATGGGATCGGTTCCGGTCGCTGTTCGCGCCCGATGCGCGGTTGATCCCGGCGCGCCAGGGCCAGGGGGGGGCCGCGGGCGCGTACTTCCTGAGCGTCACGGACTACGTGGAGGCGAACCGGACGTACTTCGAGAAGGGCGGGTTCCAGGATACGGAGGTTGGGCGTCGCGTGGAGGAGTTCGGGAGCATGGCGCACGTGTGGAGCACGTACGAGTCGCGGCACAAGACCACGGACCTGGACCCCTACTCGCGCGGTATCAACAGCATCCAGCTGCTCAAGGACGGGAACCGCTGGTGGATCATCAACGCCTTCTGGGACCACGAGAGGACTGACGCCCAGATCCCCGAGAAGTACTTGAGCACGCCCAAGTGAGCCGGTGGCGGGGCGGGGGGGTTGGCTGAATGGGCAAAACTATCCTGCTGGCCGAGGATGAGAAGCTCCTGCGCGAGTCGCTGGCCCAGTTGCTGGGCGACGAGGGCTACCAGGTCCTGCAGGCGGGCGACGGGCAGGAGGCCCTGGACATCGCGCTGGCCCAGGGCGTGGACCTGGTGCTGACGGACATCCGCATGCCGCGGATGGACGGGATGGTCCTGCTCGAGCACCTGCAGAAGGCGGCGCCGCAGACGCCGGTGGTGGTGGTGACGGCGTTTGGGACGGTGGACAGCGCGGTGGCGGCGATGCGATCGGGGGCGGCGGACTACCTGCTCAAGCCGGTGCAGTTCGAGGACGTGCTGCTGCGCATCCGCAGGGCGTTGGAGTTCGGGGAGATCCGGCGCGACCGGCGCATCCTGTCCGAGCAGCTGGCGGCGTCGAGCACGTTCCACAACCTGATCGGCGAGTCTCCGGCCCTCACGAGGGTGTTCGACCTGGCGCGGAAGCTCTCGGCGGTGCGGAGCAGCGTGTTGATCGTGGGCGAATCGGGGACGGGCAAGGAGCTCTTCGCGCGGGCGATCCACTACAACGGGATCACGCGTGACAAGCCGTTCGTGCCCGTGAACTGCGGGGCGATCCCCGAGTCGCTCATCGAGTCGGAGCTCTTCGGACATCGCAAGGGCGCGTTCACGGGCGCGGTGAAGGACCGGATCGGGTACTTCGAGGCGGCCAACGGGGGCACGCTGTTCCTGGACGAGATCTCGACGCTCCCGCTGGCGGTGCAGAGTTCGCTGCTGCGCGTGCTCGAGGAGCGGGTGGTGACGCCGGTGGGCGACACGCGGGCGCGCCCGGTGGACGTGCGGATCATCGCGGCGTCGAACCAGGACCTGCACCAGCTGTGCAAGGAGGGCAAGTTCCGGGAGGACCTGCTCTACCGGCTGGACGTGGTGCGGCTGACGCTCCCGCCGCTGCGCCAGCGTCGCCAGGACATCCCCCTGCTGGCGCACCACTTCATCGACAAGTACGCGCGGGAGATGAGCCGCAAGGTGGGGGGGGTGACCAACGCCGCGATGCGGGCGCTGCTGACCCACGAGTGGCGCGGGAACGTGCGCGAGCTGGAGAACGTGATCGAGCGGGCGGTGATCTTTGCCGAGGGGCGGGAGATCGACGTGGGGGACCTGCCCTTCGCCGCGCCGCCCGAGGCCCAGGACTCGGGCGAGGACCTGCGCCTGGCGCTGACGCAGTTCGAGCGTCAGCACATCATCTACAGCCTGCGCCGGCACAACTACGACAAGAGCGAGACGGCCCGGCACCTGGGCATCGGGGTCTCCAGCCTGTACCGCAAGCTCGACGAGTTGCAGATCCCCAAGGACCTGGAGGACCAGGAGAAGGAACCGGCGCCGGCCCCGTAGCCGCGCGACCGGGCGCGGCGGGGCGTCCGCCGCGAGGGTGTGTGCCATGCTTCGCCGCAGGTTTTTGACCCGCATCGGCCTGCTCATGGGCGCCTTCGTGCTCGGGGCGATGGGCGCGCTGTGGGCCTTGCAGGACGTGCTGGGGGACGTGGAGCACGCCAACGCCGACGCGGGGACCTTGCTGGACAACGTGCAGGCCATCGGCGTGTGCGTCTCGGACATCGAGCTGGCGGAGGCGGGGATCTCCAGCGGGGGCAGCGTGGTCGCGCGCGAGGCGATGATCCGCCAGGCGATGGACCGGCTGCGAGTGCACGCGTCGACGCGCCGTCCGTCCGGGCCTGCGGCGGCGGCTTTCGAGCGGGTGGGCGCCGATCTCGAGGCGTTCCTGAGCGCCACGCCCGTGCCCGCGGACGCGGGCCGCGTCCGCCAGAACGCCCGGCTCCACGCGGGGTTGGCGGACCTGGGGACCTCGCTGCGGACTCACGTCGCCGGCGAGCAGCTCGCCGTGGGCAGGAAGTTCCGGGTGATCGTCCTCGCCTTGGCGCTGGGGGCGCTGGTGATGGTGAACGTGGCGGCGTTCGTGCTGATCCGCACGGCCAACCTGGTGCTCAAGCCGGTGGGGGCGCTGATGGAGGGCACGCGCGAGCTGGCGGCGGAGAAGTTCGATCACCGGGTGAGCGTGGAGCAGCGCGACGAGTTCGCGGAGTTGGCGCGGGCGTACAACCAGATGGCGCACGAACTCCAGAGCGGGGAGGCTCGCAAGGCCGAGGCCATGCGCCAGCTCGCCGTCACGCTCAACCACGAGCTCAACAACGCCCTGGCGATCATCGAGCTGCAACTGGGGCTGTTGGATCGCCAGAGCAGCGGCAACCCCGCCCAAGCCAAGCACTTGCGCGAGATCCGCGCGGGGTTGGCCCGGATGGCGGCTACGGTCGCCTCCCTCAAGCAGATCAGGCGGGTCGTGCTCACGGACTACGGGCCGGGGCAGAAGATGATCGACCTGGTGCGGTCCGTGGCCGAGGGGGCCGACGCGCCGGGTGAGGCGAGCGCGCCCGCGTCGAGCTGATCGTAATTGGGTAATAGTACCTAGGCGCGGAAAAACATTACAACACGATATGGATTTCGTCTATTCGCGGCGATAGTGTGGTGAGGCTGCGGAACCCAAAGGACCGCAACAGCCAGTTTGAGCGAGCGAGATCGAGCTTTGGTCCCCGTTGTCGACGCAAGTCCAGAGTACAGCCGATAACGTGCTCCGTTACTCCTGATTGGAGCCGCGTGATGCCCGAAGCACAAGTCCCCAAGGCACCTCAAGCACCATCCGAGCGCGGGGGAGCGATGGTGTGGCTGATCGGGCCCGTGTTCCTGCTGGTGGCGGGGTGGATCGTGGTGGCGTCGCCGCCGGCGCGGGTGCCGACCCCGGCGCGGGCGGTGGTGGGGCGCGAGCAGGTCATGCCCGGGGCGCGGCGTCAACCCATCACGGACCCGCCGACGGTGGTGATCGGGGGTTTTTCGCACCGGTGCGGGGAGTGCCACAAGCTGTTCGACGCGCCGCCGGCGCCGCTGGACGGTCGCGTGCAGCACACGCACATCCGGCTGGTGCACGGGATGAACGACCGCTGCTTCAACTGCCACGACCGAAAGGACCGCGAGCGGTTGGTGCGATACGACGGCACGACGTTGACCTTCGCGGAGGTGCCCAAGCTGTGCGCCGAGTGCCACGGCACGCTGTACCGGGATTGGCAGAGGGGCATGCACGGCAAGACGATGGGGTCGTGGGACGCGTCGAGCGGGGAGCAGGTGCGGCTGGAGTGCAACGACTGCCACGACCCGCACGCCCCGGCCTATCCCAAGCTCGCGCCCCTTCCCGCGCCCGACACGCTGCGGATGGGCGATCAGAAGCGGCGTCATGAGGCGGGCGAGGTCGAGCGTCATCGTCCGCTGGGGCAATGGGTCCCCAAGGCGGACGAGCCCGCGGGCACGGTCGAGCCGGCGAAGGTCCACCCGCAGCCCGTGCCGGGCGACGCGGGCGGCAAGGCGGAGGGCAAGCCATGAGCACCAGGATCTGGGACGGCCCATCGGCCCCGCCGGCGGGACCTCGCATGGATCGGCGCAGCTTCCTGCGGGCGACGACGGCGGCGGCGGGCGGGATGGCGGCGCTGGTCGCGGCGCTCAGCCCGTTGAAGGAGCTGCGGGGCGAGGGCGAGCTGACGGTCGAGAAGTTCCTGCAGAAGCACTACAAGGAGATGACCGCGCAGGACATGGAGAGGGCGCTGGACCGCATCCGGGCGGAGGTGGAGAAGCGGTACGGCGTTCGCCCGCACATCCGGGATATCAAGCCCAAGTCGGGCGTCGAGTTTGTCTACGCGCTCAACCTGTCGCGGTGCATCGGCTGCCGCAAGTGCGTGCACGCGTGCGTGCAGGAGAACAACCAGAGCCGCTCGCCGCAGGTGCAGTACATCCGGGTGATCGAGATGCCCAAGGGGACGATGGACCTGGAGAAGGGCGATCACCACTACGAGAGGCCGCGCGTTCCCGACGGCGACCACTTCTATTTGCCGGTGCAGTGCCACCAGTGCGCGAATCCGCCGTGCACGAAGGTGTGCCCGGTGGAGGCGACGTGGACGGAGCCCGACGGGATCACGGTGGTGGACTACGACTGGTGCATCGGGTGCCGGTACTGCGAAGCGGCGTGCCCGTACTGGGCGCGGCGATTCAACTTCACGAAGCCGGAGCTGACGCCGGATGATCTCAATCCGGAGATGAGCTACCTGTCGAACCGCCCGCGGCCCAAGGGCGTGATGGAGAAGTGCACGTATTGCCTGCACCGGACGCGTGAGGGGCGGATGCCGGCGTGCCTGGAGGCGTGCCCGACCGGGGCGCGCAAGTTCGGCAACGTGCTCGATCCCAACAGCGAGGTGTCGCAGCTCCTCAAGACCAAGCGAGTGCTGGTGCTGAAGGAGGAGGTTGGGACGCTGCCGCGGTTCTTCTACTACTTCGACGAGCGGTACCCGCGCAGCCTCGATCCGGAGGCGGCGGCGATCGCCAAGCAACTCGGATACGCGAGCCCCGGCCCCATGTTCGGCTTTGACGCGCCAGAAGGGGGAACGGCGTGAAGCAGTACCTCACGTTCCTCATCCGCTGCTTCCGCCTGAGCTTCGTGGGCGATCGTCGCTACTACGCGTGGATGCTGGCGCTGAGCGTGATCGCGCTGCTGGGCGTGAACGCGTACT
>JBGAOG010000103.1:0-11447 GCA_044221985.1 Phycisphaerales bacterium
GGTCGAGCGGCAGCGGCGGCTCGTCCGGTGGCGGCAGCTCCGGTGGCGGGTCGAGCGGCGGCGGCTCCGGGGGAACGAAGAGCGGCTCGGGCGGCTCGGCGGGCGCCGGCGCGGGTGGCGTCGCGAACCCGGGTGCCGGCGGCGTGAGCGCGGAGGTGGGCTTTTCGCCGCCCGCCGGTTCGCCGGGACGGACGAGGTGCTGGGATACGACGACACTCAGGAAGCCGATGATTGCGAGGGTCCACGCGAGTGTCCCGCCGCGCCGGGAGTTGGCTTCGGGAGGATGGGGCGCGGGGATGGCGGCGGGGATGTCGCTCATGCACACCTTTGATCGGTCCGCGGGGGCCTGGGGGCGGGCACTTTGACTCGCCGGGCCGACCGGCTAACCTTGTCGTCTCGCAAGAGAACCCCCGGCGATGGACGCCCGGGGCACCGAATTCGGAATCCTGCTGGTTCGGGCGTGGAACGCCCCGAGTCAGCCCGTCCCGCCCGGTAGGCGGCGAGCCAACGCCCCCAAGGCTGTATTGGGGTTTGTTTGGGTTGTATTCACGGTGAGGTGAACGATGGCAGACGCATTTCGCCGCCAGACGTGGGTCGCGAAGGCCGGCGAGGTCAAGAAGGTGTGGCGGCACGTGGACGCCGAGGGCGTGCCCCTGGGACGCCTGGCGGTCGAGGTGGCGTTGGTGCTGATGGGCAAGCACCGCCCGGAGTACACGCCCCACGTCGATTGCGGCGACTTCGTGGTGGTGACCAACGCGAAGAAGGTGGCGTTGCTGGGCAACAAGGCGGAGTACCGGATGAAGCAGCGGTACACGCGGTATCCCAGCGGGCTGAAGATGGAGAGCTACGGGCAGGTGCGAGATCGCAAGCCCGAGGTGCTGATCCAGGACGCGGTGCGGCGCATGCTCCCCAAGAACCGCCTGAGCCGCGTGATGATGAAGAACCTCAAGGTCTACCCGGGCGCGGAGCATCCGCACGCGGAGCAGACGCTCGAGGCGATCACGGTCGGCTGAGCGAGGCACTGGGCGTCGGGCGGTAGGCACTAGAGAAGAAGAGACTCCGGACGGGCACGGGCCACGCCGGAACAGAAGCGAGAAAGCACATGTCGTCGATGAATACGGGCGAGATGGATCTGTCGAGGTTCGGGATCGAGAGCACGCCGATGAAGGCTCCCAGGCCGGAGGTGGTCAAGCCCCCGCGGGCGCCCAAGCCGGCCGACAAGAAGGGCTGGTGGTGGGGGACGGGTCGTCGCAAGACGGCGGTCGCTCGGGTGCGTCTCAAGCCCGCCGCGGGCGGCGGGAAAGTGACGTTCTTCGGGAAGAACCCCAAGAATCCCAAGACGCTCGAGCAGTATTTCAGCGAGGAGCGTGACCGCAAGGAGGCGCTCCTCCCGCTGACCTCCACGAACATGGCGGGCAAGTTCGAGGTGGTCGTCCACTGCCACGGCGGGGGCTTCATGGGACAGGCCGGGGCGGTGAAGATGGGCCTCGCCCGCGCCCTGCTGGACTACGATCCCGCGACCGAGCCGGCCCTGCGTCAGCAAGGCATGCTGACGCGCGACGCACGCGAGGTGGAGCGGAAGAAGTACGGCCAGGCGGGCGCCCGGCGTCGCTTCCAGTTCTCCAAGCGTTGATGTCGTCTGGGAGGGCAGGAAGCCCTCCCGGTGCACCGCGCGGGTGGCCCGGTCCCGGCAACGCTGCCGGCCAAGGATGGTCCCCCGTGCCCAACGATGCTGGACAATCCGGTATGCACCCCCAACCCACGGGCCCGCGCTCGTGGGTTGTTCCTTGGCAGGACCGCGGGCGTGCGGCGGCGATCTCGCTGGGGCAGGGCGCCCGGGTGGGATCGCGCCGCGTCAGCGACTGGGCCCTGGAGTTCGGGCTGCTGGTGGGCACCTGGGCCCGCTCCCTGCGCGATCCCCACCGCCTGGCGCGCCTGGGCGCGGTGCTGTTTGGCGCGGCGCTGCTGGTCGTCGCCGGCTTGTCGTACGCGCACGACCTGACACGCCGGATCCCGGCCTGGTGGACGGGCGACCTGGCCATCGACGCCGACGCCGCCCAGCAGGTCGAGAACGGGCTGGTGGCGCACATCTCGGCGGTGCGACCGGTGGCGGCGGGCCTGGGCCCGGGCGATGCCTGGCGCAGCGAGCCCTGGAGCGTGTCGCTGCGCGAGGACGACGCCAACTCGTGGCTCAACGCGCGCCTGCCGGCGTGGCTGCTCAACAAGAAGTCGCCCGTCCATTGGCCCCGCGAGGTTGCCTCGCTGCGGGTGCGCTTCGAGGATGGGCAGATCCGCCTGGGCGCCGAGGTGCTCGACGGCAGCGAGCACGTCATCGCGGGCGTCACGCTGGCGCCGCAGATGCGCCCCGACGGATCGCTGTGGCTGCACTCGAGCGGCGTCAACGTAGGGGCCCTTCCCGCGCCGGGTTGGGCCGTGGGGCTCACGCGCCTGGCCTTCTCGGGGCACATCCCCGCCGAGGTGCGCGACCTGCCCGAGACCCGGGCGTTCTTCGGATCGCTCGCGGGGGACAACGCGATCTTTCAGAACGCCCTGGCGCGTATCGACGGCGGGCGGCGCGTGCGTCTGCTGGCCATCACCCCGCGCCAGGGGCGTCTGGACCTCACCTTCCGCACCGAGGGCGAGGCGCGCCGCTGATTCAGGAAGCCCGCTTGGCCGCTCCCTCGAACGCGGGCAGGTGCCGCTCGAGCGAGACCCGGCGCATCTGCTCCATCGTGGCGCGAATGTCGCCCGCGGGCATGAACTCCAGGAACCCGTCGTACATCGCGACATTCTCGCGTTCGAATCGGGCGGCCTCCCGGGCGGCCTGGGCCAGCGTCGCCGGCACGTCGAGCCTCTCGTTGGCCCAGCGGTTCGCCGGCGCCTCGACGCCGTACTTCCTCATCAGGGCCAGCACGTGGGACTCGTGCCGCTTCTCGGCGTTGATGATCTGCGCGAAGGGCATGGCGCCGTTGAACTTCGCCAGGACCGCGCCGTAGTACGCCTGGGCGCGGCGTTCGTCGTCCAGGGCCGCCACCAGCGCCTCGCGGGCCTTCGTGTCCAGCTCGATCGTCGCGCCGTTCACGCCCGTCGGCGTGCCCGCCCCCACCGGGCAGGCCGGGTTGGCGACGCCGTGGCAATTGCGGCAGGCGGCACCCCCTGGCGCGCCACCGACGGGGCAGACCGAGGACGTTCGCTGGGAAGAGGCACACGCCCCCGCGAGCATGGCCATCGCGAACAAGCCGATGCATGGAATCGTCCGACTCAACATGACGCACCTCCCTTGATCGCTCGCCCGCCAGGACGAGCGCGCCCAAGTAAACGCGTCACGGATGTCCGGATTGCGGGGACCGGCGTTATTGGGCAGCGGCTGGGGGGTTCTGCCCCGTGAATTTCCGCAGCGCCCTGTTGGCGATGAAGCCCAGGGCCGCCAGCGCCGCCACCGTCGCCACGGCGCCGACGATCCAGGCCCAGAGCGGGGTCTTCTCCGCGTCGGCCAGGTCGCGCGCCTTGGAGGCCACGTACACGACGATGGTGGTGCGCGGGATCATCCCCACGAGCGTTCCCGCGGCGTACAGGTGAAACGGCACGCGCACGCTCGCGAGCACCAGGTTCGTCGCGGCGAACGCGGTGGCGGGCACGCGCACCAGCGTCACGATCGCCAGCACGCGCCACGGGCTGCCGCGCACGAGCGCGTCGTGCACGGCCTTCCACCGGGGCTTGGAGGCGATGAGGGCCTCGACACGACTGGAGGCGGTGGGGCGGACGATGGCGTAGCTGACGATCGACCCGCCGAGGAACCCCGCCAGGGCCAGGGGCATGGCGACGCCAAACCCGAACGCCCATCCGCCCACGATCGCGGAGATGTGCGTGGGAACGATGGCGATGCCCGAGAGCACGACGAACGCGGCCACGTAGATCACGCACCCCTGCGTCCCGCGATCCCTCAGCCAGGTGCCGATCGTGGAGAGGTGCGTGGTGAGGACCAGCAGCCCGACGGGTGGGAGGCAGATCGTGGCCGCGCCCAGGACGGAGGTGAACCCGAGCCGCCTGATGATCTGCACCGCCCCGTGCGGTTCTGGGGGAGTAGCCTGGCCCGGCAACGTTGGGTCGGTCATCGCGCAGAGGATAGCCGATCTCGGGAAGTCCAACGCCCACGGAATCCGGACCCCGCGCCCCGGCGGGCCAGCGCGGATCAGCCCTTCATCCCCACCAGCGTCATCTGCTTGTCGTGCTCGAGGCGGAGCTTGTACTCCACGCTCGCGGGCGAGGCGCCGGTGCTGGGAATGGCGTCGAGGTCCCAGCGGAGGATGCCATCCTTGGGCAGGGCGCGGTCTGGGCTTGTGTTCTGGGCCTCGTTCTGCGCTCCGCCGGGGAGGGAAAGCCGGGGCGTGGACAGGGCGTCGCGGATTGGCTCGGGCGTGCTGGCGACGAGCGTGACCATGACCTGCCCGTCGGCGCTGCGCGGGATGCGATCGAGCACGCGGACCTTGCACGGCTGGGTCGCGAAGTTCTCGACCACCAGGCGGTAGGTGGCCTCGACGATCCGGTTGCCCCCCTGCACCGTGTCGGTGCGCTCGATCAACTCCCGCCGGGTACGCAGGGATGAGTCGATGCCCAACCCCACGACGAAGCTCTGACCCGCGGCGACGCTGGCGATCTCCCCCGAGCCCACGAACGCCCCGCCCGCGTACGCCGTCACGGGCCCGGCCAGGAGCAGCGTGCTGGTCGTGTTGGTGAGCGACGCCTGGTCGTAGACGTACTCGGTGAGCACGGGCGTGGCGATCTTGGTGAACTCGGCGGGGAGCTGGGCACTGGTGATTTGGATGAGCTGGCGATCGGCGCGGCTCTGGAGCGTCGTGGCGCCCGAGATGGTGTACGTGACGGCGATGCCCTCGCTGGGCTGGATCGCCGCCGGCTCCCTGACCTTGCCTCCGACGCGTCGCGTCGTAACCAGGTCGAGGAGCTGCATGTCTCCGGCGAGGGTGTTGAGGGCGCGGTCGGCCTCGACGCCCATCGCGAGCTTCTTTTCGTCATCGGCCTGGCCCGCGACCGCGGGGGCGTTGTTCGAGGCCCATTGGCCCTGCGCGTCGGCGCGATTGCGGAACTCCTCAACCTGACGCATCTGCTTGCGCAGCTCCGACTGGGCCGCGTCGTAGCCCTTGTCGGCCAGCGCCTTGGTCGAGCCGGCGGCTTCAGCGCTGGCCAAACGGACCGTCATGGGGGAGAGCGTGGGCGCCTTGGCCACCAGCGAGGGGGTGGCCGTCGACAGCGTCATCTGCACGCCGCTCCAATCCTCCCCGCTCATCTGCGACACGCTGGCGAAGTACTCGAGCGTCACTCCCCGGCGCTCGGTTTCCGTGCTGCCCGGGGCGCGCACGGCGTAGGAGGGCGACCACGTCGCCTCGTCCACCAGGTACCGCAGGCGGATCGTCGCCGCCTTGCCGTCGGGAGAGGCCACGTTGATGACGGCCTGGTTCACGGTGCGCGAGGTGCCCGCGGTGAGGCGGGCCTTCTCACGCTGGGCCAGGTCCAGGTCGCCCTGCAGCTTCTTGAGCTTGCTCTGGAGGTCCAGCTGGCTGGTGGCGATCTTCTCCCGCTCCTTGTAGATGTAGTCGCTGAGTTTGGTGAGCGTGTCGGCGTTCAGAACGCCCCTGGTCAGCTCCGTGGTGGCGGTGGGGGCGACGAAGCCCTGCAGGCTGGTGATGTAGGCCGTGTGCTCGCCCAACAACGCTTCCCGGCGCTGCGTCGCGGTGATCTCCTGCGCGATGGCGTCGAGGCGCTGGTCGGCCTGGCGGACCTCGTCGCGTACGTCGACGGCGACGGGCTGCGTTCGGAACAGGACGGACCGCACGCCCACGCCCGGGGTTTCTCCCTCGGCGTGCAGGCTCGCGGGCTGGATGGCCGGGGGCAGGTCGGTGACGACGATGTCGCGCACGCCGGCGCCGGCGGGAATCTCGATGACGCGGGTGACCAGGGCCTGCCCGCGATAGACGGTGACGCCCTCGATCCTGCCGCGGGTCTCGGGCGCGAGGGCGGCCCCCGGGGGCGCGGCCAGGCAGGCGGCCTGTCCCGCACACAGGGCCAGCAGCACGATCGAGGGGGCGAGCGGGCGGACGACGGGGCGGGCGGCGAGGCGGCACATGAGAATCTCCCGAGCTTGAGGGGGCGTGGCCCACCCCCACGCGGGAGGCCCGCCCCCACACCAAGCTACGCGGGAAGGGGGCCCGCGTGCGCAACGCGGGCGCAACAGGGGCGGGGTGGCGCCTATGATCTCCACGCGTTTGAGACACATGGAGAGGTCTTTCCGCCGGGCGAAGGCCCGGCGAGTGAGGATTGAGCGATGCTTCCCAAGCCCCCGCCGCGTGACCCGTCCCTGGGGTTCCTGTACATCCCGCCGTTTCGCATCGCGGGCGAGTCGATCGCCGGGGAGTCAACGTGCATCCACATCCCCGAGCTGGACCTCGGGTTTGACATCGGCTCGTGCCCGCGGGCGATGCTGAGCAGCAAGCACCTGGCCATCACGCACGGGCACATGGACCACATCGGTTGCCTGGCGTACTACTGCTCGCAGCGCCGGTTCCAGGGGATGGGGACGGCCAAGATCGTCTGCGACCAGCGGATCGCGCCGGCGATCCAGCGGATGATGGCGGGGTTCGTGGACCTGGAGGGACAGCGCACGCCCTATGACATCGTCCCGCTGCTGCCCGAGCAGACGGTGGAGATCAAGAACAACATCGTGCTGCGCGGCTTTGAGGTGGAGCACACGTGCCCGACGTTCGGGTACGTGGTGGTGGAGAAGCGCACCAAGCTCAAGCCCGAGTTCCAGAACCTGCCCCAGGAGAAGCTCAAGGAGCTCAAGGAGCGCGGGGTGGAGATTGTGCGCCACCTGGAGATCCCCCTGATCACGTACACGGGCGACACGGCGCCGGGGCCGCACCTGGTGCGCGAGGACGTGCGCAAGAGCCAGGTGATCATCGCCGAGTGCACGTTCTTCGAGCCGGATCACAAGGCGCGGGCGAAGATCGGGATGCACATGCACGTGGACGACATCGCCGAGTGGCTGCGGGTGGTGGAGTGCCAGACGATGGTGCTGGTGCACGTGTCGCGCCGGACGGACCTGCAATACGCGCGGAACCGCATGGCCGAGATCGCCGGGCCCAAGCTGGCGTCCAAGGTCCTGTTCCTGTCGGACTACCGCGGGAACAAGGCGCGGTACGAGCAGCAGATGCTTGAGGCCGAGGCCAAAGGCGGCACCCGACCCGCGACCCGTCCGTCCACACCCGAGAGTGCGCCGGTCCAGCCCTGAGCGTCCCGCGCGCAAGGGCTTGGGGCGCGGGCGGTTCCAGATCGTTCCGCAGGTTTGGTCTCTGCGCGGTTGACAGACTTTCCACAACGTCGTACGTTGTCGGCCTCGGGGCGCGAGGGCGCCAGTGTCGCCTCGCGGTGGGCTTGGCGGCGTCTTGGGTGGGTCTGCGACGCGAAAGGCCGCACGACCTTGGATCGGAGTCGTCCGCGCGAGCGCTCGGCGCTGGCGTGGGGTGGTCCTGCGCCGGTGGGGCGCGCGATGGGATGGGCAATGAACGGAGACTTCGACAAGCGCGTCTGGGACGGGATGATGACGCACCTGCGCGCCCAGCACGCGATGATCTGCCGCAACTGGTTCGGCGAGCTCGAGCCCCGCGGGGTGGCGGGCGGGGCCATCCACGTCCGGGCCACGTCGGACCTCCACCGTGACTACCTGCGCCGGATGTGCTCCGAGGCCTTCAACGACGCCGCCCGCACCGTCTCGGGCCACCTGCTCACCGTCCGCTTCCTCGGGCCCGGCGAGGACGTGATCCTCGCCAGGCCCAAGCGCACCAGGAAAGGTCAGCCGGCCCCAACGCTCCCGCCGCAGTTCGTCGAGGTCAAGGAGCCCCCGCGCTACGAGTCGTTGGTGGTCAACCCCGACTTCGGGTTTGAGAGCTTCGTGGTGGGTCCGGCCAACCGGCTCGCGCATGCGGCGGCCAGGGCCGTCGCGGCCAACCCCGGGCAGGCGTACAACCCTTTCTTCATCCACGGCGGGGTGGGGCTCGGCAAGACGCACCTTCTGCAGGCGATCTGCCTGGAGCTGGCCCGCTCGCGCCCCAGCACGCGTCTGTACTACATCTCGTGCGAGGGGTTCCTGACGCAGTTCATGGAGTGCGTGCAATCCGGGCAGATGGGGGATTTTCGCCATCGCTACCGCGATCTGGACGTGCTCGTGATCGACGACATCCACTTCCTGGCCAAGCGCGACCGGACGCAGGAGGAGTTCTTCCACACGTTCAACAGCCTTTACCAGGCCAATCGGCAGATCATCCTGTCGTCCGACGCCGCGCCCGAGGAGATCCCCGACCTCGAGGACCGGCTCGTCAGCCGGTTCAAGTGGGGCCTGGTGACGAGGATCGAACCGCCGGGCTTCGAGACGAGGGTGGAGATTCTCAAGGCCAAGGCCACGCTGCGCGGGCTGACCATGCCCGACGACGTCGCCTTGTTCCTGGCCCAGCGCATCAACACGAATATCCGCGAGCTCGAGGGGGCGGTGGTCAAGCTTCAGATCCAGTCGAGCGTGGAACAACGCCCCATCGACCTGTCCCTGGCCCGCTCCGCCCTCGGCGAGACCCTCCCCCCGCCCCAGGGGAGCCCCACGATCCAGACCATCCTGGGCGCGGTCACGGACTATTACGGCGTGCGCGTGCCCGACCTCCAGAGCAAGCGCCGCCAGCGCTCCGTCGCCCTCCCGCGGCAGGTGTGCATGTACCTCGCGCGGCGTCACACGCGGATGTCCCTGGAGGAGATCGGCGGGTACTTCGGCGGGCGGGACCACACGACGGTGATGCACGCCATCAAGAGCATCGACGGCAAGCGCCAGTTGGATTCGGAGTTCGACGGTTTGTTGCGAACCGTCGAACAGCAGCTGCTGACCCCGCCCCGCGGACCCTAACCGGTGGCGTCCAGGCCGGTTGAAACAGCACCGCCGCACGCGACAGGGACAATGTGCACGACCTGTGGATGGCGGGTCGGGAGCGCTCGCCCTGGTACGAGTGCGTCCGTCGGGTCTGCCGCGGAATTGGCCACGCCCTTGCGGCGCGCACCCCACGAGGCATGAACCGACAGACAAGCGACACGTTCTTCCTGAGATTCAACGCGCGTAAGTGCCGTTGGCCGGGATGCTTGTGATTGACACGAGGCACGACCCCACAAGCGACAGCGGGTCTTTCTATGAAGATGATGAGTATTTCAATTATCTAGAAGAGAAGGCGTCTGGCCCCGTTGGCTGGCTCGTTGCGGTCCGCCCAGGCAACCCGATGTGGAAAACACCGGGGTCTCAGCCGGCTTCCGGCTGGCTCCTGAGCGGGCGCCGCTGGCACGACGGGCACCAGACGGTGGTTCTCTGGGCCACCAGGGCGCGTCGTAGCACCCCGCCGCAGGTCACGCAGGGTTGACCCCCTCGTGCGTACACCCGGTGAACGTGCTGGAATCTGCCGGGGCTTCCGCTCACGTCGCGATAGTCCCGAAGGGTCGATCCGCCGGCCGCGATGGAGGCGGTCAGGACCGCGCGAATCGCGGCGGCGAGGTCCGTGTACTCCTGGTGCAGCAGCGAGTCGGCGCGGCGGTGCGGGGCGACGCGCGCTCGGAAGAGCGCCTCGTCGGCGTAGATGTTGCCCACGCCCGCCAGGACCGCCTGGTCGAGCAGCAAGGCCTTGATCGCGCGCCGCGAGTTGCGTGCGGCGTCGAGCAGGCCGCCGGGCGTGATCGCCAGGGCATCGGGGCCCAACGTGCTCCAGCGACTTCGCCTCAGCGCGTCGAAGCTCGGGAAGGTCCACACGCCGCCGAACCGGCGCGGGTCGCGGAAGCGCAGCTCGCCGGTGCTGGCGGGGGACTCGACGAGCCACGACACGTGGACGTGGTCGGCCCGGGCGCCGGGCACAACCCCAACGCGCCCGGGCGTCCAGAGCAGTTGTCCCGTCATGCCCAGGTGGATCGCGATGGCGCGCCCGTCGTCGCTCAGGATCGCCAGCTGCTTACCGTGGCGTTCGACGGCGCGCACGCGGGCGCCGTCGAGGAGCGCGCGCGGGCCCGCGGGGCGGGCGGAGCCTCCCCGCCGCGCAAAGCCGCGGCGCAGCACGCGCACGCCCGTGATCCGCGCGTTCAGCAGGATCGGGGCCAGGCTCCGGCGCACGTTCTCGACCTCGGGCAGCTCGGGCATGGGGCATTGTTAGGGAGCGGGATACGCTGCGTGCGATGCGCATCCTGCTCACCAACGACGACGGAATCCGCGCCCCCGGCATCGAAGCGATGCACGCGGCCCTCACCGACCTGCCCCGCCCCGGGCGCGAGGTGTTCGGGGGGCCCCTGCTCAGCCCGCGCGACACGGGCCAGCGCTCGCCGCGCTGGGTCGTCGAGGTCATCGCGCCCCTCACGGTCCAGTCCGCGACGGGGCACGGGGTGACGTTCCACACGCCCCTGATGATCCGCCACGAGCGCGTGCACGACGCCATGCAGGGCGTCGCGGTGGACGCCCGTCCGGCCGACTGCGTCAAGGTCGCCCTGTCGAACCTCTGGGGCGAGAAGTACGGCCCTGGTCAGCGACCGGACCTGGTGGTGTCGGGCATGAACGCGGGCGCGAACTGCGGGATCAACGTGGTGTACTCGGGGACGGTGGCCGCGGCGCTGGAGGCGGCGTTCCTGGGCGTGCCCGCCATCGCCGTCAGCATGCGCATGGGCGCGAAGAAGCCGCTGTTCGACGTGGCGGCGGGGTGGGGGCGGCGGGCGATCGAGCGCGTGCTGTCGGGCGGGCTGCTGAGGCCGCACGAGTGCGTGAGCATCAACATCCCCAGCGTGGGCGAGGGCGGGGATGTGTCGCCCGAGCGCATGCCGCCGATCAAGGTCTGCCCGATGAACACGCACGGGCTGGTGGATCAGTACGAGCGCCGGGTGAGCCCGATGGGCGACGTGTACTACTGGTCGGCGGGCAGCGGGCTGGACTTCGCGGGCACCGAGCCGGGCACGGACGTGGACTGGCTGCTGAAGGGGTGCATCACGGTGACGCCGCTGATGTACGACCTGACGCGCCACCACGGGCTGGCGGACCTGGCCAGGCGGGTGGAGGGGTAGGGGGCGGGGAAGAGTGCCGCCGCACGATTATTCTCGGAACTTCCCTGGTCTTTTTCGGATCGTGTTGTAGATTGGAGGGGTACGGCCTTCTGCCAAGGAGCGCTCATGGTACGGAATCACTCTGGCCCCGTTGCCTCGATGGCACTGTGTGCGGCAGTCCTCAACCTGGTCGCCCCGGGGCAAGCCCGGGGGCAGCAGAGCTACGGCATTGACTTCGTGACCGTCGGCGCGCCCGGGAACGCGGCGATCAACGACCCCAATGCCCCCGGCAACTCGCGTGCCCAGGGACGTGGCGGCGTGGACTACACCTA
>JBGAOG010000104.1:0-11016 GCA_044221985.1 Phycisphaerales bacterium
ACATCGACGGACGGATCCAGATCGCCGTGTCCTGGATGGACGAACTCGGTCGAACGACCAGCACCGCCTCGTACGGGACAAACGGCATGGTGCAGGGTGGGAGCAGCCACTTCGAGCTGGCCACCGGCGGGACATGGCTGAGCGTCCCCTCGCGCTCGGACACCGTGCTCGTCACCACGACGACGTACGATACCGCCGGGCGCGTGGAGCAGGTTGAGGCGCCCGGTCAGCCCGCAAGCTCCAGCAGCACGGGCACCAAAGTCAAGTACGCCTACGACGCGATGGGACGAACAGTCGCCGAGATCCGCAACTACACGGGCGGCAGCACGTCCACGGCCGATCGCGACAACGACCTGTACACGCGATACGTCTACAGCAACGGCAATCGGACCAAGCTCTGGGTCGACCTGGATGGAGACAACGTCGAGGACAGCGACGACCAGGTGACCACGTACACCTATGGCACGACCAAGGGGACCAGTGCCGGCGATTCGACGGTCGCCACGGGCCACCTGCTCTTCAAGGAGCAGTACCCCGATTCCAGCGACGCCACCAACGATGTGATTAAGCACGCCTACAACGCCCAAGGCCAGGAGATTTGGCGCAAGGACCAGTTGGGCTGCATCGTCCAAACCGACTACGACACGGGCGGGCGCGTGCTCCACAGGCGCGTCACGGACCTTGGAAGTGGGTCGGGCCTGGACGGCACGGTGCTGCGAATCAGCACGGCGTACCTGTCCCGAGGCCCGATCGACACGGTCACGCAGTACGACAACGCCACCGTCGGGAGTGGTACGGCCAAGGACCAGGTGCAGTACACCTACGACGGATGGGGGAACCTGACCAAGTTCGAGCAGGACGTGGACTCGACCATCGGCGCCAGCGGACGCGCGGCCTTCAGCGTGCAGTACGCGTACACCAAAGCGACTCCCACCAACGGAGCCCCTGCCGTCCGACGCACGAGCATGACGTACCCGGGCTCGGCGCAGCTCAACTACGTGTACGACACCGGATCCCTCAACGATCAGGCCTCTCGGGTGTACCAGATGGCGTGGAACAGCGCCTCAACCACGTACCTGGCTCGCTACGAGTACCTTGGCGGCGGCCAGGTCGTCAGGACCACCTACCCGGACTTGAGCGGCGGCGTCTACAGCGCCGCGTACGACCCCGCGGGCACCGCGCACGCCTACGCGAACCTGGACCGGTTCGGGCGCGTGACGCACAACCAATGGACCAACGGCCTGTCCGGCGGCACGAGCTTCTACGACACCACGATCACCTACGACCGGCTCTCGAACATCACCAGCACCGACGACGCCACGCCCAACGGCACCACCCCTGGTGAATGGGCCGACGTGCTCTACGGTCTGGATGCCGTGGGACGCCTGACGGACGCGGACGAGGGCAAGCTGGCCTCGGGGAGCATCGCCACCCGCACGCGGCGCGAGCTCTGGAAAGACGGTTCCACGCTGAAGCTCTCTCAAACCGGCAACTGGCTCCGGCGCAAGCTCGACACCAATGGCGATGGCGACTACGGCGATTGGCAGGAGGTCGACGACACGGGCTCGTTCAACAAGGCCAACGAGTGGCTCACTCGCGATTTGGACTCCAACTCCGGGACCAGCACCGACAACTACACGCTCACGACTGACGCCGCCGGCAATCTGACCAACGACGCCAAATCGTACAAGTACGTCTACGACGCCTTCGGGCGCATGGTCGAGGCCAAGAACCAATCCAACACGAGCCTGACCAAGTACCGCTACAACGGCCTGGGGCACAGGACCCTCTGGCAATACGACGCCAACTCCAGCGGGACGCTCACCGACACCGACCGCTACTATTTCTGCTACGACGAGCGTTGGCGCATCGTGGCCACCTTCCGAGACCAGGACTCCAACCCCAAGGAGCGGTTCGTGTACCACACCGCCGGGACGGGGGGTTACGGCGGCTTATCGTACATAGACTTGTGCGTGCTGCGCGACCGGGACAACAACGGCGGGGGCGGCTGGACCGGGGCCGCCGACTCGACGCTGGAAGAGCGCACGTACTTCTGCCAGAACTGGCGTGCCGACGTGGTGGCCGTCGCGAGCGCCAGCGGATACGGGTTGTACGTGAAGCAACGGTTCAAGTACGACAGCTACGGCTCGCCGCGGTTCCATGGGCTCGCCGACTACCACCCGGATGGTGGAGCGGACATCACCGACAACGGAGAGTTCTTCACGGACTTCGAGAACGGGAATCCGCGCGCGGACCTGAACTTCGATGGCGGCGTGGACATCAACGACCAGCTGCTGTTCCTGGACGCGTTCTACGCAGGTGGCCCCGACGCGGACGTGCGCAAGCTCTATGCCGGCTACGAGTGGGACCGAATCACACGCTGGGGCGGCGCGCCGGGCTGGTACCACGTGCGGCATCGAGTGCTGCTGCCGGAGCTGGGAAGGTGGAGCAGGAGAGATCCGGCGGGGTATGTGGATGGAGCATGGCTTGAGACCTATGTGGGATCTGAACCGCTCGGCATGTTCGACCCCAGCGGCCTAATCGCTTCTCAATGTATTGCATGGGCACCATGCCTGTCAGGCTATGAAGACGTGGAAGCCCCGGGACTCTCAACACAAAACGTATTTTCCTCGGATTGGTACAAGGTTGAGTATCCCCTTCCCGGATACGGCAATGCGGAAAGGAAGTATGCACAAGGCCAGGTGTCATCTACAATCCTAACCACCAATGCACAGCACCATTCTGTTTTTTGGAATGTTCGCGCCATGTACAGGTGGCGAATCGGCGGACCAGTGTATTCGTTGTTCGGTGGTGATCTTCCAAGCGGAAACGGCAATCTTCAGCGAAGTACAGGGTTCAATGTTCGATGCAGCCTTGTCAGAGATGAGTACGGAGTGCTACATCCCATTGCCACGGCGCGGGCAATGTCGACTCTACCAATCGCGACCCAGACGTTCTTGGAACATGACACATTTAAGATAGAAGGCAGTCTTGATGTGCAGCCATTTCAGCAGGCTCGCGGGAGCGCGATTGAGGTCTGGGCGAAGTGGAGAGTAGCCATGGCAACCACTACCTCCTTTCCTTGGAGCGTGTCTATTTCGCTATTCAATTTCAAAGTCGGGGTCCCTATCGGTATGCCATCTGGCATGGGCGTGGAATCTGGAACTCGTGAAACAGATCACCTCGTCTATAGTTGTTGCTGTTGTGCAGAAAAGACCGGAGGGAGGATTGACCTCCGTACCGATCTCCCTTGCTGCCGCGACAACATGCTCGGCTGGGTCTGGTTGCCGCTTCACACTATCCAGACAGATGAAAGTCAACCGATCAGACGAAGATGACGAACCTTTTGCCCAACAGACAAACGGCCCTAGTTGGGACATGGCGCCCTGTGTACATTATGCGCTTGAATAGGTTGGCAACGAGAATGGTTTCTTGGGCGTTGCTTGCATTGATCGCTTTGCTGTTGACTCGATGTTCGCTTACGACCATCGATGACAGCCAAATGAACATGCAATTTCAACTGGCCGTGAGCGACGATCGATTGCTAATCTTGGATATCAATGAACTGCGTCCAAGCGGTGCCAAGCCAGTAGGCGCAATGAATGTCGTGGCTGAAACGCATTGCTGGCCGGAACGTGCGAAGATACTAGCGAAGATGCGGATACTGTGGCCGATTGAGGAACATCGATTATGGTTTCAATTTTCGAGTGCTGCACAACCAGGTCTTGTCACAGCCAGGTCAGTGTCGGACGCTGGTCGCATATTGGGTACGCCTGAGATTGAATGGTCTCGCGTCGCCCTTGATGCAGAATTGGATGAACACGCTAGCGAAGGGAACGCACATTGGACCGTGTTACGGTGGCGCAAAGTACTGGCTCTGTTTGCCGCAATCACAGCGGTGTGGTGTGTGGCGTCGATTGCATGGCGCTTCGCTTGTTTCCTGAAGCTAGGGCGATCGGTTCGCCGGCTTGAGGCTGGAAAGTGCAGGAGATGTGAGTATCCCATCGTCGTGGGAGGGTCGTCCAATTCCCAAAGCGCGTGTTCGGAGTGTGGATTGTCAGACACAGATCCGTTTGATCTGAATGAACACCGACCTGCTCGAGAAAAACGCGCAGGCGCTGCGGCGTCAACACATAGCGGAACGCACGACGCTGTGTGAGTCGCCGATAACGTCCTGATTGTTGCGCACATTGACAAGAGGGCCCTCCCGCGGGAAGGTGGAGTTGTGAAGACCCACATTCGGCAAGGAGAGCCCTGTGCAGAGCGTACCAGTGAACTCGGGAAGTTCAAGCAACACGGAACGACAGGCGGATGGTGGCGCGTCGGGCGAGGCCCTGGAGCAGGCGATCGTGGTGGACACGGAGAAGGTGCGCGGCCACCTGGACGAGATGGTGCGGAGCACGGTGGAGCAGACGTTGAACCAGTTGCTCGACGAGGAGGCGGACCGGGTCGCCGGTGCGGGCAAGTACGAACGCTCGGCGGGGCGGAAGGACACGCGGGCGGGGAGCTACCAGCGGAAGTTGCAGACCAAGGCGGGAGAGGTCGAACTCACCGTGCCGCGGCTGCGGAAGTTGCCGCTGGAGACGGCGATGGATGCGTGCGCGAGGAGTAGTGCCCGGAGTATGAACACGAGGAGCGTCATGCCGGGAGCGTACTTGGAGCCGCTGAGGTGCGTTCTACCTCCTCAACCGCGCGCCTCATGCCGGATGCCTCCCGGACAGACTGGACGTAGAGTTCTATTGGTGTCTCGTTCGCTCCACTTTCGCACGCTCGCGCCCGCGCCCGCGCGACGTAATGGCGCGAGGCGGCGCGTCTGCTCGCGGCCGCCCGGGCCCGTGAGGCCGCGCGCCCGCCAAAGCGGATAACGCTGGGCCGTGGAGTGTGGCCATGCCCAGCCCGTGCTGGTGCGCCCCGTCCGCGGGCGCCGCTATCGCTCCCGGGCCCGTTTGGCCCAGCGGGAATCGCCCGTGGCGCGTCGCCCTTCGAGTACGATGGGTGCGTCGGCCTGGCGGAGCACCCCCATGAACCTCGACCCCACGGTCTACGCGTGCCTCCGCGCCATCGCGCAGAACCAGATGAACCACGAGCGGGCCGGGCACACGCTGACGGCCACGGCCCTGGTCCACGAGGCCTTCGTGCGGATCGGGGAGGGGGCGGCGCTCCCGGATCGGGCTGCGTTCGTTCGTGCGGCGGCGGAGGCCATGCGTCGCATCCTCATCGAGCATGCCCGTGCCAAGGCCCGCGTCAAACGCGGGGGGCGGGTGGGAAAGGTGTCGCTGGAAGCGATCGGGGATGTGGCCGCCCTGGACCTGGCCGGGGACAACGGGGAGAGCATCCTTGCGTTCGATGGGGCGTTTGGGCGCCTTCAGGAGCATGACGAGGGCGTTGCCGACGTGGTGCGCCTGCGGTTCTTCGCCGGGTTGGGGGTCGCGGAAACGGCCACGGCCCTGGCGGTCTCGGAGCGCACCGTGAACTACCGATGGGCCTATGCGCGGGCTTGGCTGGCCCGGGAACTGCGGACGCCGGAGGGGACCGACGGGGCGGATCCCGCCCCGGGCGCGCCGGGCATGGAGCGGGGGACATGAGCGACGAGGCCCGCCTGCGGCTCGTGGAGATCGTGGGTCGTGCGGCCCAGCTGGCGCCCCAGGAGCGCGAGGCGTTCGTGCGTGACGCGTGCACGGACGATTCGGAGCGCACCGAAGTGCTAAGCCTTCTGGCGGCCCTGGGCCAGGCCGGGGGGTTCATGGCCGCCCCGACGAAGTCCACCGCGCCCGACGCGGTCGTCGGCGAGGGCCCCGGGGCCACGATCGGGCGGTACCGGTTGCTGGAGCAGATCGGCGAGGGGGGGTTCGGCCTGGTGTTCATGGCCGAGCAGGTCGAGCCGGTGCGTCGGCGCGTGGCCCTGAAGATCATCAAGCTGGGGATGGACACGCGCGCGGTGATCGCGCGGTTCGAGGCGGAGCGGCAGGCGCTGGCGATGATGGACCATCCGCACATCGCGCGGGTGCTGGACGCGGGGGCGACGCGGACGGGCCGCCCGTACTTCGTGATGGACCTGGTCAAGGGCGATCCGATCACCGCGTACTGCGATTCGCGGTGCGTGAGCGTGCACGAGCGTCTGGAGCTGTTCAAGCAGGTGTGCCGCGCGGTGCAGCACGCGCACGCCAAGGGGATCATCCACCGCGATATCAAGCCCAGCAACGTCCTGGTCTGCGAGCAGGACGGTCGCCCCCAGGCGAAGGTGATCGACTTCGGGATCGCCAAGGCGATCGACCACCGGCTGACCGAGCGGACGCTGTTCACGGAGTTCCGCCAGCTGGTGGGCACGCCCGAGTACATGAGCCCCGAGCAGGCCGGCGGCGCCGCGGACGTGGACACCCGCACCGACGTCTACGCCCTGGGCGTGCTGCTCTACGAGCTGCTCACGGGCGCCACGCCGTTGGACCGGCGCCAGCTGCGCTCGGCGGCTTTCGGGGAGATGCAGCGCATGATCCGCGAGGACGAGGCCCCCGCGCCCAGCACGCGCCTCTCCCGCTCCGGCGCCGACCTGGCTCGCCTGGCCGCCCAGCGCCAGACCGAGCCGCGCCGCCTGGGCCTGTTGGTGCGTGGCGAGCTGGACTGGATCGTCATGCGGTCGCTGGAGAAGGACCGGGCACGCCGGTACGACTCCCCCGGCAACCTGGCCGAGGACGTGGACCGGTTCCTGACCGGTCAGGCCGTGCAAGCGGCTCCTCCCAGCCGCGCGTACCGGGCCCGCAAGTTCGTGCGCGGGCATCGGCTGGAGGTTGGGGCGGCGGTCCTCGTCGCGGGCGCCCTCGTGGTGGGCCTCTGGGTGGCGCTGTGGCAGGCGCGCGTCGCGGGACGCGAGCGTGCGGCGGCCACGATCGCCGCCGAGCAAGCCACACGCGCGCGGACGGCGGCCGAGCAGCGTCAGCGCGAACTGGAGGAGGTGTCCCGATTCCAGGAATCGCAGCTCCAGGGCATCCACCTCGGGGAGATGGGGCGGCGCCTGCGCGACGCCCTGCTGGCCGAGGCGGCGGAGGGCATGCGCCGGGCGCACGTTCCCGAGGACCAGGTCCAGTCGCGGCGCGATGCGCTGGCCGAACTGCTCCTGGACGTGAACATGGCGGACGTGTCCAGGCGGACCCTGCAGGAGACGATCCTGGCTCGCGCGCTGGCCGCCGTCCGCGCCGGCTTCCCCGACCAGCCCGTCGTCCGCGCGGGGTTGCTGGGCTCGATCGGGGAGTCGATGCGCCAGCTGAACCTCACGAGCGAAGCGGCCGGCGCTCTGGAAGAGTCGGTCGGCCTGTTCCTGGCCTCGCTCGGACCCGACGACGAGCGCACGATCGGGGCCCAGAAGCGTCTGGCCCACGTCCGGGCGAACCAGGAGCGATGGGCCCAGGCTGAGGGCATCCTGCGCGAGGCGCACGAGCGGGCGCTGCGCATCGCCGGTGCGGACTCCGACCTGGCCATCGACACCCTGAGCGACCTGGCCTTGGTGCTGCGAGATCGATCCCAGCTCGCCGACGCGGAGGCAGCGTTCGCCCAGGTGCTGGAACGACGCCGGAGGGTGACGCCCGACGACCCCCGCACCGTCGGCGCCATGAAGAACCTCGCGGTTGCCCGTCTCATGCAGGGGCAGTTCGTCGAGGCCGAGCGAGGGCTGCGAGCGGCCCTCGACCTGGCCCGGCAGAAGTGGGGCGCCACCGATGAACGCACGCTGTCGCTGTTGAGCAACCTGGCGGCGTCGCTGCGGGCGCAGGACCGGTACTCCGAGGCGGAGCAGGTCATGCGCGAGACGCTGGCCGGCCGCCGGGCGACGCAGGGGGACAACGATCGGGAGACGATCCTGACGATGTCCTACCTGGGCACGCTCCTGGCGGACATGGGTCGTTACGACGAGGCCGAGCCGCTGCTCCAGGAGGGCGTCCGCACCGGGCGGCGCATCCTGGGCGATTCGCACCGGAGCGTGGTGGACGCGACCTTCGGGCTGGGCGAGGCGCTGCGCCGCATGGACCGCAGCGCTGAGGCCGTGCCGTTCCTGAAGCAGGCCGTGCAGGGCTTCGATGCCATCCAAGGACGGGGCAGTCCGATGGCGACCGTGGCGCGCCTGGAGTTGGGCGCGGCGTTCCTCGCGCTGGGGCAGTACGTCGAGGGCGAGCGTGCCTACCTGGACGCGATCACCGCCATGGGCGGGGGGCACGCCACGCCAGCGGTTGATGGGCCAATCCCCGCCGAGCAACTGGCGGACCTGTACGCCGCCTGGAACCGGGCGCAGCCGGGCCAGGGGTACGACCTGAAGGCGGAGCAGTGGCGCCGGCGCGCCCGCGCGGGCGAACCCAGGTAGTCGTTGTCCTCCCCCGACGTTCGCCCCCGATCGATCCCAAATCCAATCGACCATTCCGTTGCATGGGCGCGCCCGAACCGGCGCCTTGAGAGTCGTCCCGTCCATTCGGCGGGATCTTGCAAGGAGATGCCATCATGTGGAAACGAAGGGCGGGTTGGGGGGGTATCGCGGGGATCGCGCTGGCGTTGGTGGGTTGGGTGGCATCCGCGGGGGCACAGTCCTCGTGCCTCCCGAGATTCGCGACGGGGCCGCAGTTTCCCTACCCCGCCATCGCCGATCGCGGCACGGACAACGTGGTGCTGGCCTCCACGCTGTGGGACCCCGACGGGACCGGGTATCAGCGCGAGCGGCTGGTGATCGCCGGCGCCTTCACCCACGCCGGAGGCTACACCGCCAATCGCGTCGCCATGTGGGATGGCACGACCTGGCAGGTGGTCGGGCCGCAGGGATTCAACGGCACGGTGAACGCCCTGGCCGTCATGAACGGCACGCTGTACGCGGGCGGGGCGTTCACGGCGTCGGGCCCGACACCGTGCAACCGCGTGGCCTGGTATGACACCTCGACCAATTCGTGGCTGCCGATCGGGAACGGGTTCGATGGGGAGGTGGAGTGCCTGGAAGCGCACGAGGGGGTCCTGTGCGCCGGCGGCGCCTTCTCCCACAGCGGCGCCACCACCACCCTGCACATCGCCCGATGGGTGGGGGGGACCTGGGTCCAGCTCGACGGCGGCGCCAACGGCAACGTCCTGGCCATGAAGTCGTTCCTGGGGCGGCTCTACGCCGGGGGGCAGTTCACGCAGGTCAACGGCGTCGCCCGCAGCGGCATCGCCTTCTGGACGAGCTCGGGCGGATGGTCCAGCATGGGTTCGGGGATCAACCCCTCCAACAACTACGTGCGCGCCTTCGGGACCTACAACAGCGACCTCGTCATCGGCGGGCACTTCGCGTGGATCGGGAGCGCGGTCACCTCGGCCAACAACCTCGCCCGCTACACGCCCAGCGGGTCGGCGGGCACCTTCACGGGCATGACCGATTTCAAGCTCCAGCCCTTCGACATCACCTCCCTCCTCCAGGTCGGCGGCGACCTCTTCGTGGGCGGGACCGACGGCACGAATCTCCTGCTCCGCTTCGATGGGAGCGCCTGGTACTACGAGGCCTACGGCAACTCCCCCGGCATCGGGCAGGCCGCCTTTACCCTCGCCCGCTACGACAACGAGGTGCACGCGGGCGGGAACTTCGCCTGGCTCAACGGCGGGCTGACCAGCAACCACATCGCCCGGCGCCACGACGGAAACTGGCAGCCCGTCACGCCCCGCCTCAATGGGCAGGTCCACGCCTTCGGCGGCTTCAGCTCGCTCATCGTGGGCGGGAACTTCGAGCAGTCCATGCCCGACTTCGCCAAGACGATGGGCATGCTCGCGTACAACAACGGGACCTTCTCGTCCTACGGCGTGCTCAACAGCGCCGTCCGCTCCTTCTTCGTCAGCTCCAACGGGGTCTTTGGCCTGCCGCGGTTGTATGCCGGCGGCAACCTGGCGTCGGCCGGAACCTCCGCCCCGGGGTGCAACAACATCGCCTCCTGGCAGGGGCCCGTCGGCGCCGGCGGCGTCGAGGGGAACTGGTCCACCGTCGTCGGCGGGTTCACCTACCTCGGCACGCCCTCCAACGCCACCGTCTACGCCCAGACGGGCTACGGGACCACCGGCGGCCTCTTCGGCACGCCCATCCTGCACGTCGGCGGGACCTTCACGCTGGCCAACGGGACCTCGTGCAACCACGTCGCCAAGCTCGTCGCGGGCGCCTGGCAGCCGCTCGGGTCGGGAATCGCCAACACCGATGCGGCCATCCCGTCCATCCGCGCGTTCGCCAACTTCGGCGGCTCGCTGATCGCCGCCGGATACTTCGACAGCGCCGGCGGGCTCACCACCAACAGCATCGCCGCCTGGAACGGGTCCGCCTGGAGCGCCCTGGGCACCGGCCTGCGCAGCGGCGCGGGCAAGGGCAGCGTCTTCACGACGATCAGCTTCGGCGGGCAGCTCATCGCCGGGGGCGTGTTCGATACCGCCGGGGGCGTCGGCGTCCACAACATCGCCGCCTGGAATGGGTCCGCCTGGAGCGACATGAGCGCCGGGGTCATCGGCGCCGGCGAGTTCGTGACCGCGGCCGCGAGCTTCAACGGCGAGCTCTACATCGCCACGTACTCCGCGCCCCTGGGCATCTCCCAGGGCCGCGTCTACAAGTGGAACGGCGCCACCTGGATGCCCGCGCTGGGGTACGCCGACGGACTGGTCAACACCCTGTACTCGTTCAGCGGCCAGCTCCACGTCGGCGGCACGTTCTTCCACGCCAACGGCCTCGACACCCGATACTGGGCCACCATCGTCTGCGTCTGCCTGGTCGACCTCGACGACGGGAGCGGCACGGGCACCCCCGACGGCGGGACCGACATCAACGACCTGCTCTACTTCCTGACCCTGTACGAGGCGGCCGCCCCCGGCGCCGACCTGGACGACGGGAGCATGGCCGGCGCTCCCGATGGCGGGGTGGACGTCAACGACCTGCTGTTCTTCATCCTGCATTACGAGTCGGGCTGCTGACCGCGCCTCCGGCTCGTGGACCCGTCGCCGGCCCCGGGCCCCCCCGGCGGGCCCGGGGCGGGGGGCGGGCCC
>JBGAOG010000105.1:0-10669 GCA_044221985.1 Phycisphaerales bacterium
TGGAGCAGGGGCGTGCCGGGGCGGCGCGCGACGTCGGCGGCCGCCGCGCCCGACGCCCGCGGCGCGTGCCTGACGCCCACGGCGCATCCCTCGGCCATCGCGCACGCGATCACGGAGCTCCCCCGCGGGCGGCTCGCGGGATTGCGCAGCTCGCTCCTCGCCGCCCACGCGGGGCGCGACGCTTCGCCCCTGGGCGCCGAGGTGGAACGCGCCCTGGGCAATCCAGGGGGCGTGGCGACGGGAGAGGCGTCATGAGCGAACCGAAGATCGGCGTGCTGTTCGTCTGCCTGGGCAACATCTGCCGCAGCCCCATGGCCAAGGGGATCTTCCTCCATCAGGCCCGCCAGCGGGGCGTGCTGGAGCGATTCGACGTCGATTCCTGCGGCACGGGCGGGTGGCACGCGGGCGGGCCCGCGGACCCGCGAACCGTGGCGTGCGCGGCCAAGAACGGGATCACCTTCCCGCACGTGGTGCGGCAAGTCGCGCCGGGAACCGACTTCGCCCGCTTCCACTATCTGCTCGCGATGGACCTCTCCAACCGCGACCGCCTGCTGCACCTGGGCGCACCGCGGGACCGGGTCCACCTCATGCGGAAATTCGACGCCACCCTCAGGGATGAGCCCGAGCATCGCCTCGAAGTCCCCGACCCCTACCAGGGCGGGGACGACGGATTCCAGCGGGTGTATGAGATGCTCTGGCGCGCGAGCGAGGGGCTGCTCATCCACGTGGGAACACCCTGACGACCGATGCCACGCCCGCGACGCGTCCGCGTGCCGTGGACCGCGCCGGTTCCCGTTCGACGATCCGAAGCTCACACCCCCAGGAGCATTCGCTGCGGGTCCTCGATGCACTTCTTGACGTGCACGAGGAATTGCACGGCCTCGGCGCCGTCGATGATGCGGTGGTCGTACGAGAGCGCGAGGTACATCATCGGGCGAATGGCGACCTGACCGCTGCCCGCGGGATGCTCCACGGCGCGGTTCTTGATCGCGTGCAGCCCGAGGATGGCGCTCTGGGGCGGGTTGAGGATCGGCGTGCTCAGCAGGCTGCCGAAGACCCCGCCGTTGGTGATCGTGAACGTCCCCCCCTGCATCTCCTCGAGCGAGAGCTTCCCCTCGCGCCCGCGTGCGGCGAGGTCCTTGATCGCAAGCTCCACCTGGGCCAGGGACAGGCTCTCGCAGCTGCGCACCACGGGCACGACGAGCCCCTTGGGCGTGGAGACCGCCATCGCGATGTCGCAGTAGTCGTGCTTCTCGATCGCGGGCTCGCCCTTCTCGTCCTGCGTGAAGTACGCGTTGACGAGCGGATACGCCTTGAGGGCGGACACGACGGCCCGCACGAAGAAGCCCATGAAGCCCAGGCCCACGCCGTGCTTCTTCTCGAACTCATCCTTGTAGGCCTTGCGCAGGTCCATGACCGCGCCCATGTCACACTCGTTGAAGGTGGTGAGCATGGCCGCCGTGTGCTGGGCCTGCACCAGGCGCTGGGCGATGCGTGCCCGCAGCGGTGAAATCCGCTCGCGCGTCGTGCCGCGAGCGCCCGCGGGCGCCGGGCGCGGCGCCGAGGTCGCCCTGGCGGCGTCCGCGGACGATTCCCGTGGCGGCGCCGTCGTCCCCCGCGATTTCACGAACTCGAGAACGTCCTGCTCGCGCACGCGATTGCCGGGCCCGGTGCCATTGACCTTCGACAGATCGACGCCATGCTCGCCGGCGAGCTTGCGGGCCAGCGGCGTCGCGCGCACGTCGCCGTTGGGCTCGGTCGGGGGCGCGGCCGTCGCGGTGCCCATCGAGGGCGCCCCGCCGGACTTGGCCGTCGCGCCGGCCGTCGCGCCGGCCGTCGCCGCGGCCGCCCTGACGGGAGCCCCGGACGGATCCACGTTGCCCACGATCGCGCCGATCTTGACCGTGTCGCCCGCCCTGGCGACGTGGTGGACAACGCCCGACGCCGGCGACGGAATCTCCATGGTCACCTTGTCGGTTTCGAGTTCGAGGACGGTCTCGTCCTGCTTGGCGAACTCGCCGTCCTGCTTGGTCCAGCGGGCGATGACGCCGCTGGTGACCGACTCTCCGCTGGCGGGGATCACGATGTCCACGGGCATCCTGGCGTTCCTTGCTTCGGGGGCGGGTGCTGCCCCGGATGAACTGGATCAGTGGCGGGCCGGGGTCTTCTTGTCCTGCGTGCGTGCCTCGGGCCTGGCCTGGGGCGCGGCACCGTTGGCACGCGCGCCCTTGGCGTCCCTGGCCAGCGCGCCGATGGCGCCGGAGAGGATCGCCTCCTGCTCGTCCTTGTGGGCGTGCTTGGAACCCACGGCGGGCGTCGCGCTGGGCGGGCGTCCGAGGTAGGGCAGGTCGATCCCCAGCGTCGAGCGGAACTGGTCCGCCACGAAGAGGTACGCCCCGGCGTTGCGAGGCTCTTCCTGCACCCAGACGCGCTCGGCGCCCTTGGGGTACGTGGAGAGGATCTCGCGGGCCATGTCGGCGTGGAAGGGGTAGAACTGCTCGAGGCGGACGATGGCGACGTCGGTGCGCCCGAGGGCCTTGCGCCGCTCGTTCAGCTCGTGGTAGATCTTGCCCGAACAGACCACGACGCGGGACACGTTCCTGCGGTCCTTGCCGGCGAAGGCCGGGTCGTCGAGCAGCTCGCGGAAGCCGCCGGTGGTCAGCTCGTCGAACGTGCTGGTGGGCACGCGGAGCATGCTCTTGGGCGTCATGCACACCAGGGGCTTGCGGAAGTTCCGCTTGACCTGTCGTCGCAGGGCGTGGAAGAACTGGGCCGCGGTGCTGCAGTTCACGACCTGCATGTTGTCGTTGCCGCAGAGCAGGAGGAATCGCTCGAGCCGGGCGGAGGAGTGCTCGGGCCCCGCGCCCTCGTACCCGTGCGGGAGGAGGAGCACGAAGCCCGACCAGCGATCCCACTTGATCTCGCTGGAGGCGATGTACTGGTCGATGATGGTCTGGGCGCCGTTGCAGAAGTCGCCGAACTGGCCCTCCCACAGCACGAGCATGTTGGGATCGGCCATGCTGTAGCCGTAGTCGAAGCCCATGACGCTGAACTCGGAGAGCGGGCTGTCGTAGACGCAGAACTTGCTCTGGCGGGTCCTGCCGTCCTTGCCCACCGTGCCGGGAGCGTGGTCGGTGCCCCAGAAGCCCATCTCCCGGATGTTGTCCAGGGCGTTGTAGGGCTCTCCCGTGTTCACGTCGCGCAGGATCGCGTGGCGCTGCGTGAACGTCCCGCGCCGGCAGTCCTGCCCCGACAGACGCACGGGGAAGCCCTCGGCCAGGAGCGAGCCCAGCGCGAGAAGTTCGGCCTCCGCGTGCGCGACCTGGTTCGACTGCGGGAGCTCGCGGCGGAGCTTGAGCAAGGGCTGGAGCTTGGGGTTGACCACGAAGCCCGGGGGCGTGCGCCCCATCGCCTCGCAGATCTCGCCGAGCACGCCCCGATCCACGCCGGTGCTGACCGGATCGTGCGAGTACCTGCTCGTCAGCCCCTTCCAGCGCGCGCTGCCGGGGTCGATCGTGGGGTCCTGCGGCCTGGACCGGGCCTTCTCCTGGGCCTTGTTGAGCAGGTCCTTGAGCCCCGCGGAGATCAGGTCGGCCGCGGCCTGGTCGATCACGCCCTGGGCCAGCAGGCGCTCGGTGTACCCCGCGAGCGTGCCCTTGTGGGCCTTGATGAGCCCGGCGAGGATCGGCTGGGTGAAGCTGGCCTCGTCCTGCTCGTTGTGCCCGTACCTGCGATAGCAGTACATGTCTACGAAGACGTCGCGCCTGAAGGCCTGGCGGTACTCCATGGCGAGTCGCGCCACGGCGACGCACGCCTCGGGATCCTCGCCATTGACGTGGAAGATCGGCGCGTCGATCATCTTCGCCACGTCGGTGCAGTACGTCGTGGAGCGGTCGTCCTCGGGGATGGTCGTGAACGCGACCATGTTGTTGATCACGACGTGGACGGCACCGCCCACGGTGTACCCCTCGAGCTGGGACATGTTCAGCGTCTCGGCCACCACCCCCTGCCCCGGCAGCGCGCCGTCGCCGTGGATCAGCAGCGGCGCCACGCGCAGCCGGTCGCGGTCGCCGCGGAGGCGCTGCTTGCCGCGGCATCGCCCCAGCACCACGGCGTTGACGCTCTCGAGGTGGCTGGGGTTGCTGGCCATGGCCAGGCGCATGTCCCGCCCGCTGGAGAGGCGGCGGGTGCCCGAGTAGCCCCGGTGGTACTTGACGTCGCCGCCCCCGTCGGCGAAGCCCTCGTCCCAGTTGTCCTCGAACTCGGTGAAGATCTGCTCGTAGGTCTTGCCCAGGATGTTGTTGAGGACGTTGAGCCGCCCGCGATGGGCCATCCCCAGGACCATCTCCTCGATGCCCAGCTCGCCGGCGCGCTCGATGGTCGCGTCGAGCAGCGGGATGAGCGAGATCCCGCCCTCGAGGCTGAATCGCTTCTCCCCGCCGTAGCGGAGCTGGCAGAAGCCCTCGAACCCCTCGGCGCGGGTCAGTTGCTCGAGCACTCGGATCTTCTGGTCCTTGGTCAGGGGCGTCATGCCCCGGCGCTGCTCGTAGTGGCGAAGGAACCACTCACGCTCCTCGTCGGAGCGGATGTGCATGAACTCGATGCCGATGGTGCGGCAGTAGGTTTCCTCGAGGTGGGCGACGATCTCGCGCACCGTCGCCGTCGTCGCGCCCGTGCCCGATACGACACTGGCCCGCCGGTCCAGATCCGCCTGGCCCAATCCGTGCGCCGAGAGTTCCAGGACCGTCGGGCGCGGACGCGCCCGCCCGAACGGATCGATCTGCGCGCCCAGGTGCCCCTGCTCGCGATAGGCGTTGATCAGGTCGTCCACGCTGCGCTGGAAGGACGAGCCCGCGTCCGCGGGCACGCGGGCCGGGCCCGCCTCGCGCACCAGGCCCAGGTCGAACCCGCGAAAGAACGCACGCACGTCCTCGGGCACAGAGGCGGGGTCCTGCCGAAAGGACTGGTACTGCGATTCCAAATAGTCCGCCGCCCAGCCGTTGACCGCGGCGGGGGCGTTCGAAAGCCCGGTGCTCTGCTGCTCGGGTGGCATGGCGATTCCTGTGCCTGCTTATCGGCGCATCGCATACCGAACATCCTCCGAATAGGACGCCCATTGATGCGCGCGAAACATCCTAGGCCATTGGTCGGGCGACTTTTCCGACACTGGCTTGGTCCGCGCCTTCCGAGACGCTCTACTTGGGCTTGGAATCGTCCTTGGCCCCTTGGGGCTGGGCGGCATCGTCGGCGGGCAAGCCGAGGGCCGTCCGGACGGCGCTATTGATTTCGCCCTTCTCGCCGGGCTTGACCCGCGTCTCGAACTTCGCGAGGAGCTTGCCGTCCTTGCCCACCAGGTACTTGGCGAAGTTCCACTTGGGTTCGCCCCCGTTGGGAAGGGCGGCCAACTGGGCAAAGAGCGGATGGGCTCCTTCCCCCTTCACAGCGACCTTCTCGAACATCGGGAACGTCACCTGGTACTTGCTGGAGCAGAACTCCGCGATCTCCTTGTTCGTCCCCGGCTCCTGATTGCCGAAGTCGTTGGCGGGAAAGCCCAGGACCACCAGCCCGTTGTCCTTGTACCGGCGGTACATGGCCTCGAGGTCCTTGTACTGGGGCGTGTAGCCGCACTTGCTGGCGACGTTCACGATCAGCAGGACCTTGCCCTCGTAGGACTTGAGGTCCTGGTCGGTGCCGTCGATGAGCTTCACGATGTGGCCCAGGACGTAGGGGTCGGGCGCGCGCTTAAGGTCGGCCGGCGGCGCGGGCGGCTCGACGCCGGGCTTGGGTTGGACGGGTGGTTGGGCCAACGCGCAGGCGGCCAAACCCACGGCGAACGCGGCGATGATCGTCTTCATGTCCTGCTCCGAGCCGGAAACTGCAACCCCGGATCCGGCAAGGTGAGAATAGCGAGCGATCCGTGTTCGGGATCGCTCGCCTCGGTTCATGGAGCCGAGATGGCTACTTCTTTTCGGGGGCCGGGGCGGCGGTCTTGGCCGGCTCTTCCTTCTTCTCGCAGCCGGACATGCTCAAACCCAGGGTTCCCGCCATCAGGGCGAACGCGAGGGTGACCTTGGCAAACTTCTTCATTTCCCGAGCTCCTTTCCTGGAACAGCTTTTCCGCGGGTACTCGCCGCGGCCACTCCCATAGTGAACGAATCCCGGACTGGCGTCAAGCCGGGTACAGTCTCAACGTGGTTGTTCTGAAACGTCGTGTCCGGTTTTCAATCAACCCGCACCGGGGCGACCCGCCCGGAATGCGCAATTCCTACGCCGGCGCTCCGGTGATGGAGGGGCTGGGGCGTCACTATGAGATCGACGTCGCCTGCCGCGGCGAGGTTCATCCGATCCACAGTTACCTGGTGGATATCAAGGCGATCGATCGGGGCGTTCGGGAACTGCTCGTCCCGGAGATTGAGGATGCGTGCCGCGAGTTTCCGGGCAAGTCGCCCGCGAGCGTGCTGTGGTCGCGGGCCCGGGAGCTCAACGCGCGGCTGGGGCGGCTGGTCACGCGGGTGCGGTGGTATCTGACGCCGACGTTCAGTGTGGAGATCGACATGAGCAAGCCCGGCAAGGCGATCCTGCGTCAGCGGTTTGACTTTGCGGCGTCGCATCGGCTGAACGTGGCGTCGTTGTCGCCCGAGGAGAACGCACGCCTCTTTGGGAAGTGCAACAACCCCAACGGGCACGGGCACAACTACCTCGTCGAGCCGAGCGTGGAGGTGGACGTCGAGCCGCACGGGCGCCACGCCCTGACCCTGCGCCAGCTCGAGGAGATCGTGGACGACGTGGTGCTGCGCCGGTTCGACCACAAGAACCTGAATCTGGACACCCCCGAGTTCGCCGACGGACGGGGTTTGAACCCGTCCGTCGAGAACATCGCGAAGGTGGTGTACGAGCTGCTGGCGCCGGAAATCTCGCGCCGGTGCGAGGGGGCGTTCCTCCGCGACGTCACCGTCTGGGAGAGCGAGCGCACCTCCAGCACCTACCCGGGCTGAGGCCGGATCAGCGGACGATCATGGCGGCGGCATCGGTCAGCCAGGGCTGCATGACCAGGGCCTGGCTGGGCCCGCCCGCGAGCAGGCGCGCGTCGAGCATGATCCGGTCGCGCAGGTCCAGGGCCCCGAATCCCCGCGGGTTCATCCCGCCGCGTCGTTCCATGAAGCCCAGCACCGGGGCGGCCTGCCCAACAAGGGACATCAGCCCGCTGCCGTCGAGCGTCCCGGCCAGGTTCACCAGCAGCGAGCGATCGGCGTGGGACTCGATGGTGAGGGTCTGCGATGGCGCGTCGTAGACAGACCAGGCAATGGTCGGGCGGGCGCCCGCGCGGAGCTCATTGAACGTCGGGACCACCATGCCGGGTTCACGAGCGAGGTCGGCGGGTGATCGCATGGCGTTGGCCACGCCCGAACCGATCAGGCAGGTGAGCGTGTACCCGTCGCTCATTTTGCGAGGCGTGTCGGAGAAGGAAACGGCGGTGAGCGGGCCCTTGGGCAGGGCCGCGGCCAGGTCCTTGCGCGTGCCCAGCCCCGCGTCGCCCTTGCCGGTGGCCTGGCGCACGGCGACGGAGACGGCCTGGGGCGTGAGCCCGATGACCAGCCAGCGGTCGGTGAAGGCGTAGGAGAGTTCCAGCGGGACGGGCAGGCCCGGGAACGTCAGGCTGTTGACATCGGCCCCCTCGAGCTTCCACGTGCGGACGCGGATGTACTTGGAGAACTTGGCGGCGTCGGGATCATCGCTCATCATGGCCTTGAGGGCGCCGATCAGCTTCCCGTGCGCGGCCACAAACCGGTCGCGGTCGGTGAATTGCATCATGGCGATGGAGGAGCCGAATCCGCCGCCGCCGGTGGAGTCGGAGGTGTACATCGCGACCTGCCCGCCGAGGGCGGCGAGGATGTCATGCTCGAGGTTGACGCCGGTGCGCTGGGTGAACTCGTCGAGGCCCTGGCGTGCTTCGGGGAAGCGGGCCCTGAGGTTGCCCACGAGCTTGAGCAGCGGCTTGGCGGTGATGACGCTGAGGCTGGCGTTGACGGCGTCGGCGGGGATGACCTTGAGGTCCGCGGGCTTGACGGAGAGCTGGTCGATGCCCAATTGGCCCATCATCTTGCCCATGTTGGTGGCCACGGCACGGGAGGTGAGATCGTCGGCCGTGTAGGCCACCTCGAAGGCGACCTGGATGGCGTCCTGCCCGATGAGCCCCCACTGGGAGAGTTCGGGCCCGACCTGCACGGGGGCCTGCCCCGAGTCCTTCATGCCCGCGTTGATGCCCGTCTGCATGAAGCCCACGATCTGCGTCAGGGCCCGGCAGTCCAGGACGCCATGCACGATCGAGGTGCCCTTCAGGGTGGGCTTGGGGAGGTTCTCGAAGGGCGCATCGGCGTCGGTCACAGCCCCCCAGATGATGTCGAAGCTGGACCCGGCGCGGCCCGAGCGCGATCCAAATCGCAGCGGGGCCACGGGGATGACCACCTCCGTCAGGCTCGGGAACCGAGGGCTCTCCTTGGCCTCGAAGGCCGGATGCTCCTTGCGGATCTCATCGAGGACGCGCGATTCGAGGGCGTCGGCATCGACCTTGTTGTCGAAGGGCGTGTTGAGGATGACGCCGTACCCCATGGCCCCCCCGGCCTGGTAGTTGGGGGTAAAGGTCACGGCGAAGCGTTGGCGCCGGGCGATGGTCTGGGCGACCATGCGGATCATGTCCGCGTCGTCCTTGGTCATCTCCGGGATCTCGCCGGGCAGTTCGGCCAGGCGCGCGGGGAGCATGGCGATGGCTTTCTTGAGGGCCGCGTCTTTGGGATCGACCGCGAAGTCGCCCATGGGGGCCCGCTCGAGGGCGAGGAAGGTCTGCATGGGGCGGGGCGTCTCGGGCGCGGGCTTGTCCTGGGCCCGCGCGATACCGCCCGCCAGGGAAACCAAGGCCGCCGCGGCCGCCAACGTCCACGTCTTCATGGGAAACCCTCCACTCAAGATGCGACTCGTACGGAGGCCATAATACGACCCCGAGCGGGACCACCATGACGAGCGACCCGAGCCGAATCCTCATCATCCGCCCCAGTGCGCTGGGGGACGTGGCACGCTCCGTACCAGTATTGGTGAATCTGCGGCGTGCGTTTCCCGACGCGGGGATTGACTGGCTCGTGCAGGACTCGTTCGTGGACGCGATAGCGCACCACCCGGACCTGACAGAACCCGTCCCGTTTCCCCGAAAGGAGTTTGGGGAGTGGGTCCGGGGCGTTCGGTTGGGCAGGCTTCGGACGTACCTGGGTTCTTTGCGTGCGCGGCGGTACGACCTCGTGGTGGATGCCCAGGGGCTGGCGCGGTCCGGGCTGCTGTGCTGGGCGACGCGGGCGCGTCAGCGCTGGGGTCACGACGACGCGCGGGAGATGGGCCCGCTGCGAAGCCTGGTCTACACGAGGCAGGTCCCCAGCGAGGTAGAAGCGCACAGCGTGGATCGGATGCTGGGGCTGGTGGCACCCCTGCTGGCCGAACGCAAACTCGTGCTGCACGACAACAAGTGGGCGATGCGCCTGTACACCAGCGATGAAGACCGTGCGTGGGCAAGGTCGCGGCTGGACGCGGCGTGCGGCGCGGGGCGCGCGGCGCCGGTGGTGCTGGCCCCCACTTCTCGCTGGCCCGGCAAGCAATGGCCCGACGAGAGGTTCGCCGCTCTGGGCCGACACCTGGCGGCCCACGGGCGGGACGTGGTGATCGTGGGCTCGGGCCCGGAGCGGGGTCAGATCCCCGCGTGCCTGGGCCTGGGCGTGCGATCGCCCGAGCGGGCGGAAGGTCGGGTGGTGGACCTGGTGGGCACGACGAGCATCGGGCAGTTGATGGCGGTGATCGAGGGCGCGGCGCTGGTGGTGGCCAACGACTCGGCGGCGCTGCACATGGCGGTGGGGTTCGACCGACCGATCGTGGCGTTGTTCGGGCCGACGCGAGCGCACCGCGTGGGGCCGTTTCGGCGCGACGCGGACGTCATCCAGCACCTGCTCGCGGACGACACGTACGACCACAAGCTCGAGGCGCACGGGCGGGCGATGATGGAGCGGATCGCCCTCGACGAGGTCGTGGAGGCGTGCGAGCAGCGGCTGGGACCGGCGGGGGAGTGAGGTCGCCCAGGTCGAGGACGGTGCCGTCGGGCTGGTAGTAGTCCACGCCCAGGCGACCGTCGTCCAGGGCGGTGAGGACGATGCAGTTGACGCCGAATCGGCGGGCATAGTCGAGGTCGCCCGCGCTGGGCCCGCAGGCCTGGGCCAGGGCGCCGCCCTGGGCGTGGATGTGATAATGGGCGAGGGCCATGTTGGCACTGGCGAGCATGTCGTCCGAGGCGACGAAGCGCTCGTCGCCCAGGCGCTCGCCCGGGCGCGGGGGAAACAGGCGGGCCACGGGGAGGTCGTCCTGGGCGCCGGCGAAACGGGAGGCGATGAGCAGCCCGCCGTACTCGGTGGAAGGGTCGGCGCGATCGAGGCTCGCTTGCCGGAAGAGATCGGCCGCGACGGCGGGGGAACGGAGCGCGTCGTCGAGGGCGAGGATGGTGAGCCGGTCGTGGCGGGAGAGGCGGGGGGCCGCGGCCTCGAGCGACTCGGAGTACCGCACCGAGCCCAGCCCCGAGCGGCGAAACGAGTGACGCCGGACCGACAGCGATTGCTCCAGCCCCGCGAGGAGTTCGCCC
>JBGAOG010000106.1:0-10476 GCA_044221985.1 Phycisphaerales bacterium
AGGTCCCCCGCCCGCTTCATCGCGACCAGCGCCCGCTCGCACTCCACCCGCAAGGCCACCGGCTCGCCGGGATCCCCCGCGACCCGCCTCAGTGCCTCGTCATGCCCCACGGCCTTCCCCAGCGCCCGGGCCGCATGAACGCGCGCGTACAGCGTGGGCCCGCCCCGGAGCTGCGCCTCCCACGCGCCCGCCTCCTGCTCGACCTTCAGCTCCGCCAGCGTCGTCGCGTCGGGATCGACCACCACGCCCAGCGCCCCTTCCGGCAGCTCCCCCTCCCACGACGCCTCGCGCCCGCGGAACGCCAGCACTCCCACCGCCTCGGCCTCGGCGCCTCCCAGCCCCGCCAGCGGCAGGTCGAACTCGAACGCCGGATTGTCCCCATCGATCTTCTGCGTCTGCCGGGCGCTCACCTTGGCGCGTGCCCCCTCGCGCTCCACCGTGACCTCCACGCGGGGCAGGTTCGGCCTCGTGCACCATTGCGCAAAGAACTGCTCGAGCCCCTCCCCCGAGACTTCCTCCATCGCGTACCGCAGGTCGCTGGTCTCCACCGTCTTGAGCGCGTGGCGATCCACGTACAGCCGCAGCCCGCGGAAGAAGACCTCGTCCCCCAGCCGGCGCCGAAGCATGTGCAGGATCGAGGCCCCCTTGGGGTACGGGTTGCTCCCGCGACCGAACGTCTCTCCGGGATGCGCGTACACGTTGCTGCACATGCCCACCGTCCCCGGCAGCGAACCCCCGTCCCCGCCGATCAGCCCGTCGAACCAGCCCAGCACGCCCCGGTCGTAGGCGTCCCGCCCGGACATCCAAGCCGCCTCGCCCCCGCCGGGCTCCCGGTTCTCCACCCACAGCCCCGTCAGGAACGTCGCGAAACCCTCGTTCAGCCACAGGTGTTCCCAGGAGTTGCACGTCACCAGGTCCCCAAACCACTGGTGGGCCAGCTCGTGGCTGATCAACCCCTCGAACTCATGGTCGAGCAGATCGGCCTCGCCCAGGATCGCGAAGTCGAACATGTTCGTCGCCGACGTGTTCTCCATCCCCCCCGCGTTGAAGTTCGTCACCACCAGCTGCGCGTACCGCGCCCACGGGTACGCCTCGTCCACCAGCCGCTCAAACACCGTCGCCATCTCCCGCGTGCGCCCGTACGTGCCCGCCACGTCCTTGCCCCGCCCCGGAGGCACGTACACCGGCATCGGCAGCGCCGCCGTGCCGACATCCACCACGTCGAACCTCCCCACCACCAGGCTGACCAGGTAGGTCACGTGGGGCTTCTCCTGCGACCAGTGCCACACCTCGACCCGACGTTCGCCCCCCGCGCTCGCCACCACCCGATGTTCGTGCGACACCAGCCGCCCGTTCGAGCTCGCCATGAACCCCTCGGGAACCGTCACCACCAGCTCCGTCGTCAGTCGCTCGTTCGGAAAGTCATGCCCGGGGAACCAGTAGCTGTTCGACTCCGCCTCCCCCTGCGTGTGGATCTGCGGCGTGCGCTCCGGCTGCTCGGCGATCGCCGGCGTCCACAGCAACCCATCGGGCGGGTCGTCCAGTGCGTAGTCGATCACCACCTGCGCTCGCTCCCCGGGTAGGACCGGCGGGGAGAGCCGGATCGCCAGCCTGCTCCCGTCGTACGCGAACCCCGCCTCGCGACCGGGGCTCGTCACCCCGCGCACCTCCATCGCCCGCGCGTCGAGCGAGAATTCCGCCACCTGCCCCGCCACCGGCGTGAATTCCAGCACTTCGCGACTCTCGACCCGAGGCTCGTCCATGCTGGGAATGCTCAGCTCCAGACGCATGTGCAGCAGGTCCACCTCCCGATCGTGGGGGTAGTTGCGGAGGCTCCTCCCGCTGGCGGCGTCGAACCCCGCCACCCCGTCCCAGCCCAACGCCGACGCCGCGCCCAGGCACGCCATCGCGCCAAACCCCAGTACTCGGTTCATCGCGACCCCCCTTCGCTCCAGGCCCGGGCCAACGCCCCGTGATCCCCCGGCCCCACCGTCGGCACGAGCACGCTCGCCACGCCCCGACCGCCCAAGCCTCGCGCCAGGGCAACGAGCACGCACGCCCCAAGGTCTTCCTTCGCCCGCACGCCCGGGCCCCCCGACCCGGCCTCACGGGCCAGCGCCGCCATGGCCTCGATCGACCCCTCCGCCGCCAGCCTCTCCGCCGCCGCCGACCGGGCCATCACCGTCTCCCCCTCGCGCAGCTCGTGCATGAACATCGCCAGGGGCTTGTCGACCGTCCAGCCCGCGAACTGAGTCACCCCGGGATCCACCGAAATGTCCACCGGCGCGCCCTCGAGCGTGAAGCTGGACTCCACCCTCCGCCGGTCGCTGCGCACACGCACCCAGCGCTTCGCCCCCCCCTCGAGCGTGACCAGGATCGGCACGTCCATGTCGTACGCGGGGTTGTACCCGTCGATCTTCTGCGTCTGCTCCAGCGTGAGCGTCAGCACGCGCGACGCCGCGTCGAACGCCTGCGACACCCTCACGCGCGCCATCCCGGGACGCTCGAACCACTGGTCGAAAAACCCCTCGAGGCTCCGACCGCTCACGTCCTCCAGCACGCGCCGGAAGTCGTCCGTCTCCGCCAGGCCCAGACCGTACCGACGAAGGTACTCCCTCGCGCCCGCGTCGAACACCTCGTGCCCGAGCCGCTCGCGGAGCATGTGGATCAGCACCGGGCCCTTGCTGTACACGTTCTCCACCTTGGCGAACACCGCGTCCGCGTTGGCGTACCGCTTGCTCACCATCGCGATGCTCCCCGGCGCCGACGCCCGGTTGATCCGCCGCTGGGCCCGCATCACCCCCGCCACCTGGCGCTCGTACGCCTCCCGCCCGGCCCGCTCCGCCCCCGCCTCGCCCGCGTGCTCCTGGCGGGCCCGCTCCTGCGCCCACAGGCACTCGCAGAACACCGCCCATCCCTCGTTGAGCCACAGGTGCTCCCACGACTTGCACGTCACGTAATCGCCCACCCACTGGTGCGCCAGCTCGTGGCAGATCAGGTCGTCGCTCTCCCCACGTTCCCGCAGCACGCTCCGCGCCCCGTAGAAAATCGCCGACGTGTTCTCCATCCCCCCGTTGAAGCCCCGGATGCACGCCTGCGCGCACTGCGACCACGGATACTCCACCCCGAAATACCCCTCGAAGAAACCCACCATCGCCGGCAGATTCGCGAAGCCCTCCCGCGCCCTCTCCTCCGACCCCAGCGGCACGTACACCGGCATCGCCAGCCCCGCCCGGGCCGTCCCGGGCCCGCCCACGTCCACCACCGCGCACTTCCCGATGTACAACGCCACCAGGTAGTTCACGTGCGACTTGTCCTGCAGCCAATGCCACACCGTTCGCCCCACCGCCCCGGGCGACTTCTCCACCAGCCGCCCGTTGCTCAGCACCTCGTACCCGTCCTCCACGTCCACCACCAGCTCCGTCGTCAGCCGCTCGTTGGGAAAGTCGTGGCACGCAAACCAGCGGCTGTTGGACTCCGCCTCCCCCTGGCTATACACCTGCGGATTCCGCTGCGTCTCGCTGTCGTCCTGCGGGCGCGGCTTGAGCCAGACCAGCCCTTCCCCGCGGTTGCCCGAGAAGTCCAGCTCGTACGCGATCCGCAACGTGAACTCGCTCCCCGGCCGAGCCTCCTCCGCCAGCAGGATCCGCAGCTTCCCGCCCGCCGATTCGAACCCGCACGCCGTCCGCCCCAGCGTCACCTCGCCCACCTCCGGCCCGACGCAATCCAGCACCACCTCGCGCCGCGACGTGCCGATCGCCTCCAGCGTCAGCTCCTCCACTCCCGACAGACGCGCCTCGCCCAGGTCCGGGATCGTCAGGCTCAACTTCATGTGCTTGTGGTCGAACCAGCGCGACGGCGGATAGTGCGACAGGTCCCGACCCGTCGACGCCTCCAGCCGCGGGTCGCGGGACTCCTCGCCGTCCCCCTCCCCGCGGGCGGCCCCGGCCTCCACGCCCAGCAGGTTCGCCATCGCCGCCAACACCACCGCCAACCCGATCCCGTTCTTGCGCATGATCCCCAAGCCTATCGGCCCGCCCGCTTTCGGGCCCGGCTCACGACATTCCCTGCCAGGGGTGGTACACTGTCCCATGCCCCCCCAGAGCAGCCAGCCCACGCCCCCGAGGCAGCCCTCGGGAGCGACACCCCCATTGCAAACCCAGCCCCCCAGCCAGGCCCTCGCCGACTTCCTCAAGGACCTCCCAGCCCCGGGACCCCGCCCCAACGCCTTCTCAGGCCTCGCCGGCCTCGCCGAATCCACCGACGAGTCCGAGTTCTACTCCCCCCTCCCCCCGGGATACCAGCGCGGACACCACAAGTACATCATCGTGCTCGGCACCGTCATGTCCGGTCTGGGCAAGGGCATCTTCTGCTCCTCCATGGCCAAGATGCTCAAGGAAAAGGGGCTCTGCGTCGCCCCCATCAAGCTCGAAGGTTACCTCAACATCGACGCCGGACTCCTCAACCCCTTCCGCCACGGTGAGGTCTTCGTCCTCGACGACGGCACCGAGTGCGACATGGACCTGGGAACCTACGAGCGATTGCTCGACCAGGACCTCTCCCGCCAGAACTTCACCACCTCGGGCCAGATCTTCGGCGAGATCATCCGCCGCGAACGCCAGGGCGCCTACCTCGGACGCGACGTCCAGTGGATCCCCCACGTCACCGGGGAGGTCAAGCTCAAGCTCCGTGAGCTCGCCGCCCGCGGCGACGGCAAACGCCCGGCCGACGTCGTCTTCGTCGAGGTCGGCGGCACCGTCGGCGACTACGAGAACGGCTTCTACATCGAGGCCCTGCGCGAGCTGGCCTTCGAGGAGGGCCCCGGCTCCTGCTGCTTCGTCGCCCTCACCTACATCATCGAGCCCAAGGCCCTCGGCGAGCAGAAGTCCAAGGCCGCCCAATTGGGCATCAAGCGCCTCATGGAGGCCGGTATCCAGCCCCACATCATCGGCTGCCGTGCCGGCAACCCCGTCTCCCCCAAGGTCATGCAGAAGATCGCCATGTTCAGCAACGTCCCGCTCCGACGCGTCTTCTCCATGCACGACCGCGAGAGCATCTACACCATCCCCGAGGAAATGCGGCAGGAGGGCCTCGACCGCGAGGTCCTCTCCCTCGTCAACCTCCACGACCGCGTCGACAACGCCCTCGAAGACAGGTCCCGCGAACGCTGGACCGCCTTCGTCAAACGCCTCACCGCCCCCAAGTCCCGCTCCCTCACCGTCGGACTCATGGGCAAGTACGCCAACCTCCGCGACGCCTACGCCTCCATCGACAAGGCCCTCGAACACTGCTCCGCCCACCTCGCCGCCCAGGTCGACATCCGCTGGATCGACACCACCGACATCACCGACGCCAACGTCGCCAGCCACCTCGCCGGGCTCGACGCCGTCATCGTGCCCGGGGGCTTCGGCTCGCGCGGCGTCGAGGGCAAGATCTCCTGCGTCCGCTTCTGCCGCGAGAAGGGCCTGCCCTACCTGGGAATCTGCCTCGGCTTCCAGGTCGCCGTCATCGAGTTCGCCCGCAACGTCCTGGGCCTGCGCGACGCCACCTCCACCGAATTCTCCCGCACCTCCTCCAACCCCGTCATCAGCGAGCTGCCCGAGCAGAAGAAGATCGAGGGCCTCGGCGGGACCATGCGACTGGGCGCCCAGGACGTCTTCATCTCCCCCAAAACCCTCGCCTCCTTCCTCTACGCCGCCAAGCCCTCCATCCGCGAACGCTTCCGCCACCGCTACGAGGTCGATCCCGAGTACGTCGCCCGCCTCGAGGCCGCCGGGCTCGTCTTCTCCGGACGCCATCCCACCCGCCCCATCATGCAGGTCCTCGAACTGCGTCAGCCCGCCGACGCCGCCCCCGCCGACGCCGCGCCCGCCGACGCCGCGCCCCATCATCCCTACTTCATCGCCGCCCAGTTCCACCCCGAGCTCACCAGCAGGCCCCTCCACCCCCAGCCCATGTTCATGGGCCTGCTCGCCGCCGCCATCGAGCGCAAGTACCCCGGGCAGGCCTCGCCCTCCGATCCCGCCGCCGCCGACCTCGCCCGGTGGACCCGCCGCGGCGTGGGCCAGCCGGTGGCGTGAGCAGCAGCGCTCGACCCCCCCTCGCCGGCACGACGCGATCGTCCTACTTGAGTTCCCCCATCGGCGGGCACGTGCACACCAGGTTCCGGTCGCCGTACGGATTGTCGATCCGCGCCACGTGCGGCCAGAACTTGCTCTGCCTCACCCACGGCGCGGGGAACGCCGCCTTCTCACGCGTGTACGGGTGCTTCCACTCGCCGATGATCATCCCCACCGTGTGCGGCGCGTGCTTGAGCGGATTGTCGTCGCGAGGCAGCTTGCCCGCCTCGATCTCGCCGATCTCCCCGCGGATGGCGATCAACGCATCGCACAGCCGGTCCAGCTCCCCCTTGCTCTCGCTCTCGGTCGGCTCGATCATCAGCGTCCCCGGCACCGGGAAGCTCATCGTCGGCGCATGGAACCCGTAGTCCATCAGCCGCTTGGCGATGTCCTCGCTCTTCACGCCCGCCGATTTCTCGAACTGGCGGCAGTCGATGATGAACTCGTGGGCGCAGTGCCCGCCCTTGCCCCGGAACAGCACGGGATAGTCCTTCTCCAGGCGCTTGGCCATGTAGTTGGCGCTCAAAATCGCCACCTCCGTCGCTCGCCTCAGCCCGCCCCCGCCCATCAGCGCGATGTACACCCACGAGATGGGCAGGATGCTCGCGCTGCCGTACGGCGCCGCCGATACGGCGCCCACGTCCTTGATCGAGCCCGGCTCGATCCCGAACGCCTCCCGACGCGGGTCGCTCAGCGCGTGCCCCGGCAGGAACGGGGCCAGGTGCGCCGCGGCGCAGATCGGGCCCATGCCCGGGCCGCCCCCACCGTGCGGGATGCAGAACGTCTTGTGCAGGTTCAGGTGGCAGACATCGGCCCCGATATCGCCCGGGCGGCACAGGCCCACCTGCGCGTTCATGTTCGCCCCATCCATGTACACCTGCCCCCCGCCCTCGTGCACGACCTGGCAGATCTCCTTGATCCCCTCCTCGAACACGCCGTACGTGCTCGGGTACGTCACCATGAACGCCGCCAGCCGGTCCTTGTGCTCCTCCACCTTCGCCTTCAGGTCGGTGATCGAGATGTTGCCGTTGTCCTCGTTGGCGACGGCGACCACCTCCAGGCCCGCGATCACGGCGCTCGCGGGGTTGGTCCCGTGCGCCGAGTCGGGGATCAGGCACACGTTGCGGTGCCCCTGCCCGCGCGACTCGTGGTACGCGCGGATCGTGAGCAGGCCCGCCAGCTCCCCCTGGCTGCCCGCGTTGGGCTGCAGGCTCGTCGCGGCAAAGCCCGTGATCTCCGCCAGCCACTTCTCCAGCTGGCGGAACATCTTGTGGTACCCGCGCGCCTGGTCCGCCGGGGCAAAGGGGTGCAGCCGCCCGAACGTGGACCACGTGATCGGGATCATCTCGCTGGTCGCGTTCAGCTTCATCGTGCACGAGCCCAGCGGGATCATGCTGAACGCCAGCGAGAGGTCCCGTCCCGCGAGCCTGCTGATGTACCGCAGCATCTCCGTCTCGCTGTGGTAGCTGTTGAAGACCCCGTGCGTGAGGTACCCGCTCGTCCGCGCGAACGGGCCCACGTAGTCGTCCGGCGTGTCCTTCTCGAGCAGGCCCACCGCCGGCGGGACCATCCCCGGAGGCGCAAAGGCGCTGAGCAGGTCGGCGATCAGCCGCCGATCCAGCGTCTCGTCCAACGCGATGCCCACCGCGCCGTCGCCCAGGTCCCGGATGTTGATCTGGCGGTCGTGGCACGCGGCAATCACACGCTGGGCCGAGAGCCCGGCGCCGACCTTCACCCGCAGCGTGTCGAAGAAGGCCCCGCCCGCGGGAACCCCGTGCCCCAGCTTCGAAAGCCCCAGCGCGACCACCGCCGCCCCCTTGTGCACGCGCCGCGCGATCCGCCGCAGGCCCTCGGGCCCGTGGTACGCCGCGTACATCCCCGCGATGATCGCCAGCAGCGCCTGCGCCGTGCAGATGTTGCTCGTCGCCTTCTCGCGACGGATGTGCTGCTCCCGGGTCTGGATCGCCATGCGATACGCCGTGTTCCCCTGCGCATCGCGCGAGACGCCGATGATCCGCCCCGGCATCTTGCGCGCGTGCTCCTGCTTGCAGGCGATGAACGCCGCGTGCGGCCCGCCCAATCCCATCGGCACCCCGAACCGCTGCGCGCTCCCCAGCGCGATGTCCGCCCCCAGCTCGCCCGGCGGCGTCAGCAGCGTGAGCGCCAGCAGGTCCGTCGCCATCACCACCATCCCGCCCCGCTCGTGCGCCCGCGCGATCACCGAGCGCCAGTCGTGCAGGCGACCGTGCGTGTCCGGGTACTGCACCAGCACCCCGCACAGATCGTCGTGCTGCGCCAGCAACTGCGTGACGTCGCCCACCACCACCCTGATGTTCAGCGACTTCCCGCGGGTGCGGACCACCCCGATCGTCTGGGGATGGCAGTCCGCGCTCACCCCGAACGTCCGCTTCTCCCCCTCGCTCCCCCCAGCGGTGGAATAGCACATCACCATCGCTTCCGCCGCCGCCGTGCCCTCGTCCAGCAGGCTCGCCCCAGCCAGCGGCAGGCCCGTCAGATCGCTCACCATCGTCTGGAAGTTCAGCAACGCCTCCAGCCGACCCTGCGAGATCTCCGCCTGGTACGGCGTGTACTGCGTGTACCAGCCCGGGTTCTCCAGGATGTTCCGCAGGATCACCGGCGGCGTGATCGTGTCGCTGTACCCCATGCCCAGGCACGAGCGGTACACCTGGTTCTCCCCGGCCGTCGTCGCCAGCTCCTCGAGAAGCTCGAACTCGCCGCGCACCGGCTTGCCCGTGTCGATGTTCAGCGGGCGACGCAGCCGGATCGTCTCGGGAACCGTCCCGTCGATGAACTCGTCCATCGACCGATACCCCAGCTGCTCCAGCATCTGCCCAACGTCCGCCTCGTCGGGACCGAGGTGCCGGTGCGGGAACGTATCGGCGGGATCCAGGATCGTGGAACCCTGAGCGGCCGGTCGTGCCGAGGCCGCGGGGAGGCAGGAACCCTCGGCGGTGCTGGTGCTGTGCATGTGTTCGTCCCTTGGGCCGGCCGTGCCGACGAACGTTGCCCGGGCAGCAACGCCCTTCCGATTGCCGAACAGACCGCGGCCCGTGTTTCGGGGGAGTGTAGGTGCGCCTGAAGGGCTCGCGGCGTCGCGCTAGGCTTGCTGCAATCGCCCGCTCGGAACCGCGAGGGCGTTGGATGCCAGCCGTTTCCCCGGGGCGATCGCGGTCATCGCCCAGTTCCCCTCGACGTGCCTCCAGCTAGGAGACGACATGCCCCCGACCTTCCCTCAGGTTTCCAAGAACGTTGGGCTCCGCCCCTGGCGCTGGATCCTGACGCTGACCTTCACCGCCATGGCGGCGGCGCAAGACGCACCGTCCATGATCCCCGTCCCGGGAAGAGCCCAGCCCGCCATCGGCGCGCCCTCGCACCCGCCCGCCCATCCTGAGTCCACCTCCGACGAGGTCCGGACCTATCGCCACCACGTCACGACGCTCTCGAGCGCGTTCTTCGAAGGCCGTGCCCCCGGCACGGACGGCAACCGCCGCGCCGCCGACTACGTCGAGTTCTTCCTCCGCGACTTCGGGCTCCAGCCCGCGTTCCCCGATGCCCCCTCGGAGAACCCCGTCCCCGCCTCCGAGCGAACTCGCTATCGCCAGGTGTTCGAGGCGCCCGCCTCGCTGCGTCCGGGCGACTCGGTGAGGCTCAAGTCGCAGCGCCTGTCGTTCTCGCCGCACCAGGGGCCCGCCGCCGACCTCGCCCCGGCAAAGGACTTCAACACCCTCGGCTACTCCGCCGCGGGAGCCGTCAACGCGCCCGTCGCCTTCGTCGGCTACGCCCTCGGCAGCGACTCCCACAAGTACCGCAGCATCCCCGAGGGCACGAGCCTCAAGGGCAAGGTCGCCATGCTCCTGCGCTTTGAGCCCATGGACGAGGCCGGCAAAAGCCTCTGGGGCAAGGACGGCGAATGGTCGTTCGCCGCCGCCCTGGAGCCCAAGCTGCGGGCCGTGGCCCAGGCCGAGCCCGAGGCGATCATCCTCGTGAACCCGCCCGGCGCCGCCGATCCCAGGGCCAGGGAACTGGGCGACCTCACCCTCGCCGGGCGGCGCCCGTTGGGCGTGCCCGTGGTGATGATGTCCGCTCCGGCGGCGGACCAGCTCGTCCGGGCCGCCGATCCCCAGGGACGCTCGCTGATGGACCTCCGGCGCGCCGCCGACACGCTCGCCGAAGGCCAGTCGGGCGTGGTCGACCTGCCCGGCGCCGCCGTCGACATGAGCGTCGACGTCGAACGCCTGCCGCTCATGACGGACAACGTCGGCGCCATCCTCCCCGGCGCCCGCAAGGCGCGCTACTGGGATATGTTCCGCCAGACCTACGGCGACATCTCCAGGGA
>JBGAOG010000107.1:0-10430 GCA_044221985.1 Phycisphaerales bacterium
GAAAGCCGGGGCTGATGGTGCTCGCGGGTCGTCAGACGGCGGGGCGGGGGCGGCTGGGGAGATCGTGGGCCGACACTTCGCACCTGGGCGTGGCGGTGACGTTCGTGCTTCCTGGCGAAGCGATCGACGATGGACGCCTCTCCCTCATGGGAGGGATCGTGGCCAAGGACGCGTGTGGGGGGCGCCCCGGGTCGCTGGGCTTGCGCTGGCCCAACGACGTTGTCGAGCCCAGGCCGCCGCACCGCAAGGTTGCCGGCGTGCTCATCGAGCGTCAAGCGGGGCTGATCTACCTGGGAATCGGGATCAACGTGCTGCAGCGGGACTCGGACTGGCCGGCGGAGCTGGCCCCACGGGCGGCATCGATGCGCGGGTTGGGCATCGAGGGCACGCGACTGGACGTCGCCGGACGATTGGTCCACTCCCTGGCGATGCACTTCTCGTGGGAGACGGCCCGGCTCGCCTCCGCGTGGCGCGAGCACGACATCCTCGTGGGCGGGCGGCATTCATTCGCCCACGACAACCAACGCTACTTCGGCACGGTCGTGGACATCGATCCGGTGGCGGCGATCCGGGTCCGGCTGGGGGACGGGCGGGAGGTCTCGCTGCCGGCGTGCACGACGTCGCTCGTGCACGAGGAGCCCCGACCCCCTCACGCGGCGTGAGGAGCGTCCGCCGTATCCTTCGCCCGATGACCCAGACGGACGAGGTCGCCGCCGTTCAAGCCGCCGCCGAGCGATTCCGCGCGGATTTCGTCGCGGTGCGTGAGCAGATCGGTCGGGTGCTGGTGGGTCAGGACGAGGTGGTGGCGGGGGTGCTGACGTGCCTGTTCGTGGGTGGGCACGCGCTGCTGGAGGGCGTGCCCGGGGTGGGCAAGACCCTGCTGGTGCGAACGCTGGCGCGGAGCCTGGGGCTGGCGTTCGCGCGCGTGCAGTTCACGCCGGACCTGATGCCGGCGGACATCACGGGGACGCAGGTGGTGGTGGAGCGCGACGAGGGGACGCGGCGGGTGCGGGAATTCCGGTTCCAGGAAGGCCCGGTCTTCACGCAGATCCTCCTGGCCGACGAGATCAACCGGGCGACGCCCAAGACGCAGTCGGCGCTGCTGGAGGCGATGCAGGAGCGGAGCGTGACGGTGGGGGGGCGGACGCATCGGCTGCCCGAGCCGTTCCTGGTCATGGCCACGCAGAACCCGATCGAGCAGGAAGGGACGTACCCCCTGCCCGAGGCGCAGCTGGATCGGTTCTTCTTCAAGCTGCGGGTGCCCACGCCCGGAAGGGAAGAGCTTCGCGAGATCCTGGCCCGGACCACGGGCGCGAGCGAGGCGGAGGTGAGGCCGGTGCTGGATGGGGGGCAGATCCTGGCGCACCAGAAGCTCGTCCGCCAGGTGGCCATCGCGCCCAGCGTGCAGGACTACGCGGTGCGGCTGGTGCTGGCGACGCACCCCGCGGGTGGCACGTCCGGGGGCGAGGGCGAGTCCGCGGGCTTCGCGACGCCGATGGTGAACCAATACGTGCGGCTGGGGGCCAGCCCTCGCGCCGCGCAGGCGATGGTGCTGGCGGGCAAGTGCCGCGCGCTGCTGGATGGACGCCCGGCGGTGGCGGTGGAGGACCTGAAGTCGGCGGCGCTGGCGTCGCTGCGGCACCGCATCATCCTGAACTTCGAGGCCCACGCCGAGGGCGTGAGCACGGACGCGGTGGTGCGCAACCTGCTGGACACGCTTCCCGTCGGGGCGGCGTGAGTGATGGAGAAGTTGCCCGGCATGGGTCGACTGTTCGCGATGCTCATGGTGCTCGTGCTGGCGTGCGGGTGCGCGTCGCGCCCCGGGGCCGCACCTTCGCTGCCGCGGCTGGACTGCACGCCCGGGCAGACGCTGGTGATCCCGCTCGACGAGAGCTGGCCTGCCTGGCTGCACGGCGCGGTGACGGCCACCCTGGACGTGGGCAAGCCCATCCGGGGCGAGGTGCGCCGGGTGGAGGTCGCCATGGACCTGGCCCGCGCCGCGGGCGAGGAGGCGCGGGCCGCGTGGCTGCCCGAGCCGGGCGTGTGGCACAGCGTGCTCCAGGCGAGGGGAGCCGACGGGGCGAGCCCGGGGGCCCGGGTGATCGTGCTGCCGCTGCCCGACCAGCCCGCTCCGCGTCTGCTCCGCGTGGGGGATCGCACGTTCTCGCTCAACTGGCTGGATGATCCCGCCGGGATGCTGGGCTCGGCGGGGGACGACGCGAGAGGTTGCTGGGCGGCGGCCCAGAGTACCGCCGGGGCCGTGTCGCCCATTCTGTCCGCCCTGGCCTGGCCCGAGGCCCAATCGCCGCTGGGGCGCTGGCGATACCGGATGATGTTGGGGAGCCTGGGCGCGTCGCCCGCGGGCCCGGGCGGGGGCGACCTGCAGCCGTTCGAGGATCCGACGATCGAGGCGCTGGCGAGGCAGAACGAGCAGCGCTGGAGGGTCGCGCTCGCAAGGGTGTGGCTCGCGGACGCCGATTCGTGCCAGCGGCTCAAGAAGCGATTGACGGCGGCGGTGGACTTCGGCAACGGCGTGGTCGCCCCCGCGTGGCCGAGCGATCATGGAGAGTTGGACGGGCTTCTGCGGGAGATTCTCGACCCGCGGCTGTCTCTCGCGCAGGCGGCATCGCGCGTCGAGGGTTGGCTCAACGCCCAGCCGCGGGCCGTGGCGTGGGTGATGGACGACGCGGGGATCCTCGATGCCCGAACCGGGCGCGGGGTGGCCCGCGTGGTCGTGGCCAATCTGACGCCCACGCCCACGCTGTGCTGGGTCCAGGCGGCCTCGTCGGGCGGGCCCGACCTGCGTCCGCTGGAGGGGCTGGCGATCCAACGTCTCTTGGCCGAGGATGCCCCCGGGCGGGTTGTCGTTCACGCGGGGCGATGGGAGGGTGAGGTGGCGCCGTTGCAGGCGCGTCAGCGAGTCCAGCCCCCGGGGCTGCGCATCGGCCCGCTGCACCCGGACCTCGACATGGCCCGGTGGATGTCGGGAGGTGGCGATGCGACCGAGCCCGAGGCGTGGCGCACCGGGGCGGTGCTGCTGCGCTCGCCGGTGGACGGCGCGTGGGAGTTGTACGTGGAGTGCCGGGCGCCCGGCGGGGCGGCCCGTACCGAGGACGACGAGGTCCGGATCTGGCTGGGCCCCAGCGGGGCGCCACGGAGCGTTCTGCGGGTGAACGGCCAGGGCGCCCTCGCCGACGAGGCCCGACGGGCGGACCTGGTGCCAACCCCCGCCGACGCGCGGGTGCTCCGGGGCCCGGACCGCTGGTCGTTCCGCGTGCGCATCCCGGGCGAGTGCATCGAGCCCGATGGCGCGCTGCGCCTGGGGCTGACCCGGCACGACCCGGGCGGGCGCCGCAGCGCCTGGCCTCGTCCCATGCTTCCCTGGCAGGGCGAACCCGGGCGGATCGTGGTCGACACGGATTCCTGGGACTCGCCGGGCGGGGACCCGGCCTCCCGCTGAGCGCGCGCGGTATCGTTGACCCATGTCCCGCACCCGCGAACACCCCCTCACGCGCAGCATCGCGGGGATGCTGGGGCTGGCGCTGCTGGGCCTGATCGTCGTCGCGTGCGTGGGCTCGCTCCCCTGGACGCTGGGCGACCAGGCCCGAGCGGACGCGGCGCCGATGCCGCGATACGACGCGGGGGAGCCGAGCCGGGGCCGCCTCCCGCCCGCCTGGGTTTCGCCCAACGCGGAGCAGGCGCGGCGTCTCAACGCGATGGTGGATCCCGGGGTCGTGGCCCGGATCGCCGCGGGGGAGGGCGTGGGCCCGGGCGAACTGCTCGATCACCCCTCGGCGGCGGCGGGTGGGGCGCTGCGGGAGCATTGGCCGCGCTGGTTCCTGGGGACCGACGCGATGGGGCGGAGCCTGCTGGTGCGGGTGCTGGCGGGGGGCGGGATCTCGCTGGCGATCGGCGCGGCGGCGGCACTGCTCTCAGTGGTCATCGGGACGCTGTACGGCGCCACGGCGGGCTACCTGGGCGGGCGCGTGGACGACCTCATGATGCGGGTCGTGGACGTGCTGTACGGGCTGCCCTACGTGCTGCTGGTGATCCTGCTCGCGGTCGCGAGCGACGCGCTGGTGGAGGAGTGGGTCTCGCGAGGGCGCGAGCGGGCCGCGATCGTGCAACAGCTGGCCCGGCCCGAGTTGGCGAGCCATCCCGAGGCGGGCGGCGACGTGGCACGCCTGCTGAGCCTCGAGTCGGACCTGGCCGGACGCCTGCGCGACGAGGCGGCGCGCCGGGCGCCCCCGCGGGAAATCTCGGCGCCGGCGCGGCGCGCCATCGACACGGCGCTCCTGCTGGCGGCCATCGGGGGCGTGAGCTGGCTGACGATGGCACGGGTGATCCGCGGGCAGGTGTTGAGCCTGAAGAACCAGGCGTTCATCGAGGCGGCGCGGGCGCTGGGCCTGCCGGGGCGCCGGGTGTTCTTCGTGCACCTGCTGCCCAATCTCGCGGGCCCGATCATCGTGTACGCGACGCTGACGGTGCCGCAGGCGATCCTGCAGGAGAGCTTCCTGAGCTTCCTGGGCATCGGGGTCAAGCCGCCGCTGCCGAGCTGGGGCAACCTCGCTTCGGAGGGGTTGGTGGAGCTGAACCCCTACCAGTCGAACTGGTGGCTCTTGCTGTTCCCGTGCCTGATGCTCGGGCTCACGTTGCTGGCGTTGAACTTCGTGGGCGAGGGACTCCGCGAGGCGATGGACCCCAGGAGGACCCGGCGATGAGCGCGGGCCAGGCACGCGCCGGGGGGGGGGAGGGCACGCCGCTGCTGGCGGTGCGCGACCTGGCGATCTCGTTCGAGTCCCGCGTGGGCCCGCGCGTGCGGGCGGTGGACGGGCTGAGCCTGACGATCCACCGCGGGCAGACGGTGGCGCTGGTGGGCGAGTCGGGGTGCGGCAAGAGCGTGTCGGCGATGGGGTTGCTGCGGCTGCTCGCCTCCCCGCCGGCGCGGTACGAGCGCGGACGGGCGGCCTTCGACGCGGGAGACGGGCGAACGCTCGACCTGATGACCCTGCCCGCGCCGGCGCTGAGGGACATCCGGGGCGGGCAGATCGCGATGATCTTCCAGGAGCCCATGACGAGCCTCAACCCGGTCATGAGCATCGGCGAGCAGATCATCGAGGCGGTGCGCCTGCACCGGGGCCTGGGCGCGGCGCCGGCCCGGGCGGCCGCGGTGGGTGCCCTGGAAGAGGTCGGGATCGCGGGCGCGGCACGTCGCTTGGGGGCGTACCCGCACCAGTTCTCCGGGGGGATGCGTCAGCGGGTGATGATCGCGATGGCGCTGGCGTGCCGTCCGCGGCTGCTGCTGGCCGACGAGCCGACGACGGCGCTGGACGTGACGATCGCCGCGCAGATCCTGGAGCTGCTGGACGAGCTGAAGGCGGCGCACGAGATGGGGGTGCTGCTGATCACGCACGACCTGGGCGTGGTGGCGCAGCACGCGGACGTAGTGTGCGTGATGTACGCCGGGCGGGTCGTGGAGTATGCGAGCGTGCGGGGGCTGTTCGCGTCGCCGCTGCATCCGTACACGCGCGGGCTGCTGGGCGCGATCCCGCGGCTGGGCGAGCGCCGGACCAGCCTCGCGGGCGTGGGCGAGTCCGCGGAGTGGGAGCGGGAGTTCCAAGCGGGCGCGGGGCCGCTGGAGGGCCTGCGTCCGTGGTGGCCCAGGCATGTGCCGCCCGGTGATGTCCTGCCCTCGGGCGGCGCGGATACGACGCTGGCGCAGGTGTTGCCGGGGCACTGGGTGGCCCTGTGGCGCACGCCCGGGGCGGCGCACATGCCCGCGCCCGAGCCGGACCTGCACTACCGTGAGGCGTCCGCGGGCGCGTCCGCCTAGGCCCGGGCACGGGGATCGAGCATGCGGGTCCTGATCCTGGCCGACGAGATCTTCGCGACGCGCGAGCCGGGGCTGCTCTCGCGCCTGGAGGTCGGGCTGGCCGACGAGGGCGTGCGGGTGATCCACGCGGTGCCCGACACGGCCTTGCCCTATGCGCCGGCCGAGCTCGTCTCGCGGCGATTGACGTATCCGCAGCGGCGATGGTCGCTGGGGTTGTCGGCGACGGCGCGGGCGCTGGCCCGCCAGGGCGAGGAGGCGGCCGAGGCCAACGGCGGCGGAGACATCGACCTGGTGCACGTGTTCGGGGGCGCGGCGTGGTCGCTCGGGGCGGCGCTGGCGCGGGCGCTGGAAGTCCCGCTGGTCGTGGAGGTGTGGCGCACGGGGTTGGCGGCCCGGGCACGCGAGTTCTCACCGAGGGATCTGGGCCCCCCGCTGTTCATCGCCCCGGATACCTCCATCGAGAGGGCGCTGCGCCAGGACGCCGAGGCCATGCTCGTTCGCCTGGCGCCCTGGGGAGTGCTCACGCCGGCGCGGCACGCGCCCCGGTTCGCGCCGGATCGCTCGATCTCGGCGATGGTCATCGGCTCGGGGCGATCGCGTGCGGCGTTCGTGGCGGCCATCGAGGGCCTCGCGTACGCGATCCGTGACGGGGCCGACGCGCTGATCTTCTGCGACGCCAAGGCGGCCCGGCGGGCGGAGTTGTGGGGCGTGGCCAGGCGCATGGGCGTGCTCGATCGCCTGTCGCTGATCGCGGACCTCGAGGCCCGGCGCGACCTGGTCCTTCAGGGGGACGTGCTCGTCCAGCCCGACGCCAGCGGGGAACAGCGCAGCATCACGCTCGAGGCGATGGGGGGCGCGATGGCGGTCGTGGCCGCGGAGGACCCGGGGGTGTCCGTGCTGCAGGAGGGCCGAACGGCGCGCCTGGTGCGCGCGCCCGACGGCGTGCTCTGGGCGGGCATCCTGCGCGAGGTCCTGGCCAACGTGGAGGGGGCCCGGGCCCTTGGGGAGTCGGCCCGCGCGTTCGTGGCGTCCCACCGGCGCGCCAGCGAGCACGTGCGGAGCGTGCTCGAGGCCTACACCTGGATCATCAAGGGCGACATCCTGCCCTTCCGGAGCGCTCAGCGTGTTTGAGCCGCGGCGCGTCCGATAGAAACCGGTCTGGGGCGTCGGCCGGAGGCGCGGGCTTGCGTCGGCGCGCCCGCGGCGTGTTTTTCGTTGGCGCGACGGGTCGACCCTGGCATACTTGGTGGGCAAGGGTGGTCCGGGAGGCGGGCGGCGTGGAAAGGCCCGGCCTCCGGCAGGGCCGCCCGCGGCGGCGCAACGGTCTGCGCAAGAGGTGCTCCATGGCGTGTGTTGGTATGACGTTGGCGTTGGCGTTGACGGCGCTCGGGCAAGGTGGTGGGAATTGTGAGCCCAAGGCGTGCTGCTCGGGAACGATCCAGGTGCGGCACGACGATCGCACGACGGCGGCGCTGGCCCTGGGTGCGTTCTCGTTCAACCGCATCGACGTAGCGCCCCTGCTGGCCCAGGCCCCGCTGCGCGGGGGCGTGGATGATCCCGCCCGCGCCGGACGCGCGCCGGTGTGGAACACGGGCAGTCCCGACGCCATGACGGATCGGCACGCGGCCGCCTATGGCGCCGCGGGGCAGGAAGGCTCGGTGATCCTCGTGCACGCGGGCCCGCGCCACATCGTGGCGATCAATCCGTTCGCGGCCGTGGAATCCCGCACGGCGGACGGGCAGCCCATGCCGGCCGAACTGGTCCGCAAGCTGGAAGGGGCGCGGAGCAAGTGGCTCAACGAGAACGGGTACACGGGCGGGGTGCGGACCTTTGTCAACGAGGGCGCCCCCAAGGGCGAGGCAAAGGACGCCTCGGCGATCAGGCCGCGGGGCGTGATCCAGCTCAACCCCGAGGTGACGCGGTTCAAGTCGCGCATGCAGGTGCAGTCGCCGTGCCCGAAGGTGGTGCCGGCGATCGCGTCGACGAGCGCGCCCCGGGCGCCCGAGGCGGCCAAGCCCGAGGGTGAGAAGGTCGCCAGCCGCTGAGTTCCGCGGGCGCCGAGACAAGAGCAAGTGCCCCTCCCAACGGGCGTGGTCGGACGGATGTCGGGCCGCGCCCGTTGTCATTTCGCATGGGGCGCTACGCTGCGGAACGGCGCGGGAGCCCCCCGGGCGGACCCTCTGCCGCATCGGGAAACCCATGACCCAGCGCCCCCTGTTCGATCCGCGGAAGATGGCGGTGGCCAACGCCGGGCCAGCGGCTCGGGGCGTGCCGGCGTCGGTCACCGCGGAGGCGCCGCTGAGCGTCTCACAACTGGCGGGGCGGATCGACGCGGCGCTGAAGGCCGGGTGCCCGCAGACGCTGCGCGTGGCGGGCGAGGTGAGCGGATTCCGCGAGCGGACGCACTGGTACTTCGACCTCAAGGACGAGGGCGCGGTGGTGAACTGCGTGATGTTCGCCAACGTGTCCCGCAAGGCGGGGTTCACGGCACAGAACGGGCAGCAGGTGGTGCTCCAGGGGCGGGTGGACTTCTACGCCAAGGCGGGCAAGGTGACGTTCATCGTGGAGCGCATGGAGCCGGTGGGAGCCGGGGCGCTGGAGTTGGCGCTGCGGCGTCTGAAGGAGGAGCTTCGCGTGCTGGGCTATTTCTCGCCCGAACGCAAGCGCCCGCTGCCGACGTTTCCGCGGCGCATCGCCGTGGTTACCAGCCGCAGCGCCGCCGCGCTGCAGGACGTGCTGGTGACGATGCGGAGGCGATGCCCGGTGGTGGGGGTGGTGCTGGTGGACGTGCGGGTGCAGGGGGAAGGCGCGGCGGGGGAGGTGGCGCGGGCGGTCGAGCGGGTGGGGCGCGAGGCGTCGGCGCTGGGCGTGGACGCGATCCTGGTCACGCGCGGGGGCGGGTCGATGGAGGACCTGTGGGCGTTCAACGAGCGCGTCGTCGCGGACGCCATCTTCCGATGCCCGATTCCGGTGGTGGCGGCCATCGGGCACGAGACGGACACGACCATCGCGGAGCTCGTGGCCGACGAGCGCTGCGCCACCCCCACACAAGCGGCGATGCGTCTGACGCCCGACCGCGAGGCGCTGCTGGCGCAGATCGCGAGCTTGTCCCGGCGGCTGGGCGGGGTCGTGGACCGGCGCGTGGCCCACGAGGGGGAGCGATTGCGCAGCGCCGAGCGGTTCGCGCTCTTCAGCAACCCGCGCCAGTTCGTGGGCGTCGCGCGGGGTCGATTGGACGGCATGGCGTCGCTGCTGGACCGCAGCGCGGCGGGCGCGCTGAAGGACGCGCGGCACCGGCTGGCGCAGGACCTGGCTCGTTTGCGGGCGAGCAGCCCGGCCAGCGTACACGCCCGCACCGTCGAACGACTGCGCCAGGCCGCGGCGCGACTGGCCCGGGCGGGCTCGGCGGCTCTGTCCGCCCGCGTCGATGCCCTGGCCGCTCGTGAGCGCCACCTGCAGGGCGTGGGCCCGCTCAATGTGCTCCAGCGCGGGTACAGCGTGACGCTGCGCGGCGACGGGAAGGCCCTGCGGTCGGCGCGGGAGGCGGTTGCGGGGGAGGCCATCAGGACGCTGCTGGGGGACGGATCGATCCGGTCGATCGTGGAGGGCGGGCCCGCCGGGCCCCCGCCCGGGCCCGCGGCCGGGCACCGTGCAGCGCCCAGGGCACGCAAGAAGGACCGTCCGGAGGCGGGTCCGGGGCTGTTCGGGTTGGACGCGGGCCCCTCGAACGGCTAAGTTGGTGGCGTGAGCGGCGAGCGGACCATCCCGGGCAAGGGCGCCAAGGGCGAGGCGGAGCCGGGGTTCGAGGCTTCCCTGGAGCAACTCGAAGCGATCATCGAGCGCATCGAGGGCGGCGAGATCGGGCTGGAGAAGTCCATCGCCGAGTACGAGCATGGCATGGAGCTGATCAAGCGCTGCCGGGCGATCCTGGGGAAGGCGGAGCAGAAGGTCGAGGAGCTGTCGAAGGCCGCGGGCGAGGACGAGGCCAGGGCGGGCGCCCCGCGCTAGGGCGAGGTCGCGAGGGAGGCATGGACGCCGCATGGGATTCTGGGACACGGCCAAGCTGTACGCGTTCGACCTGGTGATCTACGCGTTCGTGTTCGCGTTCGGGGCGTGCCTGGGCTCGCTGAACAACGTGCTGGTGTACCGACTTCCGCGCGGGCTGGGCGTGGTGACGCCCCCGTCGCGGTGCCCCTCGTGCGGCACGCGCCTGACGTGGCGTGAGAACATCCCGGTGCTGGGGTGGGTCTTCCTGCGCGGGCGTTGCCGGTTCTGCAAGAGCCCGATCTCTGCCGAGTATCCGATTGTCGAGGCGGTGGTAGGGGTGCTGTTCGTGCTGGTGTACGCGTTCCTGTTCGCCGATCCGTGGCGATGGCCTGGCTCCTGGCTGGACCAGGCTCGCCCCGAGTGGGCGGCGGCGGGCGTGCGGGAGGTCTGGCCCACGCTCGTGATCTGGCTCGGGTTGGTGTCGTGCCTGGTGGCGATCACGGTGGTGGATGCCAAGACGAGCATGATCCCGATGGAATTGGTCTGGGCACCGACGCTGGTGGGCTTGGTGGGGCACGTCGGGCACGCGATCTGGGTGCAGGGCGGCGTG
>JBGAOG010000108.1:0-10186 GCA_044221985.1 Phycisphaerales bacterium
CCGAAGTCGAGCGAGCCGTCGAACTCGCGGAACGCGAGGTAGTCGGGCGACCACCAGTCGAGCGCGTCGGGGTTCCCCGGGGGTGGCGCGTCCGCGTCGGGCTCCACGTCCGGGTGGTCCACGGCAACGTCCCTTGATTCCCCGGAATCGGCCTCGAGGTCGTAGAGTTCCAGCCCGCAGCGGCGCTGGACGTACTTGCCCGGCCATCCGTCCTGCGGGGGCAGGGCGGACACGGTCTGGTAGGAGTGCGGGAACACCAGCTTCCACTTCCCCGACCGGATCGCCTCCAGGTTGTTTCCGTGGTAGTAGAACAGCAGGGCCTCGTGGGGTGTGCGCGGCGCCGAGCCATCGGTCCCGGGGCGTCCGGACAGCAATGGCCAGATGTCCAGCCCGTCGATCTTCGCCTCGGGCATGGGGGCGCCAATCAACCCCGCAACCGTGGGGAGCAGATCGATCGTCATCGCCGGCTCGCGGCAGACGGTCCCCGCCGGGATCCGACCGGGCCAAACCGCCAGGAACGGTTCACGCACGCCGCCCTCCCAGGAGGTGCCCTTGCCCTCGCGCAGCCCCGCCGTCGAGCCCCCGTGGTTCCCGTACACCAGCCACGGCCCGTTGTCGCTGGTGAAGATCAGCAACGTGCGCCGATCCTGGCCCGTCCGTCGCAGGGCGTCGGCGATCTGCCCCACCGACCAGTCTATTTCCTCGATGATGTCGCCGTAGCGACCCTGGGGCGACCGTCCCCGGAATTCCGGGGCGCCGTGGAGCGGGATGTGCGGCATCGGATGCGCGACGTACAGGAAGAACGGGCGTGGTCCGCCCTGGGCTCGCGACTGTCGCTCGACGAAGTCCACCGCGCGGGCCGTGATTCCTCGGGTCAGGGCGTCCTGCTCCTCGGGCGTCACCTCCGCATCGACCAGGCGCACTCCGCCCGACCCGTCGGACTCAAGCAACGGCAGCGGGGGGTGCCCCGTCTTGTTCTTCGCCGTCTCGGGGCCGATGGACTCGGGCGACATCGGGTACATGTCGTTGGAGTAGGGCAGGCCCCAGAACTCGTCGAAGCCGTGGTGCGTGGGCATGAACTCCGGGGCGTCGCCCAGGTGCCACTTGCCGTACATCGCCGTCGCGTATCCCCGCCCCTTGCAGACCTCCGCCAGCGTTGTTTCCGGCGCGCCGATCCCGATCTTCGCCCCGGGCATGAGCGCGCCCGTGATGCCGATGCGGTTGGGGTAGCAGCCGGTGAGCAGCGCGGCCCGCGAGGCGCTGCACACGGCTTGGGCCGCGTAGAAGTCCGTGAACCGCACGCCCTGGCGTGCCAGCCCGTCCAGGTTCGGGGTACGGATCGTCGTCGAGCCGTAGCAGCCCGCGTCTCCATACCCCATGTCGTCGGCGAACACGACGATGATGTTGGGAGGCGGTTCGATCGGCGTGGCGTTGGAACCCGGTTTCGGCGTGCATCCCGCGAAGGCCATCGCGCAGACCAGCAAGCCCGCCGTTCGCCGCAGAGCGTTCATGGGCGCAGCATACCCGGGCGCGAGGCTCTTCGCTCGTTGGCGATCGTGCGCCGGCATGACGCGCCCGGACGCATCGGCGTCTGGCCCGCCAGGCGATCCGCGCTCTGGTGCCACTCCGGCTCGGGCCTATCGTCCCGCGCCGGAGGTACGACCCATGATCCAACCATCACCGCGCCCGCCGCGTGCGCCCGCCTGGTTCCGGGCGGCCTTGACCATCGCTCTCGCTGTCGCGGGTTGCGCTGGCCGGGCGGAACAAGCGGCTCCCGCGCCGCCGACGCTCCGCGCATCGCGCCCCAACATCGTGGTCATCATGGCCGACGACCATGCCGCCCACGCCATCGGGAGCTATGGCAGCGTCATCAACCGCACGCCCAACATCGACCGCCTCGCGCGGGAGGGACTTCGGTTCACCAACGCGTTCTGCGAGAACTCGCTGTGCAGCCCCAGCCGGGCGGCCATCCTCACCGGGAAGTACAGCCACGCCAACGGAGTTCCGGATCTCAAGGCTCCACTGCCGGTCGACCAGATCACTTTTCCCGAACTCCTGCGGGAGGTGGGATACGAGACGGCGTTCATCGGCAAGTGGCACCTCCACCGTCATCCCACGGGCTTCGATCACTGGGAGATGCTCCCCGAGCAGGGAGAGTACTACGACCCCGCCTTTATCAGCCCCGGGCCGCAGGGCAAGGGAGTGCGAACCAAGACCAACGGCTACGCGACCGACATCATCACCGACAAGTCGATCGCCTGGCTGCGTTCGCGGGACCCGGACAAGCCGTTCCTGCTGCTCACTTGGCACAAGGCGCCCCACCGCCCGTGGAGCCCCCCCAAGGACGCCAGGTACGCCAACCTCTACGAGGCCGACGAGATCCCCTACCCGCCGACGTTCGACGACGACTACGCGACGCGGAGCGATGCCGCTCGCCGCCAGGCCATGTCCATCGAACGGAACCTGTCTCCCAACGATCTCAAGCAGGCTCCGCCCCCGGGGCTCCAGGGCGAGGCGCTCAAACGCTGGAAATACCAGCGGTACATCAAGGACTACCTCCGCTGCATCGCCAGCCTCGACGACAACGTCGGGCGATTGCTCGACTTCCTCGATGCGGAGGGGCTCGCGAGCAAGACCATCGTGATCTACACCTCGGACCAGGGGTTCTTCCTCGGGGACCACGGCTGGTATGACAAGCGGTTCATGTACGAGGAGGCGCTGCGGATGCCCTTGCTGGTCCGCTTCCCAGGGGCGATCGTCGCCGGAACCACCTGCGACCGGCCCGTGCTGAACATCGACTTTGCTCCCACGCTGCTCGACCTCGCCGGCGCCGATGCTGCGCCGACCATGCAGGGTGTTTCCCTGCGTCCGCTCCTGGAGGGCCGTTCCCCCAGCGACTGGCGGACGGCCACCTACTACCACTATTACGACGACGGTCCCGAGCACAACGTTGCGGCCCACTTCGGCCTGCGCACCGACCGGTACAAGCTCATCCGGTTCTACGGAAAGGTCGAGGCCTGGGAGTTGTACGACCTCCATGCCGACCCGCGAGAACTCCACAACCTCGCGGGCGACCCCGCGCACGCGCGGATCCTTGCCGAGCTCAAGGATGAACTGAGTCGCCAGCGCCGTCTGTACGGCGATACCGCGGGACCTGACGATCCACCCCCCCAGAAGGAATGACCAGCACGTCTCGAGCCCGGTCCCACACCGCCCCCGGGAGCGGAGCCGCCCGATCCTGCCGCGCCACGTGCCTTGCTGTCGCGGGATCGCTCGCTCTCGTCGGTTGCGACCGCGGGAGCGCGAGGGAGGCCCCCGCATCGGACGGCGCGACCCAGGCCGCTCCAGACGTGACCTACGTCGGTACGGAGACCTGCGCGTCCTGCCACGAGACGCAGTGGAAGGCCTGGGCCGGCTCTCACCACGACCTCTCCATGCAGGAGGCGAGCGCCGAAACGGTCCTTGGCGACTTCGACGACGCCACCTTCGAGCACCAGGGCCTCACGACCACCTTCTCCACCGTGAACCGCACGTTCCGTGTTCGCACCGAGGGCGCCGACGGTCGGCTCCACGACTTCGAGATCGCCTACTGCTTCGGGATCTACCCCCTGCAACAGTACTTGGTCCGCACTTCTGACGGGCGGCTCCAGGCCTTGGACATCTGCTGGGATGCCCGCTCTCGTCAGGAGGGTGGCCAACGCTGGTTTCACCTTCGCCCCAACGAGCGAATCGCGCCCGGAGATCCCCTGCACTGGTCCGGCCCCTACCAGAACTGGAACCACATGTGCGCCCAGTGCCACTCGACCGGCGTGCGTAAGGGATACGACGCCCGGAGCAACACGTTCTCAACGACCTGGGCCCAGATCGACGTTGCCTGCGAGGCATGCCACGGCCCCGGCTCCGCCCACACCGCCTGGGCGGGTTCGCCTCAACGAACCCCGGATCATCCGGCGTCGAGTTCGATGGGGCTGGTGGTTCGGTTCGGCGAGAAGCCGCCACCGGTGCTGCGCCTGGATGACGCCCGCGGCATCATCAGACGCGACCGTCCCCGCGCCGAACACGCCGAACTCGACACCTGCGCACCATGCCACTCCCGACGCACCTCGTACTCCGAGGAGCACTCGCCGGGGCAATCCCTCGCCCAGAGCTTTCGGCTCGCACTCCTTGAGTCGGACTTGTACGAGGCGGACGGGCAGATCAAGGACGAAGCCTTTGAGTACGGATCGTTCCTGCAGAGCCGCATGTACGCGGCGGGAGTCACATGCTCCGACTGCCACGACCCCCACAGCCTCAAGACGCCTGGCGGAAATCAGACGTGCGCCAAGTGCCATGTGCCGTCGAGATTCGACACGCGCGAGCATCACCGCCACGAACCGGGAACGCCAGGCTCGGCATGTGTCGACTGCCACGCGCCCACCCGCAACTACATGGTGATCCACGCCCGCCACGATCACAGCTTCCGCGTCCCTCGTCCCGACCTGACCCTCAAGGTCGGAAGCCCCAACGCCTGCGCCACCTGCCACGCCGATCGGTCGATCCAATGGGTCGTCGATGCCTACAAGGCGCGGTGGGGGTCCACGCGGGAAGAGACCCACCACTACGCCGAGGCCCTCCATGCCGCACGCCAGGCGCGATCCGACGCTCCCGACCTCCTGCTGCGGTTGCTCGATGACCCGGCCCAGCCCGCGATCGTGCGTGCCACCGCCGTCGAAGCGATGGGTGAACTCGGTGGGTCCGTGGCCTCGACCGCCCTCGAGCACGCGATCACTGACGCGGATCCCCAGGTCCGGGCGGCGGTCGCTCGCTCACTGGGTGCCTTTGCTTCCGACAATCCGGCCATGCACGTGTCGCTCCTGGTGCCCTTGCTTTCCGATCCAGTTCGCCAGGTACGAATGGACGCCGCGATTGCCCTCGCCGCGACGCCGGTCGCCCAGTGGCCAAGCGGGTCCGCCGACGCGATGAACCGGGCCTTGTCCGAGGTCCGCGCCGCCGAGTTGAACAACGCCGATCGGGCGGAAGCCAGAATGAACCTCGCCTCCCTGTCTCTCGCCCTGGGTGATCCCGACGCAGCTCGGCAGGAGTACGAGGCCGCCATCCGCCTGAACCCTGCATTCGCGCCGGCGTACGTCAACCTTGCCGACCTGCGCAGGGCGCAACGTCGCGAACCGGACGCGGAGAGCATCCTCCGGGACGGCCTGGAGCACGCCCCGCGCGATGCCGCCCTTCATCACGCCCTGGGACTGGCCCTGGTCCGCCAAGGGCGGATCGGCGAGGCCCTGCCAGAGCTGCGTCTCGCTCACCAGTCAGCACCCGACCTCTCGCGATACGCCTACGTGCTTGCCGTCGCTCTGGAATCGAACGGGTGCCGAGAGGAGGCCATCGAACTCCTTCGCCGCGTATGCCTGGCCCACCCGTCGGATGCGGATTCCCTGGCCGCCCTCGCCGTGTTCTGTCGCGATGCGGGACGTCTGGATGACGCGATCGCGCATGCGCGGCAATTGACGGCCCTGCGGCCCGATGATGTCGAGGCCAGGGAGCTCGTGCGCCAGATCCAGAAGCTCCGCTTGCCGCGCGCTCCTGACCCACTCCAGCACAAGTAGGGGTACCAGCACGGGGGCCTGCAGGGCGAGATTCACGCTGAGCCTGTGGAGAGCTCGTCCATCCGGCTCCAAGGGCACGCTGTCGTTTGGCTTGTGTTCGCTTTCGCGTAATCATCGGTACCCATTTTGCGGGGTGCATGACAGTCTTTGCTCCTTGGCTGTTGTCGGAAAATTGTTTGAAATTTCCGGCAGTAGGCGTTATCCTGACCGCTGGCCGAAGCCCACAGGGGGGTATTGGCCGAAAACGTCTCACGTAAAGGAGAACGCGATGAGGTCGATTCTGCGCTGTGTGGTGGCGGCCGTGATCGGCGCGGGTTCCGTGGTTTGGGCCCAGACCACGCCCGAAGTCGAGCCCAACGAGACCAAGGCTCAGGCCACGGTCGTGAGCGGGATGCTACCCGGGGACACTCTGACCGGAAGTTCCACCGGCACGGCGACCACGCCAGGGGCAACGTCTATCGACACCTGGGACGTCACGACGGCCGGCGCGCCGACGCCGGGCATCTACCGGTACCGGCTGGTGATCAGCTCGACCACGAACAACCACACGATCTCCATCCGCGGGCTCAACCAAGCCGGAGGGGTGATCGGCGCCACGGACAGCTCGATGCAGGCGGCCACGCCTTCGGTGGCCAGGTTTATCCAGTGGTACGCCAACGAGACACCGTCGCGGATCTACTGCCGCGTGCAGGGGCTGAGCACGACCACCGAGCCGTACACGCTGACGCTCGAGCGCCTCGACGCCACCCCGACGGTGATCGCGAATCCAATCGACGCCGGCCCCCTGTTCATATCGAGCATCAGCCAGACGTCCGTGGACACGGACCTGTGGCTGTACGACGCAAGCCTCAATGCGATCACCGACGCGGGCAACGACGACGAGTCGGCCGCGGGCGGGGGGACGGGCGCCACGACGCAGAGCCGCCTCCAGCGGAACCTGCCGGCGGGGACGTACATCCTGGCCATCGCGCCGCAGAACATGGCCAACAACCTCGCGTCGCCGGTCGACGACGACGTTCGCAGCCGAAACGTGATGGACTTCCCCAACGCGATCTGCACGTCCAGCGCCGTTGGCGGGACGCAGAACTTCAACTTCGTCATCGGCAACCGCTGCACGGGCGCGTCGGAGACGGTCGCGAACGCGGGGCTGTTCATGGAGGTGCGGTTCCTGTCGTTCACGCTGGTCGGCGCCCAGCTCCCCGACCCGGTAGGGTTCAGTGCCGGGAGCGCTTCGCCCAGCGCCGTGGGACCGGGCGGTTCCACGACGCTATCGGTGACGGTCACGGGCGGGAGCCCGGCCTCGGTGACGGGGGATCTGAGCGCGTTCGGGCTCTCGGGCGCGGAGGCGTTCTCCGACCCGGACCTGGACAACGTCTGGACGTACACCCTGAACGTTCCTGTGGCGCAGTCGGTGGGCGCCTACAGCGTCGTAGTCACGGCGCCGGGAGGGCTGTGCGCGTCGCCGAGCAGGACCATCGCGCTGAATGTGACTCCGGCGAATAACACCTGCGCCAACGCGATTCCGATCGTCGTGGGAGGGTCCTACCCGGGCACGACGCTGGGCGCCGTGGGCGCGGGCGGCATGGCCGCCGGCTGCAACACGATCACGGGCACCAACCCGGGCGTGTGGTACACGTTCACCGAGACCTCGCCCACGCCCCGTCGCCTCAAGCTGAACCTGTGCGATCCGGTCACGAACTTCGATGCTCAGATCGCTGTCTACACCGGCTCGTGCGGGGCGTTCTCCTGCGTGTGGGGCAATGACACCGGCAGCTTCGGCTGCCCGCTGCAGCAGCATCCGGGCGCCTACAGCGCCGCGGTGGCCTCTCGCTCGAACACCCCCGTCATCATCAACTGGACGCCGGGCGCTCCGGGGCTGAAGTGCACGTCCCCGGGCACGACGTACTACATCGTCGTGACGAACCGCACCGCGGCCAACGGCGGCAACTTCGTGCTCCACCTCGACGACACGGGCGAGACCTGCGAGGGAACGCCCCCGGCGCACAACGCGTGCGCGAGCGCTCGTCCGCTCACGGCCTTCCCGGTCTGGGATGACGTGTTCCTCAACGACGCGATTCCCAGTTCGCCCCAGGTCTCCTGCAGCGATCCGGCCAACACCACGGCACGGGGCGCCATCTGGTACTCCTTCATGCCGACGCAGTCGGGCGACTTCTACCATGCCGCCATGCCCGTGCAGGGTGCGGTCGGCTCGAACGCCGACAGCGTCCTGACCGTCTACTCCACGAGCACGGACTGCTCGGCCCTGACGGAGGTTGTCTGCTCCAACACGACCGAGAGCTACGACGAGTGGTTCGGCGCGAGCCCCGCTCGCGCGGCGGTGTACCACATGATGGCGGGCACGCAGTACTACATCCTCTTCAGCCTGTACAGCGCGACCGTGGCGCCAAACACCAACAACGTCGGCTTTGACTTCGTCCCCGATGCGCCCCCGGCCTGCCCCGCGGATCTGGACGACGGCTCGGGCCTGGGCGTGCCCGATGGCGGCGTGGACATCAACGACCTGCTCTACTTCCTGGCCCAGTACGAGGCCGGAGCCCTGCCCGCCGACCTCGACGACGGGAGCTTCACGGGAACGCCCGACGGTGGCGTCGATATCAACGACCTGCTCTTCTTCCTCTCGCACTACGAGGCCGGCTGCTGACACTCCCCGCCCGACCCGAGCTCGGGTCGGGCCAATCCCCAGCCCCCGGACGCGGACTCGTGTCCAGGGGGTGTTTCGCCAGAAGCTCCACCTCGCGGGTTCCTCCCTGGGTCGGCGGATCCGCGCGGATACGGAGGATCGCATGGACCGGGCACGAGTCGCCACGCACGCCGGCTTCACGCTCGTCGAGCTGCTGGTGGTGATCGCGATCATCGCGCTGCTCATCGGGCTTCTGCTGCCCGCACTGGGCAAGTCGCGTGAGGCGGGGCGAGCCGTGGTGTGCTCATCGAACGTGCGCCAGGTGGTCACGGCGTTCCAGTTCTACGCGTACGACTACCGGCAGATTCCCGGGATCCACGACCACGGGCCGGCCAGTCCTTCCAACGGCATCAGGAACCTGGACTGGATCGGAAAGAACAACGAGAACTACACGACGGCACCGGCGGGGACGTACTCGCACCCGCTGCAGGCTTCCGTGCTGTACGAGTACCTGTCGAAGACGGACTGGATCTTCGCGTGCCCGACCGCCAAACGCCGCGCGAACGGGCAGTTCGACTACACCATGCTCGCGGGCATGGCCGGCGCCCGCGCCGACGTCAACGGGCTGGCGAGCTATCCGAGGGACCCGTCCAATCCGGTGGTCCGGGTTCTCTTCAAGGGCCTGCCCCTGATCATCGAGGAGCATGACCGGTTCTACAACGGAGACCCCCGATTCATGTACGGGAAGTGGACCAACCTCGACCAGTTTTCGCACCGGCACGGCGGCAAGGCGCACATCGGCTACTTCGAGGGGCACGTTGGGCTCTTCGACGCGCCGCACGGCCCGCGCGACGAGGTGGAGGAGGCCGGCGACCTGGTGGCCCGGCAGCTCTGGCTCCATGTCAACTCCAAGACGTTTCCCCAGTTGGGATTGAGCAATAACCAGCGTTACGGGTGGATCAACAGTCCCGTGCAGTACTGAGAGACGGTCCGGGCGACCGAGGGGGAAGGATGGGCCGCAGGCGACAAAACGGATTCACGCTCATCGAGTTGCTCGTGGTGGTCGCGATCATCGCCCTGTTGATCGCGATCCTGCTTCCCTCGCTGGGAAAGGCCCGCGAGCAGGGTCGGATCACGCAGTGCCTGGCGAACCAGCGCAGCATGGCGCAGGCCACGGTCGTGTACTCCTATGAGTACAAGGACATGCTGGTCAGTTCGTGGACTGACTTCCGCGCCCGGACGGACAGCTGGGTGGACTGGCCCAAGTCCGCCGCCGGGGCGTACCTCACCTACCCGGAGCTCGACTCCGCCACGGATGTGGGGGCCCACAAGCGGGGCATCGAATCGGGCGTGCTGTTCCCGTACATGAGCAACGTCAAGGCCTTCCACTGCCCCTCCGATGTCCGCGACCGCAAGGGGTACACGGGCGGGGCCATGGCGTACGCCACCTATTCCCGGCCCAACGGGCTGAACGGTCAGACGGCCGTGGACACGCAGTTCGGCGGGCCGGGGCGAGTGGCGCGGCGGCAGGCCGACCTGTGGCAGCCGACGGAGAACTTTGCCTCCGTGGAGGAGTCCGATCCGCGCGGGCTCAACGTCAACGCGTGGGTGATGCGCCTTGACAGCGAGGTGTGGGTCGACCCGCTCACGGTCTGGCACGGCAACCTGGGCACGATCGGGTTCGCCGACGGGCACGCATCGCTGCACACGTGGCAGGATAGCCGCACGATCAGGATGAGCCGGGACCAGGTCTTCAACAGCAGCGCTGCGGGGAATCTGGACTTTCGGTACCTGCGTCAGCGATGGTGGACCCGCTGATCGCCCCCTGGTCGGGCGCGACGGGCGTGCGTCAAGTCGATCCGACGCCATCCACGCGCAAGACGACGAAGGTGTGGAGGACCGGGTACCGCACGCGGCAGCGGTAGATGTCGAACTCGCGGCCAAG
>JBGAOG010000109.1:0-9583 GCA_044221985.1 Phycisphaerales bacterium
TGGTGTTCATGGGCATGGGCGAGCCGCTCTCGAACTACGACGCGGTGACCCACGCCATCCGCACCATCGCGGGCCTGTGGGGCATGGCCATCTCGGCCCGCAAGATCACGATCTCGACGGTGGGGCTGCCCAAGTACATCGAGCGGCTGGCGCAGGACTTCGAGCTGCCCGTGACGCTGGCCCTGTCGCTGCACGCGCCCAACGACGAGATCCGCAAGCAGCTGATTCCCTGGGCCGAGTTCACGACCATCCAGGCGCTCCTGGCCGCGTGCCAGCGCTGGTTCGAGAAGACCGGGCGTGAGATCACGCTGGAGTACACGCTGCTGCGGGGCGTGAACGACCGTCCCGAGCACGCCCGGCAACTGGGCGACCTCGCTCGCACGCTGCGTGCGAACGTCAACCTCATCCGGTACAACGAGGTGGGGGGGCTGGCCTTCCAGCGCCCCAGGGACGACGACGTCCGCGAGTTCCAGGACATCCTCCGCTCGCGCCACGTCAACGTGCACATCCGCGCCAGCCGGGGGCGTGACATCGCCGCCGCGTGCGGGCAATTGCGGCACGAGGCGGGCGGCGCACCGCCGCGATAGACTCCGCCCGTGCTCGCACAGGTGCTCACGCTGGGGGCCGGGGACCCGCTCGCGGCGGACTGGTGGCGCTACCGGTTCATCCAGTTCACGTTCCAGCATTGGATCCCGGCGGGCGCGGGGCTGCTGGCGATGGGGCTCGCGTCCTGGCTGGGGCTGGCGTGGGGCGGCACGCCCCGCGAGCGCCTGGTGCGCCTGGGGTTCGCGGTTCCCGCGTTGGCGTACGCGGCGTTCGTCTCGGCCTGGTACCTCGCCCCGTCGCGCCTCGACCTGGCGCGGTCCCTGCCGCTGCACCTGTGCGACCTGGCGGTGATCCTGGGCCCGGCCACGCTGATCTGGCGCCGGCGCTGGATGCGGGGGCTGTTGTTCTACTGGGGCATCGGGCTCTCCACGCAGGCGTTCATCACGCCCACCGTGCGGGTGGGCTGGGGCGATACCGAGTACTACTTCTTCTGGGCCAGCCACGTCGCGATCGTGGGCTCGGCCTTCTACGACTTCACCGCCGGCGGGTTCCGCCCGCGCTGGAGCGACTTCGCGCGTTCCGTGGCGATCTCCATGGGCTGGATGATGGGCGTCTTCGCCCTGAACCTGACCATCGAGGGCGCGAACTACGGCTACGTGGGCAACGTCGTCCCCAGGAACCCGACCATCATCGACAAGCTCGGCCCGTGGCCCGGACGCGTGGCCATCCTCGTGGCCATCGTGACGGCGGCCTTCGCGGCGTTCACGTGGCTCTGCCGAGGGCTGGAGCGAGTGGAAGGGCGATGGGGGTTCGGGCCCAGACGGGCGCTCGTGCTGGTCGTGCTGGGGCTTGGGCTCGCGATGGGGACCGTGGGGGCGGTGGAGGTCGCGCGGGGCGCCCTGCGCCGGCCCGCGCCTCACGACGCGAACAAGGCCTCGACGAACGTCTCGGGGTCGAAGGGCTGAACATCGTCGGGCGTCTCGCCCACGCCGATGAACTTCACGGGCACCCTGGTCACGTCCTTGATGGCGATCACGATGCCGCCCTTGGCCGTCCCGTCGAGCTTGGCCAGGAAGATCCCGGTCAGCCCCCCCGGGGCGCCCCCGCCGGTGGCCTTGTCGAACTCCTCGGCCTGGCGCAGGGCGTTCTGCCCGCTGGTGGCGTCGAGCACGAGCAGCGTCTCGTGGGGCCCGCCGGGGATCTGTTTGGCCACCACGCCGCGGATCTTGGAGAGTTGGCGCATCAACGGGTCCTGCGTGTGGAGGCGTCCGGCGGTGTCGAGGATGAGGAAGTCCACGCCGCGCGCCCTGGCGGCGCTGCACGCGTCGAAGGCGACGGCGGCCGGGTCCCCGCCCTGCTGCCCCTTGATGACCTCCACGCCCAGGCGCTCGCCCCAGATCTCGAGTTGGCGGACGGCCCCGGCGCGAAACGTGTCGCACGCGCCGAGCATCACCGCCCGACCCTGCCCGCTCAGGACCCGGCAGAGCTTCGCGATGCTCGTCGTCTTGCCCACGCCGTTGACGCCCGTCACCAGGATCACGGTGGGCTTGTGCCCCTCGGGGGCGAGTCGCAACTCCCGGTCCGCGGGGGGCCACATGGCCTTGAGCTCGCGCTTGAGGTACGCCAGGACGTCCTCGCCCTTGGTGAGCGTGCCGGCCTTGAAGTCCGCCCGGATGGAATCGATGAGGCGTCCGGTGGTCTTGACGCCCACGTCGCCCTGGATCAGGCGTTTCTCGAGCTCGGCGATCAGCGATTCGTCGAGTCGCCTCCCCAGCAGCAGGCTGCGAACGCCCAGCGTCCCCTCCACGAGGGCTTCGCGCGTCTTGTCCAGGCCCTGCTTGACCCTGGAGAGGATGGACTTGAAGAGGCCCATGCGTGGCCCGGAGCATAGGTTCGGGGGCGTGCGGGGGAGACGGCGCCGCGGCCCATGGGGAGTCGCGGCACGCCAATACTTCCCCGTGCAACAGGCCCTCTACTTCCTGCTGGGGCTGGCGGTGGGCACGCTCTCGGTGGCCCTGGCCGCGCGGTGGATCGTCCGGCGCAGCGTCGCCCGGATGCGCGTGGCGGAGCGCCGCGCCCGCGGCGCCGAGAAGCTGGCCGAGCTTGGCGCGATGACGAGCGGCCTGGCCCACGAGATCAAGAACCCGCTGTCCACCATCGGGCTCAACGCCCAGCTCCTGGGCGAGGCCATCGACGAGCTGGGCATCGAGGAGGACGAGAAATCCCGGCTCACGCGCCGGCTCGCGTCGCTGCGGCGCGAGGCGGACCGCCTGCGCGGGATCCTCACCGACTTCCTCGAGTACGCCGGCGAGCTGCGGCTGGACCTGGCCCCGACCGATGTCAACGAGCTGGTCTCCGAGCTCGTGGACTTCTTCCAGCCCCAGGCCCAGCAGCAGCGCGTGCGCCTGCGGGCCGATCTCGCCCCCGGCGCCGTGCCGGCCACCCTCGACGCCAAGCACGTCAAGCAGGCCCTGCTCAATCTCATGCTCAACGCGGTGCAGGCGATGGCGGGGGGCGATGGCGGCGCGTCGCGCCCGCGCGAGCTGATCCTCAAGACCCACGCCCTGCGCGACGCGGACGCCAGCACCATGGTCGCCATCCACGTCATCGACACCGGTCCGGGGATCGCGTCCGACGCCCTCGGGAAGCTCTTTGTGCCCTATTTCACCACCAAGGCCGGGGGAACGGGTCTGGGCCTGCCCACGACGCGGCGGCTGGTCGAGGCCCACCACGGCCGCATCGAGGTGCACAGCGAGATCGGCCAGGGGACCGATTTCACGGTGATCCTGCCGGTGGAGGGGCCGGCCCGGGCGGCGCCGGGCTCTGGGGAGGCCTCGTCCTAGGCCCGGTCAGGGTTCCCCCGCCGGCGCGCGCCGGTTCGCCCACGACCACGCCAGCGACTCGTCGAGCACCGTGACGCGGGCCTGGTCGATCAGGCGGCGTGCCAGGCGGTCCATGGCGACCCGCTCCGCTCGCGCGCGGGCGTCCCGCTCCGCTCGCGCGCGGTCCTGGGGCGTGGCCTCCCGGGCCTCGGCGCGCGATTCGACGAGCACCAGGGCGTAGCCTTCATCAACCGCGGTCACGCCGCTCAGCTCGCCTGGCGGGAGCGAGGCGAGCGTCGTGCGGAGGGCCTGGGGCACCGAGTCCGCCAGGACGCTCACCGGGCCCACCCGGCCCCCGTCGCGCGCGGACGCGTCGAGCGAGCGAGCCACCGCCATCCTCGCCACGCGGTTGGGCAAGTCGTCCGGCTCGCCCAACAGCCCCGCCCGCACGTCGGACGCCTCTCGCTCGCTGGCCAGCACGATGACCCGCGCCACGACCCGAGGCGCCGCCAGGATCGTCGCGGCCCGCTCGATCTGGGCCGCCTCGACCAGGACCTCGTCGCCAACCAGCTTGCGGAGGGTCGCGTTGCGCCGCAGCAGCGCGGAGAATCCCGCGGGTCCGAGCCCGCGCGTCCGCCGCAGCCGCGCCAGGGCCTCTCGCATGGCCGCGGGATCCAGCTCGGCATCGCGCGCCAGGGCTTCGTGCAACAGCGCGCGCTCGCGCTCGAGGTCCTCGGGCCCCACGCTCCAGCCTCGCGCGGCGAGTTCTCGTTCGAGACCGCCATCGAGCACGGCCTCGTCGAGGGCCTGGGCTCCGCAAGCCTCACCGAGCCTGCCCTGCAAAGCAGACCATGGAATCTCGATTCCGTCGATGATGGCGGCGGGCCTGATGTTTGGGGTACGTTCGGAGACGCGTGGATGGGCCTCAGGCGGATCGGCAGCCGGGACCGATCCTCCGGTGCCGCAGCCGACAAGCAGCAGAGCGAGTCCGGCGAAGTGCGCGGGGTTGGCGCGGCATTGGCGGGCGTGCCGGGCGTCGGTCGATATTGGCGGGGAACGCTTGTGCCGGGATCGGACTTTGAGGTAGACTGGCGGCATCTGGGAGTTCCTTTCGAGCGTCCTGTTCAGGACGGTAGCCGAGCGCCGGTAGGGGATTGGGGAGGTGGCCATGGGGACGACAGGGGATCGTCGGGCATTCACGTTGATTGAGTTGCTGGTGGTGATCGCGATCATTGCGCTCCTGATCGGTATTCTGCTTCCCGCGCTGGGTCAGGCCAAGCGGCAGGCGCGGACGACGCAGTGCATCGCGCGCATGGAGCAGATCGGGCAGGCCGTCAACGCCTATTCGGTGACGTACCAGGACAAGCTGGTGTCGTTCTCGTGGACCACGAAGGTGTTCAGCCCGAGCCAGTACCCGGACCTGGCCCCGACGATGCAGAGCGCCGGGGGTCAGACCTGGCTGGGCTACGCCAATGACCTGTACGCCGCGTCGGTCCAGGCGATCGACATCATCCGTCGTCGCGCGGGCATTCCGCAGGCGCAGATCACGACGCCGGCGAACTGGATTCCCCAGATCATCTACAACCACCTCGCGATCGCGGAGGACCAGGACTGGCCTCTGCCCAACGCGTACGTGGTCTGCCCGGAGGACGGCAACCGACTGCGCTGGCAGAAGAACTGGGCCGCGTTCATCTCCGGCTCGGTGCAGCCCCAGCCGGCGGGGTGGACCGACCCGATGCAGCGACGCTGGTACGTGAGCGCGAGCTACCAGTTTGCACCGAGCATGATGGCGGCGGACAGCGGGCCGATGAACTCGACGATCCGCAACGCGCTGTCCCCGCCCACGCCCTCGGGGCATCGCTGGTACCAGCCCATCGTGCCCCCGTGGTCGGACGTGGTGGGCAAGCGCAAGTACGCGAGCCTGGTGGATCCGTCGGCGAAGGTGATGATGTTCGACCAGGAATCGAGGCACTTCGGGAAGCGCAACTGGTACTGCGGGTATCCCGAGTCCAAGCAGCCGCTGGTCTTCTTCGACGGGCATGTGCGCACGTACCAGAACGGCAGGCCCTCCCCGACGGGCGTGGTGTGGCCCGGGGTGGGTCAGCAGATGCGCGGCAACGACGTCAACATCGGCTGGGACCCCTACACGCCCACGACCAACGCGTTCGTGCAGCACCAGTACGGCAACCCGGAGGGCTGGGAGGCGCCGCTGCGCAACGGCGGGTGGACCGGATCGGACATTGTCTTCGGGTATTTCCGCTACACGCGCGGGGGGCTGCGCGGGGTGGACGTGGGCGCGGGGGAAGTCAACGCGAGGTAGGGTTGGGCGAGCCCAAGGGCACGCCCGTGTGATCGGGGTCTCGTTCGCGGGAATCGTTGGGGCCGAATGGAGGTCGGAATGAAGACTGGGGTGCGTCGGGGATTCACGCTTATTGAACTGCTGGTGGTGATCGCGATCATTGCGCTGCTCATCGGCATCCTCCTGCCGGCGCTGGGGAAGGCCAAGAAGCAGGCGCGCACGACCTCGTGCGTCGCGCGTCTGAAGCAGATGACCACGGGCGCGGCGGCGTACACCGTCACGTACCAGGACAAGTGCGTCTCGTTCTCATGGACCCGCAACACCCCGCCCATGAGCCAGTACCCGGACCTGATCCCGCCCGCCGGGGGATTCGCCGACGACCTGGCGGCCTCGGCCGCCCAGGCCACGGACATCATGCGGCGTCGATCGGGCCAGGACGCGGGCGGGCTACCTCTCCCCTCCGCCTGGATTCCCCAGATCATCTACAACCATCTCGCGCTGGTCGAAGACCAGGACTGGCCGGCTCCCAACGACTTCGTCGTCTGCCCGGAGGACGCGACTCGCATGCGCTGGAAGGCGGACTGGAATCGGTTCATCAACGGCGGCGCCCAGCCCCAGCCCACGGGCTCGGAATCCAACCCCATGCTGCGACGCTGGTTCTTCAGCGCCAGCTTCAACTTCGTTCCCGCCTCCATGGCCCCGGACTACGGGCCCAACGCCATTATCAACGTCGGGTCCCACTTCTCGTACTACCCGCCGGCGGATCCGAACTCCTATGGCAAGCGGAAGTTCATCGATGTCCAGGCGCCGGCCTCGAAGGTCTGGCTCTACGACTCGTCCGCACGCCACTTTGGCAAGCGCGACTGGCGTTGCGAGTATCCCGAGGCTCGCCAGCCCCTGGGATTCTTCGACGGGCACGTGGCCATCCATAGCGTGGGCACGCCCACCAGCACCGGGCGCGCCATCTCCTGGGGCACCGGCATGTTCATCCAGATGCAGGGCAACGAGGTCAACCCGGGCTGGCGTCCCACGGCCCCCCAGTTGGGCCAGCCGATGAACTACAACTACACGCCCGACCTCTGGGAGCCGCCGCTGCGTGACGGCACGTGGGGCAGCGAGACGGTGCTGGGGTACTACCGATACACGCGAGGCGGGCTGAGGGGCATCGATGTGAAGGCCGCCGAGACCAACGGGCGGTAGACGCGGCCCATGTGCGTGCGGAATTTGTTCGGTAAAGCCCAACATCCTTTGTGGGGTTCTTTCCATTTCGGAGTGCGGAGCGAACCGGGGCAATCGAACAACTGCTAAACTGATGGTGGAAGTTCTTGCGGCGAGTTTCTCTGAAGATTGATGCAGGGAATGGATTGCCTGGGCCCAGGCCGAAGCTGGAGTAGCGCAAATGACTCGGAGCGGCATCTCGCGCGCGTTCACGTTGATCGAGCTCTTGGTGGTCATCTCGATCATTGCGCTGTTGATCGGGATCCTGCTGCCGGCATTGGGCAAAGCGCGCCAGGTCGCGCGCCTGAACCAGTGCGGGGCGCAACTCGAGCAGTTCGGCGTGGCGCTCAACGCGTACTCCATTTCGTTCCAGGACAAGATCGCCTCGTTCACGTGGACGAAGAACCCCACGTTTTTGCCGATGACGGAGTATCCGGACCTGATGCCTCCGGCGGGCGGGTTTGCCGATGACCTGCAGGCGGCGGCGTCGCAGACGATCGACATCATGCGCCGGCGCGGCGGGTTGATCCCGATGGCCGAGTTGCCGCGCCCGGCGGCGTGGATCCCGCAGATCCTGTACAACCACCTGGTGCTGGTGGAGGACCAGGACTGGCCCGCGCCGTTCAAGGTGACCATCTGCCCCGAGGACGCCCATCGACTCCGCTGGGCCCGCGGGGGCTGGGCGAATTACATCGCCGGGGGCGCCGCCCCCGAGCCCTTCGCCCCGGGCGGCGGCGCGCCCCCGATCGAGATGCGGCGCTGGTTCTTCAGCGCCAGCTACAACTTTGTTCCGGCGGCGATGGCGCCCGACAGCGGGTCGTCGGCGATCCAGAACGCCGGCTCGCAGATGCTGTACGTGGGGATCGCCAACCCCAACGTGGTGGGCAAGCGCAAGTTCGCCGAGGTGGCCAATCCATCGGGCAAGATCGTGATCCACGACTACGAGGCCAGGCACTTCGGGAAGCGTCCGTGGTACTGCGTCTACCCCGAGGCGCGCCAGCCCTTCCTGTTCTTCGACGGGCACGTGAAGATCCACACGGTCGGGACGCCGGTGCTGACGGGGCAGGTGCTCTCCTTCGGTCCCCAGCGTCAGGGGCACGAGATCAACCCGGGATGGAACCCCGGGCAGCCGAACACTCCCAATCCGTTCTCCTACTCGTACACGACCCCGCAGGATTGGGAGGCCCCGCTGCGCAACGGCTCTCGGGTGGGGAGCGATCCGGTCATCGGGTACTTCCGCTTCGCCCGTGGCGGGATCAAGGGCTACGACGTGGGCGGGGCCGAATCGGCGATCCGGTAGCGACGAGCGCGGGAGGCTGGATGGGCAGGACAACGCGAGCACGGGGGTTCACGCTGATCGAGTTGCTGGTGGTCATCTCCATCATCGCGCTGCTGATCGGGATCCTGCTTCCGGCGTTGGGCAAGGCCCGCCAGACGGCACGGACGACCCAGTGCGCCACGCAGATGCAGCAGTTCGGGACCGCCCTCAACGCCTACGCGGTGTCGTACCAGGACAAGATCGCGTCGTTCTCGTGGACGAAGGACCTGCCCACGCCGGGCGGGTACACCAACGACATCGTGGCGGCGGCGGCCCAGGCGGTGGACATCATGCGCCGGCGCGGGGGGGACCTCAGCGCGACGGACCTGCCGCAGCCGACGGCGTGGATTCCGCAGATCCTGTACAACCACCTGGTGATCGCGGAGGATCAGGACTGGCCCGCGCCCTTCAAGGTGACCATCTGTCCCGAGGACTCCAATCGCCTGCGCTGGACCCGCAGCGGCTGGAGCGCGTTCGTCAACGGGCAGGTTCGCCCCCAGCCCGCGGGCTCCGACACCAACCCGATGCAGCGGCGCTGGTTCTTCAGCGCCAGCTATAACTTCGTGCCCGCGGCCATGTCGACGGACAAGGGGACGTCCTCGATCCGCAACTTCGACTCGCACATGACCTACTGGGGAATCAACAACCCCAACGTGGTGGGCAAGCGCAAGCTGGGCGAGGTCCAGAGCCCCGGCAGCAAGGTCGTCATGTACGACTACGAGGCCAGGCACTTCGGCAAGCGCTCCTGGTACTGCGTCTATCCCGAGGCCCGCCAGCCGCTGCTCTTCTTCGACGGGCACGTGGCCATCCACAAGGTGGGCACGCCGGTGCTGACCGGGCAGGTCCTTCCCTTCGGGCCCCAGCGTCAGGGGCAGGACGTCAACCCCGGATGGAACCCGGAGGCGACGGCCACCCCGACCCCGTTCACCTACTCCTACGAGAACCCGCAGGACTGGGAGGCCCCGCTGCGCAACGGCTCGCGCACCGGGAGCGACCAGGTGACGGGTTACTACCGGTACACGCGTGGCGGGCTGCGCGGCATCGACGTCAAGGCCGCCGAGCCGGATTTCCGCTGACCCGACCACGCTCGGGCGGTCCCCGCCCTGGGCGGTCCGAGGCGTGGCGAGTGCGCCCCGCGCCCGCGGGCGCGGTACTGTCAGCACTCGCCTGGCGCGAGACAACAATCACAGGAGTCCACTCGTGAAGGTACTGGTCGCGGACAAGTTCGAGCCGGCGGGGGTTGAGGGCATCCGGGCGCTGGGCTGCGTGGTGCGCTACGAGCCGGGCGTGGGCACGGAGAGGCTCGGGGCGAGGCTGGCGGAGGTCGAGCCCGCCGTGCTGGTGGTGCGTTCGACGAAGGTCCCGGCGGGCGTGCTGCCG
>JBGAOG010000010.1:0-44530 GCA_044221985.1 Phycisphaerales bacterium
GTACGCCATCGAGCGGTACGAGTCGATCACGCCCCGCGCGTCGAACTTCGTGATGTCGATGTGCTGGATCGGCTTGCTGAGCAGTTCCTTCTTCGTCCACTTCCCGTTGGCCATGAGAACCTCCACTGGGGTCCATCAGCGTCAGCACGCCGACGAGTTGCCGAGCCGCTCGCGAAGGACACGCCCCCGCCCGCAACCCGCCCGCCCGCGACTTCCGCCTCGAACCCCTCCACCACCGGCCAACCCCCCTGGCCTGGAATTCGTGTCCGCCCCGGGGGTGGCGGGGCGAAGAACAATACGCGGACCGGGCCCGGGCGTTCGCCCCGACCCCGCGCCCCCGGCCCCCAAAAACCAACAACCGCTCGCCTCCCGAGACGAGCGGTCGTCGTGCGGCCTGTCAGAGTTCGGCGAGCGCGGCGTCCCCTCCGACGCCGCGCCCCTCAGGCCGCGTTCGGGGGCCCGGCGGATCGGCCCCCGCGCGAGCGGCGAGGCGTCAGTGCGGCGTGCGGGGGACCACGATGAACCCCATCCGCACCAGCACCGACGTGGCCTCTTCGATCTCGTGGCGCGTGAACTCCTTGAGCACCGCCGGCTGCTCGGGCGAGCCCAGCAACTCCGGCGGATACGGGCAAGGCCCGCCGCTGACGCGCTCGTACTCGCGGATCGCGTGGATCACCGCGTCCGCCGCGTCGAACAGCCGCACCGGATTCACCTGCTCGTCCTGGCGATTCTGGCGTTTCATCGAACCCCTCCCCGCTGCGTCCCCCCGACCCTTGCCCGAGTGCAGCGCCCTCGATCAAGGAGACACTAGTAGTTCGCAGAAGTACCCGCGCGTGTTTCGACACTTCGTTGGTAGCCCGCGTGCATGGGTACTTCCCCGAAGATTGCGCCAATGTTCTCAGGCCGATCGCGCGCTCTGAGATGAGCGAAACAGGAGTGCGTCATACCTTTTGCGCGCGTCGCCGTCGCGCAACACCGAGTACGCCTTCGACGCCGCCGCGAATTGCTTGTCCGCGCCCTCGTGCCGGGCCACATCCGGGTGCAGCAGCCGCGCCATCGCGCGATACGCCGCCGAGATCCGGTCCTGCGTGGCGTTCCGATCCACCCCCAGAATTCTGTACAGATCCTCGACCTGCGCCGGGGGATCCCGCCCGTCCGCCGCCTCCTGGGATTCGGGCGAGCCCGCGGAACTCGGGGGCTGCTGGGGTTGGGCCCCCGCCGCGGGCGATCCCGCGGCGCCCTTGGCGCCGCCCCCGGTCGCGCTCGTCGCGCCGGCGCTCCAGCTGGGCGTCGTCGCGACCTCGACAAACCCGTAGCGTGCGAGCTCGAGCAGGACTCGGCAGTGCGCCTCGGGCAGCTCCGTCCACCGCACGCCCACCTCGAATTGCTTCCACGCCGTGCGCCGGATCCACACGATCTGTCCACGCAGCGCCATCTGTTGGCGCTGCCCGCGGACGGAGAAGTGCACCATCGCCCCGCGGTCGAATTTCGGGCACTCCACGCAGCGCACGCGCATCCCCCCGGCCGACACGTCCAGGACCAGCCCCAGCTGGCAGCTCATGCCCTGGGGAAGGACACGCTCGTGCGCGCGAGGGAATTTCACCCGCGTCGGCTGGGGCCGCGACTTGAACCCGAACGACCACGCCATGAGCTCTGGGGTCGGACCGTCCGCACGCCCGCTTCATCCGCGGGCTCCGCCCGTCACCGGTCCACCCCGGGTCGAGCCATGCGCGCCGCGCGTGCCGATCGCAAGGGCTGGTCGTGGCCCCGTCCGCTAACACGCCGGGGCGGCGCCGCCCCCCTAGGGCGCCAGCACCACCGGGCGGCTCAGGTTCCCCAGGCGGTCGCTGGCCCAGACCGCCACGTGCGACAGGATCTGCGGCCCGGCTCGCTCGGGCGTCAGCACCGCCGGGGCCTCCACGCGCTGGACCGCCCCGGGCACAATGTCGAACTCCCAGCGCTCGCCGTAGAGCTTGCCCACCACCCAGCGGAAACTCCCGCGCGGATCGCCCGGGCCCATGGAGATGCCCACGGTCCCCGGCCTGCCCGCGCTCCCGCCCAGCGAAACGCCCGACGCCGTCGGCGTGAGCGGCGCCATCGCGCCAATCCAGGGCGAGGAAGGGACGAGGGTCGGGACGTGGTTGATCGCGCGCATCGCCCCGCGCAGCCCCTGGCGGTCCTCGACCAGGGCCACGGCGCTGAACAGCACGTGCCCGCGGGCGCCGGGGCGCGTGCGCGTGGACTGCACCTGGCGCACGATCTCGTCGAGGGGCCAGGGCTTGCCCTCCTTGGCCCCGACCTTGCTCATGTACAGCCCGGGCCACACGTGCCGCCCCTTGGTGTTCTGGGCGATCCACCAGTCCATGATGGGCTCGAAGGGCTGCTCCTTGCTGGCCATGGGCCAGTAGAGCTGGGGCGCGAAGTAGTCCACCCACCCTTCCTGCAGCCACTTGCGCGCGTCGGCGTGGATCTTGACGTACGGGTCCATCGACTTGACGCCCGCGGGGTGACCCGGACGCCAGATCCCAAAGGGGCTGATCCCCAGCATCGCCTGCGGGCGCGTGGCGTGCACCTCGCGGTGCAGCCGCTCCACGAAGCGATCGACGTTGTCGCGCCGCCAATCGTCGCGCGCCAACTTCCCCCCGCCCTGCTGGTACCGCCCGTAGGTCGCGGCGTCGTCGAACTCCACCTTGGGGATCGGGTAGGGGTAGAAGTAGTCGTCGATGTGCAGGGCGTCCAGGTCGTAGCGCGTCAGCAGGTCGCGCACGACCCCCAGGGTCAGGTCGTGCACCCGCGGGTCGCCCGGGTCCAGCCAGAGGTAATCCCCGTACGCACGCACCAACTCCGGGCGCGCCCGGGAAACGTGCGAGGGCGCATCGGGCTTGCGCGACTTGGGGTGCCGCGCCCGGAACGGGTTGATCCACGCGTGGAGCTGGATGCCCTTGGCGTGGGCGGCACGCACCCACATCGCCAGCGGGTCGTAGGGAACATCGGGCGCCTGGCCCGATTGCCCCGTCAGGAACTCGCTCCAGGGCTCGAACGTGGACAGGTACAGCGCGTCGCACGCCGGACGCACCTGCAGCACGATCGCGTTCAGATTCAACCCCGCCGCCAGGTCCACGATCGCCTGGATCTCCCGCTGCTGCACGACCGCGGGCAGCCCGCGCCGGCTGGGCCAGTCGATGTTGTCGACGCTGGCCACCCACAGCCCGCGGAACTCGCGCGGCGGGCCCGGCGGGCCCAACCGCTCCACCGCCCCCTCGTCAAGCAACCGCCACGCCTGCACGCCCGGACTCCCCGGATTCCCCGGATTCCCCGTGGTCGGCCCGGGGGTCGGCCCCGGGGGCGCCGGCTGCGCCTCGCGCGGCCAGCGGATCGGCTGCGCCCGCAGCGCACCGCCCAGGGCCTGGGCCGAGGCGGCCCCCAGCAACGCTCCCAACATCCGGCGTCGTTCAGGATTCATGGTTCGCCTCGTCCACCGGGTAATCGATGCGGCTGGCCAGCACCTTGTCCACGCGCCGCCCGTCCATGTCTATCACCTCGAAGCGCACTCCCCCTTCCTGGGCCACATCTCCCTCGCGCGGGACGCGCCCCAGCAGGGCCGTCACCAGCCCACCGGTCGTCTCCACGGCGCTGTATTGGGCGAACGCCTCGGGCTGCAGGGCGAGGGTCCCGCGCAGCTCGGGCACGGGCATGGACCCGTCGATGAGCCAGGTCCCATCCTCGCGTCGCACCGCGGTGGCCCGGGGCACGACCCCCGCGCTGTCGATCTCGCCCACGATCGCCCCCACCAGGTCGTTGAGGGACAGCAGCCCCTCGGTCCCCCCGAACTCGTCCACGACCACCGCGAAGTGCTGCCCCGTGCTGCGGAACACCTCGAGGGCCTTGATGGCCTTGGTGGCCTCGGGCACGAACAGCGGCTTGCGGGCCAGGTCGCCCACGGGCACGTCCTCGCCCGAGATCATCCCGAACTTGATCAGGTCCTTGACGTGCACCACCCCCACCACCTTGTCCAGGCTCCCCTCGCAGACCAGAAAGTGCGAGTGGGGGCTGGCGGCCACGATCGTCCGCACCCGCGAGATCGGGCTCGACGCGTCGATCCAGTCGATGTCGCTGCGGGGCACCATCAGGGCCTTGACGCGCAGGTCCCCGAACTGGAAGACGCGCTCCACGAGGCGCTGCTCGCTGGCCAGGAACACGCCCGCCTGCGTGCCCTTGGCGATCATGCCCTTGACCTCCTCCTCGCTGACCACGTCCTCGGGGGCGCGGATCCGCAGGACCTTGAGCAGCAGGTCGCAGCTGAACCTCAGCACCCCCACCACGGGCGTGGCCAGGCGCGCCAGCCAGGTCATGGGGCCCGCCAGCAGCGACGCCGTCCCCTCGGGGCTGATCAGGGCCAGGCGCTTGGGGAGGAGCTCGCCCAGGAGCGTGGACGCGAAGCCCACCGTCAGCACCATCGCCGTCGCGGCGATCGCGTGCGCGTACCGCGCCAGGGGCTCGTACCCCTCCAGGCGATGGCGAATGGACGCGGCCAGGGACGCCTCGCCCAGCGCCCCCGAGATGATCCCGATGAGGGTGATCCCGATCTGCACCGTGGCCAGCAGGCGCGTGGGGTCGTTGGCCAGCAGCAGCGCCGCCCCCGCGCCCCGGGCTCCGCGCTGGGCCAGCTGCTCCAGGCGGACCTTGCGCGACGAGACCACCGCGATCTCCGTGGCGGTCAGCACCCCGTTGAACGCCACCAGGACCAGCAGTATGAGGACTTCCATGCGTGGGCCCCGAGCCGGCGCGCCCCACCGGGGCCGCGCCGCACCCACAGCCTACACGCCCCCGGGCTCCGCCGCCGCGCCCCCCAGCGCCCCGGGCAGGTCCACGATCATCGTCGTCCCCTGCCCCCAGACCGATTCCACGCCCACGGTCCCGCGCATCCTCCGCACGGCGTGCTTGACGATGGCCAGGCCCAGCCCGGTCCCTCGCCGGGCGCGCCCCTCGCTGCGGGCGTCGTCGACCTGGTAGAACCGCTCGAAGATCCGCTGCTGCTGGGCCACGGGGATCCCCGTCCCGCGGTCGATCACTCGCACGCGCAGCGATGTGGGGACCTCGGGGGTGGGCCCGGCCAGGACGCGGATCGTCGTGCCATCGTGGGCGAACTTGGTCGCGTTGTCCACGAGGTTGGTGAGCACCAGCTCCAGGAGGCGGGCGTCGCACCCGATCCTCGCGCACGCCTCATCGACTTCGGGCGCGATCTCCAGCCCCCGCTCCTCGCACACGCCCGCGAACAGCGCCCCCACGCGCGCCAGCAGCGGTCCCAGCTCGATCTCGTCGCGGCGCGTGGGCGCCTCGGCCCCCTCCACGCGCGAGAGGTCCAGCAGGTCGCGCACCAGCTCTTCCAGACGCTGCGTGTTCGCCAGCACCACGCCCACCAGGCGCCGACCCATCGCCTCGTCGGGGCCCTCGCGCAGCGTCTCCCCCGCCAGCCGGATGGCCGCCAGGGGCGTGCGCAGCTCGTGCGACGCGTTGGCCGCGAAGTCGCTCTTGAGCTGCCCGGCCTGGGCGAGCGCGGTGACGTCGCGGACCACGAGGACGACGCCCCCGTCGATGGCCCGGGCGCTGACCTCGTGGACGCGCGTAGCGTCCCCGTGCCGCACCCGCGCCTGCACGCTCCCGTCCTCGCCCTGGCGCGCCCGCGCGTACAGGGCCAGCACCTCGGCGTGCGTGAAGACCTCGTCGATCCCACGACCCACCGGCGAGCCCGCGCGCGCCCCGCCCAGCCCCTCGGCCGCCAGATTCGCCGCCGACACGCGCCCCTGGTCGTCGATCAGCAGCACGCCCTCGGGCACGGCGTCGAGGATCGCCCGCAGGCGCCCGCCCTCACGCTGGGCCCGGGCGTGCGAGGCCATCTCCACGCCCAGGCGCCCCGAGAGCTCGGCCGCGGCACGTTGGGCCCCGCCCACCGAGCGTTCGCGCAGCACCAGCGCCCCCGTGGCGACCAGGGCCAGGGCCACGATCGCGCCGTGCATCCACGCGGCGCTGGCGCCGCGGGCCGCCATCACCCACAGCACGCCCGTGCAGGTCCACAGCAGGATGAGCGTCCACGCCAGCCGCCCCGAGTTGGATTCAACGCCTCGCACGCGCGGGATCGTACCTCCGACCCGACGGCGCGCTCAGCGCGCCCGGGCGGCGTCGGCCTCCTCGCCGACGCGGTAGCCCACGCCGCGCACCGTCAGCACCAGCCCCGCGTGCTCTCCCAGCTTCTTGCGGATCGAGGTCACGTGCACGTCGATCGTGCGTTCCGTCACGCTGATCCCCGGGCCCATCGCCTTGGCCATCAGCTCCCCGCGAGCCAGGACCCGCCCGCCGGCCTGCACCAGGGACTGCAGGATCCGGAACTCCGTCAGCGTCAGCTTCATCGGCGCCCCGTCGCATCGGGCCTCGTGCGACTCGACGTCGATCTCCACCGGGCCCAGGCGCAGCAGGCCCGGCTCCTGGGCCGCCGCCCCGGCCCGGCGCAGCACCGCCGCCACCCGCGCCAGCAGCACCTTCGTCGAGAAGGGCTTGGTCACGTAGTCGTCCGCCCCCAGCCCCAGCCCCTGCACCTGGTCGGCCTCGCTCGTCCTCGCCGTCACCATGATGATCGGGATCGACGCCGTCGAAGGATCAGCCCGCAGGCGTTGGGCGATTTCCGTCCCCGAGACTTCGGGCAGCATCAGGTCGAGGAGGATCAGGTCGGGACGGGCCTTGCGCACCGCCGCCAGGGCCTCGCGCCCGCCGTTGACCGTGCTGGCCAGGTAACCGGCCTTGCGCAGGTTGAACGCCACCATGTCGGCCAGGTCCCTTTCGTCCTCCACGATCAGGATGTGGCTCATGCCGGACATCTCAAGTCCTTTCGCAAGATGACGTTACGTCTCGAGCGCGGTTCGTGCCTGTGCCGGGCGTTGCACAGTACCCAACTCGGGAAAGCCCGAGGTTCAGGTTGCGCAAAATCCCGGGCTGGGGAAGCCCGCCCGGCGGGTGTTCGAACCGTTACACTGACCCTCCCGCCGCGGGAAGACCAAGGAAGCCCATGCGTACCGCCCTCGCGTTGCTCTGCCTCATGACGATCTCCGCCCTGGCCGCGGGCCAGAACGCGGTCCTGGAGCGAGCCCGCGCCCAGGCCGCCGAGACCGCCGCCGACGCCCTGGCCCGGGCCAGCCACCGCGACCCCGGCGGGCTGGGGGGCTACCGCGACGAGTTCTTCCTTTCCGACGCGGCGGGCGACAACACCTTCCACTTTGGGGGCATCGCCCAGGTCCGATACCTGGCCAGCCTGCGCCGGGTCGAGGCGCCCCTGATCCGGGAGCAGCGATTCACCAGCGGATTCCAGGTCCAGCACGTCATCGCGCGCGCCCACGGCGCCATCGCCAGCCCGGACCTGCGCTACCGCGTCGAGGCGGGATTCGACAGCCTTGGGATGGCCGAGCTTCTGGAGGCGACCCTCGGATGGGTGAACGAAGAAGGCTGGGGGGTCGAGTTCGGGCAGTTGCGCCCCCGCCTGACCCGCGAGCATGCCGTGGACTGGGAGTTCGGCCTGGCGGTTGAGCGGTCGCAGGCCGGGCGGTTTTTCGACGCGGGCTCCGCGCAAGGGATCGAGGCGTCGCACGCCTCCCAGACGGTGCGCTTCTTCGCCGGGATCACCGATGGGCTCGGCGGCGCCGGGGCGCAAGGCTCGGCGAACACCCCGTTCGACTCGGACGCCGAGGGCGACGTGGCCCTGCACGCCCGGGCCGAGTGGATGTTCGCCGGCAGCGATTGGGAGCGATTCGATCGCCATTCCAGCTGGCGCAGCACGCCCTCGTACGCGGGACTGGTGGGCGCGGCCCTGGCCTGGCAGACCTCCGGAAGCACCGGCGCCAGCCCCTCGCCCGCGCCCGAGGGCAGCGAGTTCCGCGTCACCGTCGACGCCAGCGTCCAGGGTTCGGGCTGGAACTTCACCTTCGCGTTCTTCGCCAACCACCTCGACCCCGACGCGGCCGCGGCGCGCGATGATCTGGGGCTCCTGGTCCAGGGAGGGTGCTTCGTGACCGATCGCCTGGAGGTCTTTGGGCGCTTCGACGCCCTGCGCCTCGACGCCGACAGCCTGCGCGTCGCCGGGGCGGCGCGAACCCTGAACTTCGCGACCCTGGGCGTGAACTACTTCCTGGTGCCCGAGAGCCACGCGGCCCGCCTGAGCGCCGACCTGGTCTGGGCCCTCAACCGCACCGACGGGCTCATCGACCCGGGCGCGGGCGACACGACCACGGCCCTGCTGGGCAGCAGCAAGCCCGGCGAGGTCGACCTGCGCGTTCAGTTGCAGGTGAAGTTCTAGAACCGGGATTCACCGCTTCCAGCGACGGGCGCGGGGAGTGGGAGCACCAGCGCAGGGCAAGCGGGGAGCAGGAGCGGCAGAGAGCGGGACAATCGTCCCGGTCTTCTGTTTACCGGTCCGCCTGCTCACCGGCTTTCTTGCCCTCCGGCTCGCCGTCGAGCACGACCTCCTCGATGATGGTGCGTCGCAGCACGACCTTGCCCTGGGGCGTGTCGCGCTGCTCGTGCTGGGTCTCGCGATGGACGACGCGGGCGGCGCGGGGGTGATGGGGGTCATGGGTGATCCCCTTCCAGACGTGCCCGAAGAACTGCCCGAGCGAGTGCATGAGCGGCTTGCCGGGGCTGTCGCCCGTCGTCCGCGCCGGGGCGCGGGCCCCCGGAGGCGGGTCTGCGGGAGCGGGGGATTCAGGCGAGTGCCCCGAGGACATGCGCAACCGTAGGCGAAACCCGGGCGCCCGCCGCTCCCGAGGCCCGCGGGCGCCCGCTTACCGGACATGGGCAGGCCGCGTCCCCGTCGCGATCTCCCCACGCAGCACATCTTCCCCGTGTTCCCCGGGCGCAACGGCGGATCTCGGTTCGCGACCGTTCCGGGTATTGGAACTTCTCCATGAGCAGGAGGACCCACCGATGACGAACCGCCGATGCACCGCCCTGATCCTCATGGCCCTCGCGGGCCCGGCCCTGGCCGACGCTCCCAAGAGCGCCCCAGTCGTCCGCGAGGCCACATCCACGAGCCAGATCCAGGCCGCGGGCGACGCGCCGCGGACCGCGCGGGCGCCCAAGGACCCGGGCTTTCGTCACGCCGACCTGGCTCGCCCGCGGTTCATGAAGGTCTGCATGTCCACCTCCAGCGAAGCCCCGGCGAGCGCGCGCCAGGCCGCGGGACGCCGCCTGTCGGACGATGCCCGGTCCGAGCGGCCCCGGCTCGGGCCCTGCCCATCCCCGCGTCCCAACGCCATCAACCTCCCCCACGGGATGAGCCTGTCGAGCGGCTCGAGCCGGTGCGCCCAAGCCCCCCAGGCGGACGAGCGCGTGCCCGCGGACCCGCCGGCCCGCCACGCCTCGGGAGCCAGCCAACCCGGCGCGACCAACCAAATCACCCCGGCCCTGATCGGGGCCGGCAAGGGTGGTCAGGCGGTCGGGGCCAGCGCGGCAACGAACACCCCGCGTCCCGGCGCCCTGTTCGGCCCCCACGCCCCGCGGGCCCGAGCCACCGCCAACGCGGTCCCGAACTAAGCGCGTCGGGCGCAGCGCGAGCTTCCTGCGAGGCCCCCCGGTGCCATTGACCGGGGGGCCTTGGCCATTAGACTGTGGGCCGAATTCCCAACGAGGATCGCCCATGGCCGACCCCCACGCCTCCACCACCCCCGCCACGATCGACAGCGCCCTCAACGAGACCCGGCGATTCGCGCCCGTTGCGGCGCCGATGCTGGGCCTGCCCCTCTGGCACGTGGGAACGCCGGGCGAGTACCTGGCGCTGCACAAGAGGTCGGTGGAGGAGCCCGACGCCTTCTGGGGCGAGGAAGCCTCGCGGCTGGACTGGTTCCGCCCCTTCGACCGGGTGCTGGACTGGAACCCGCCCGACGCCCGCTGGTTCCCCGGCGGCAAGCTCAACGCGTGTTACCAGTGCCTGGACCGCCACGTGCTGGGCGGCTTTGGCGAGCAGGTGGCCCTGGTGTGGGAGGGCGAGCCCGTCGCCCCGCGCACCAGCCACAGCGCCCCGGGGAGCAAGTACGCCGAGGAGCCGGAGATCCGGCGCCTGACGTACCGCGAGCTGCTGCTGGAGACGGGGCGCTTCGCCAACGCGCTCAAGGGGCTGGGGGTCAAGAAGGGCGACGTGGTGACGATCTACATGCCCATGATCCCCGAGCTGGCGGTGGCGGTGCTGGCGTGCGCCCGCATCGGGGCGGCCCACAGCGTGATCTTCGGCGGCTTCGCGCCCCACGCGATCATGGAACGGGCCATGGATGCGGACAGCAAGGTCATCATCACGGCCGACGGGGGCTGGCGCCGCGGCGACGTGGTGCCCCTGCAGAAGAACGTCGAGGAGGCGCTGGACCTGCTGGTGGGCAAGGGGCACATCATCAACCACGTGGCGGTGGTGAAGCGCACGGCCCACGAGCCGCCGAGCCAGCGGTTCAAGACCGGGGCCAGGCGCCGGGGCGAGACCCGCTTCCACTGGTACCACGACCTGCTCGCCCGGTCCTCGCCCGCGTGCCCGTGCGAGCAGATGGAGAGCGAGGACATGCTCTTCCTGCTGTACACGTCGGGCTCGACGGGCAAGCCCAAGGGGATCCTGCACACCACCGCGGGGTACCTGGCGCACGTGCAGATGACGATGCGCCTGACGTTCAACGCCCTGCCCGACGCGGGGCAGCTCTTCTGGTGCAGCGCGGACATCGGGTGGATCACCGGGCACAGCTACGTGCTCTACGGGCCGATGATGTGCCGCGTGCCCACGCTGATGTACGAGGGGGCGCCCAACTTCCCGGCCAACGACCGCTTCTGGGACATCATCGAGCGCCACCGCGTCACGCAGTTCTACACCGCGCCAACCGCCATCCGCACGTTCATGAAGTGGGGCGATGACCTGCCCGCCCGCCACGACATGTCCAGCCTGAAGATCCTGGGCACCGTGGGCGAGCCCATCAACCCCGAGGCGTGGATGTGGTACCACCTGCACATCGGCCTGGGGCGCTGCCCCATCGTCGACACCTACTGGCAGACCGAGACCGGCGGGCACGTCGTCACGCCCCTGCCCGGCGCCATCACCACCAAGCCCGGGTCGTGCACCCTGCCCATGCTCGGCATCGACGCGGCCATCGTCAACGAGGCCGGCGAGGAGCTCGGGCCCAACAAGGGCGGGCTGTTCGTGATCCGCAAGCCCTGGCCCGGCATGCTCCGCGGGGTGTACGGCAACCGCGAGCGGTTCGTGAGCAACTACTGGGGTCGCGTGAAGAACCCCGCCACGGGCGAGCCGTACTACTTCTCGGCCGACGGGGCGCGCCGCGACGAGGAGGGGTACTTCTGGATCCAGGGGCGCATCGACGACGTGATCAAGGTCAGCGGGCACCTGCTGGGGACGATGGAGGTGGAGAGCGCACTGGTGAGCCACCCCTCGGTGGCGGAGGCGGCGGTGGTGGGCGTGCCCCACCCTATCAAGGGCAACGCGATCTGCGCGTTCGTGAGCCTTAAGACGCACTGGCTGCGGGCCCACGACCGCGAGCCCGACGCCGTGCTCAAGAACGAGCTGTGCGCCCACGTGGCCCACGAGGTGGGCGCCCTGGCCAAGCCCGACCAGGTGCGCTTCACGGACATGCTCCCCAAGACCCGCAGCGGGAAGATCATGCGTCGCCTGCTCCGTGACGTGGCCGCGGGCGTCGAGAAGATCACGCAGGACACAACCACCCTGGAGGACTTCAGCGTGGTAGCGAGGCTCCGCGAGAGCGACGAGGAGTAGGCCGGAGGCAGATGCCCGCCGCCGACAAGAACCAACGAAGTGCGCCCATGATTGTGCGGTTACAGGGGAACATCGACGACGATTCACGGGACATGCAGGCCCTGCTTGTCGCGCTCGGCCCGATCCATGGCGAGCGAACCACAAGGAAGTGGCAGCTGCGGTGCGGGGAGGTGAACTACTTCGGGCCTTGGGCCGTGAGCGCGATCGCGGCCGCATTCCTGGAGGGGCGCCGCATCGGGCAGGCACCCAGGATCGTGCTTCCGAAAGAGCCCGGCGCCCTGGGCGCGTATTGCATGTTCTCAGGGATGGCCCATCTCCTGCGCCAAGGCCCGGCACCGCTGCCAGACCACCCGGAGTGCGAGACTATTCCGCTGGAGAAGTTTGAAACCGCGAGCTGGGATCGGTCGAACAGGATCATTGGGCTCTTGAACCGACACACAACGCTCGATCCCGATCGCGAGGACCAGATTCGAACGTGCGTCCAAGAAGTGATCCAGAACGTCGTTGACCATGCCGAATCTCCCATCGGCGGCGTGATGTCCGCCCGGTATATGGCCCAACGCCGGGAGATCCGCGTGGGGATCGTGGATCGCGGGGTCGGAATCGCGGTGAAGCTGGGGGCCAAGTACCCCGAGGTTGGCTCGTCGCTGGAGGCCCTTAATCGAGTCATCGAGGGCGGCTACTCGTCTCGCTCCAGGCCGAATAATCAGGGGCTCGGCGTGAGCAACCTCTTCGGGCTGTGTGGGTCGTCGGGTGGTCGCATCGCCATGTTCACCGGCAACGCGTTCGCAGAGGTGCATCCGGGGGTACGTCCGACAACGCATACCATGGGTTGCGTCTTCCCGGGAACGGCGGTATTCTTTGCGCTGCCGGTGGGCGCGATGGGTGCCGCATGATCGCCAAGGATGCCGTGAAAGTACACGCGCGAGATTTCATTGACGAGTCTCGACCGGTGGTCGAGAGTGCTGGCCGCATCGCCGTCGAGTTGTCGAAGCACCTTCGCGCAGGCGGGTGTGTCGTGCTCACCGTGGCGGGCGTGCGTGGGACCTCCTCGAGCTTCTTCAACGTGATCCTCTCGGGTGTCGCCGAAGCCCTCTGCAACGACTTCAGCGACCAGCGATTCACGATCGAGACCGACACGCCAACCCAGCGGCTCGTGCTCGACCGTTCGTTGCTCGCGTTTAAGCGAAGCGCGTGAGCACGGCGCGACGTGGCCGCGGGCGTCGAGAAGATCACGCAGGACACAACCACCCTGGAGGACTTCAGCGTGGTAGCGAGGCTCCGCGAGAGCGACGAGGAGTAGCCCGTGGCGCCGTGGCGGGCCGCGCCTACTGCGGCGCGGGCGTCCGCCAGGTTTGGACGCTGGCGCTCCCCGCCGCGGGCACGCCCACCATCGCCGCCTCCCAACTGGCGTACCCGCCCTGGAGGTTCGTGCTCACCTGGGCAGACGCGCCGAACGCGGCCCCATCCCACTCGAACAGGTACAGCCCGTTGGAATACCCCGTCACCAGGCCGTGAATCCTCCCGCCCGTGGGCGCCGGGCGGAGCTGGATGAAGAGCAGCCACTCGACGACGTCGGGCCCGGTGAGCTGGGCGCTGAAGGCCGAGCCGGTCCAGGTGCGATAGCGCAGGTAGGTATCGCCGATGTCGTAGGCGAACATGCCGATGCCGCCGGCGGCGTCGTAGACGACGTCCATGGATCGGGCCCCGGCCCAGAGGTGGGTTCCGGTGCTCACCACGCCGCCCCAGGCCGACCCGCTCCAGTGGGCGCCGTGCGCGTTGCCCGGGTTGTCCATGGTGCCCATGAGGACCTCGTCGGTTCCCGGGCGCGGGGCCAGGCGGACCCAGTAGATCCCGTTGCTGCCGATGGTCGGCGTGCTGGCGGTGCCCGACCATCCCCCCGCGCCCGTGTAGGTGCGGTAGGTGGCGTAGGCGTTGGTGGACTCGCCGTAGACCAGCAGGAACCGCCCCGACACGCGCTCGTAGGCTCCGGCGAAGCACTCGTACGAAGCGGAGGCAGCGCCGGAAGTGATGGTCGTGACGCTCCCCCAGGCCGAGCCGCTCCACACGCAGGCGTAGAGGACGTTGCCGGAGTTCAGGGCCAGGAGCATCACCTCATCGCTGGCGGGCTTGGGCACGAGGCTGATCCAATTGACCTGGGCCGTGGAGGGGAGAGTCAGCGTGCTCTGCGGCGAGAGGGTGCTGCCCGACGCCGTTCGAAAATGCACGGCGTTGCTGGCCGCGTCCCAACAGGCCGCGAGCAGGTCTCCCGACGCCTGCTCGTACGACAGGTCGAAGGCCCGGGTGGCGTTCGTGCCGGTGTTGGTCGTTACGGTGGTGGCCGCGCCGAACGAGCCGCCGGACCAGAAGGCGACGCGCAGGCCGCTGGACGTGTCCAGCCCGCCCATGGCGAACTCGCTGCGCGTGGGGCAGTCGCGCAGGACCACCCACCTGGTGACGTCCGTGTGCGAGTCGGCCACGGCCGGCGTGGTCCACGTCGTCCCGGACTTGCCCGTCACGTACTTGTGCTGGTTGACGCTGTCGGCGAAAACGACCTTCGGGTTTGCGCCTGTGGAGGCCGCGAACTGGATCCGCTTGATCGCGCCCCCGCTGCGCCCGTTGACGGTGTAGGTGGTGGTGCCCCCCGAGACGCTGGACGCGCAGCTCGCCTGCCCGAGGGAGACCGCGGGATCGGTGCCGGGCACGGAGTCGTTGGAGATCGTCCCCACGCCCCCGTCGCCGTCCTCGTCGGCGTTGTTGAAGACCTCCCGCATCGCCATGTTGGCGACGCCCTCGGTGGCGTAGTACGCCCGGGCGGCGTCCACGCGGTCCACGCTCGCGCCCTGGTCGCGTGCCCCGCCCCAGGCCACGCCCAGCACCACGAGCTGGAGCACGACGAGCAGCACGAGGACTGCAACGGCGGCGCTCCCGCCGCGCGCGCGGGCCAGGACCCTGTTCGGACTCGGTTTTCCGGAGAGGGACATTCGCCATGAACATCGACCGTCGGGCCCGGGAGGTTCGCCGGCCCGGCGCGGCGGACGGATCGAGGCGGCGCCATGGCACGTTTGCACCCCATTGGGTCCGCGTTATCAGCCCCTGCGGGGCCCGGGAGCGGCCCGAGCGAGTACGATCTCGGCAAGGAGGTGCGCCATGCGCAACCGGGTGTCTTTCTGGGTCATCGCGGCCGCCTGCCTGCTCCCCGGGTGCGCGGCGGTGGTCGTGGGGGCGGCGGCCGGCGCGGGCACCTACGCCTACGTGACGGGCGAGCTCAAGAGCACGCTGGACGTGCCCGTGGCCGCGGCGGCGAAGGCGACGCGCCGCGGGCTGGAGGACCTGCAGTTCTCCGGCGTGGAGGTGAAGAGCGACATGCTGGTGGGCGAGGGCAAGGCGAAGATGGCCGATGACACGAAGGTGACGGTTTCGCTCAAGCGGATCACCGACTCCACGACCGAGATCCGCGTTCGGGTGGGCCTGCTGGGGAGCGAGAAGAAGAGCATCGAGATCCTCGACGCGATCAGGCAGCGGCTCTGAGCCCGGGCGCGGGCACCCTCCCATCAAGAGCCCGCGGCGCCCCTTTCTGCTATCCTTGGGCCTCGTGCGAGTCGCCGTCATCATGCCCGTGTACAACGAGGCCCGCCTGCTCATGAGGGTGTTCGAGCGGGTGTGGGACGCCCGCCTGCCCGACCATTGCGACCGGCGGATCATCCTCGTCGACGACGGCTCCACCGACGGGACGACCGACGTGCTGCGCCAACTGGCCGCCCGAAACCTCCCGGGCGTCGTGGTGCTCTACCACGTGCACAACGCGGGCAAGGGCGCCGCCCTGAGAACGGGCATCGAGACGGCCATCCGCCCCGAGGGCGTCAAGCCCCCCGCCGACGTGGTGCTGATCCACGACGCGGACCTGGAGTATGACCCTGCGGACCACGCGGCCCTGGTGGCGCCGATCATGGAGGGCAAGGCCGACGCGGTGATCGGCTCGCGCTACACCGCCGCCGTGCGCCACGCCCAGCCCCTGTGGCACACGAGCGCGAATCGGTTCCTGACGCGCCTGAGCAACCTGCTGAGCAACCTGGACCTGACGGACATGGAGTGCGGGCTGAAGGCGTTCACGCGCGCGGTGGCCGAACGCCTGGCCCTGCAGGAGCAACGCTTCGGGGTCGAGCCCGAGATCGTGGCCAAGGTGGCGCGGATGAGGCTCCCCGCCGCCGACAACGCCACGCGCAAGGCCCGCATCTTCCAGGTCGGCGTCTCCTACGCCGGTCGCGACTACTCGGAGGGCAAGAAGATCGGATTCAAGGACGGGCTGGCGGCGATCTGGTGCATCGTCAAGTACAACGTGCTGTCGCGCTAGCCGCGGCGCGGCATCGCCCCTCACGACTCCATCACGACCTTCACGCTCGCCGGCGACGCCGCGGCCCGCAGCGCTTCCGCCGCGTCGGCCAGGCGCATCCTCGCGCTCACCAGCGCGAGCACGTCGATCTCGCCCTGCGCGATGGCGTTCAGCCCCTCCCCCAGGCGCCCGCAGCGGCTGCCGATGATCTCGATCTCGTTGACGACGGCGGGCGAGAGGTCCGCCCCGGGTTCGCCGGGCGGCAGCGCCGACGCGGGCACGGGCGCCGGCGCGCTCTTGATCAGGACCTTGCCCCGGGGGCGCACCAGGGACAGGGCCAGGCCCAGCCCGGCGGCGCTGCCGGTGCAATCCACGACCACGTCCTGGTCCTGGCGCTTGCCCACCTCGCCCGCGTGGCGGTGCTTGATCCCCCAGCGCTCGCAGAGGGAGAACTTCTCGGGGCGCGTGCCCAGCAGTCGCACCGACGCGTTGCGCCGGGCCATGACCTGCGCGCACAGCAGCCCCATCACCCCGTCGCCCAGCACGGTGACGTACGGCTTGCCCTCGATGCGCAGCATGTGGATGGCGTGCAGGGCCGCCGCCGCCGCCTGCGCGAAGACCGCGCGCGGGTCATCCACGCCCTTGGGAACCTCCTCCAGGTTGGCCAGCGGCAGGGTCAGTCGCTCGGCGAAACACCCGTCGCGCCCGTGTAGCCCGATCACCTGGCGCTGCGGGCAGTGCTGGGCCAGTCCCCCCCGGCACAGGGCGCAGGCGCCGCACGAGACCGCGATCGAGCCCACCACGCGCTTGCCCACCAGGCGCGAGGCAGCCTCGGGCGACCCGCCCCGCGCCGCCTCGACCCGCTCCACCACCCCCACGAACTCGTGCCCCATCACGCCCTCGAAGGCCAGCCGCCCCGAGGCCACCGCCAGGTCCGACGACGCGATGCCCGTCAGGGTGGGGCGGATCAGCGCCTCGCCCGGCGACAGCGCCGGCTCGGGCGCATCGCCCAGCTCCACCTTCCCCCCTCGTCGGATCAGTGCGCGCATCGGGCTCCCGCTACCCCGCGCGGCTGCTGGCTCCGCGGGTGCCCCTCTATCGACCAGCCGCGCACCGGCGTCGAGCCCGCGGCTCCCATAATCCGATCAGGAACTCGGGAGCGCCAGCCCCCGCGGCACGCCCGGCGCCTCCGTCACGGGCCGGGGCACGAAGGGCACGTACTCAAACCAGCGCCGGGCCCGCTCGTAGCCCGGGTACACGTACACCGCCTGGGCCGCGAACGGACGCCCCGACTCCCCGGCCCATCGCGCCCATTCCGCGCGCGAGACGCCGAAGTCCTGCCCCGTCAGCGTCCGCAGCGACTGGGCCGCGTTCCGGTCCACCGCCAGTTGCGGGTCGTCCAGCGCCGCGATCAGCGCCTGCAGCACGCGCGGCTCGGGGAACTGGCCCAGCGTCCGGGCGGCCTCCGCACGCACCTGCGCGTCCTGCTCCTGCTCCCCGTCCAGACGCTCGATCAGCGGGTCCACGGCGTCGCGATGGTGCAGGCGTTGCAGGCCCTGGGCGGCCTCGCGACGCACGAACGCGTCCTCGTCCTCCAGGGCCTTGATCAGAACCGGGGCCATCTCGGGCGGGGCGTTGCCCGCCAACGCCCGCAGGGCCGCCGCCCGCACCGCCGGGTCCGGGTCGCCGGCGTGGTCCTCGAACAGGTCCAGGTACAACTTCTCCTTGGCGAACCCGGCCCGCGCCAGCAACAGCGTCCCCCGGTAACGACGATCCGCGTCGTACGGATCGAGCGCCATCTGGGCGGCCTCGAGGGGCGTGGGGGGCTTGAGCGCCTCGCGCAAGGTGCGTGCTCCGGGGCGGAGCTCCATGTCCTGGCAGGCCGACAGGGCCCCCAGCGCCAGCACCGCACCGAGCGCCGGCGCCATCCGTCGAGGTTGTGCGTGCTTTCCAAACACGGGGCCGCAGTATAAACGCCTCGACCCGGGTGTCCGCGCCCGGGGCGCCCGCCCCGCGAACATCACCCGGGGACCGGGCCCTTCCGGGTGCCGTGGTCTCACTTCACGGGCGCCGTGTCCACGCCATGGAGCTGCGCCAGGCGGTGGCGCATCGCTTCCAGCAGGCGCTCTTCCCGCCGACGGTCCCCGAACCGACCCACCTTGGCCGACAGTTCGATCCGTTCTCCCCCGCCCGCGGTGGCCACGAGTTCGCCCGGCTCGTCGGTCGCGGTGAGGAGTTCGAGCCGTTGCCGGCCCGTGGACGCCTCCGTGCGGACCACCACCGCCTCGATGCTGCGGACCGCGATCTCCGCTGAGGCGCCGACGTCGTCCAAGTCGCCCAGGGCCACCGCGTGGCTCCCGGGGCTGGGGACGCACTCGGGGTGTATCCCGCCGAATCCGCATCCACAGATCGGCAGGAATACCGTACATAATACGATCAATATTCTATCTGATACTGAACAAATACGTCTGGTGGTCACCGCACCTTGCGCCGGGGAACGGCCGATCCCACTACTATTCCCCGGCCCGTTGGGGACGGAGGCCGGCACGCGTCGGCCCGGCCGTTCCTGGGCGCCGTGGGCCCGTCGGAGTGTTCTCAGCGTGGAAGTCACGGTGCGGTTCCCGGCGGGCACGGATCGGGTGTCGGTCCTGGGTTCCTCCGAACGCAATCTCAAGATGATCCGCGAGGCCTTGGGGGTCCGCGTGACGGCGCGCGACCGGACCGTCCAGGTCGCGGGAGAGCGTGACGCCGTGTTCGCGGCCCGTCGGGTGCTCGAGCGCCTGGGCGCGGCGGCGGAACAGGATATGGCCCTGACGCGCCAGGCGGTGCTGGACCTGATCGCCGACCAGGCCCTGGAGGCCCGCAAGACGGCGCTCGAAGCTCCGCCCGAGGGCCCGTCCCAGGAGGTCGAGGCGACGCGCCGGCGCGAGGACGCGCACCTGGCGGTCTACGCGGGCGGGCGGGCCATCCGCGCCCGCAGCGCCAACCAGCAGCGATACCTGGACGCGATCCGCGACCACGACCTGGTAGTCTCGGTGGGCCCGGCGGGGACGGGCAAGACGTACCTGGCGGTGGCGGCGGCGGTGCACCTGCTGCGAGCGGACCGGGTGCGCAAGCTGGTGCTGACGCGCCCGGCGGTGGAGGCGGGGGAGAAGCTCGGGTTCCTGCCCGGGGACATCGAGGCGAAGGTGAACCCCTACCTGCGCCCGCTGCTGGATGCCCTGCACGACATGATGGACTATCACACGGTGCGGCGGTTCATGGAGAGCGACGTGCTGGAGGTGGTCCCGCTGGCGTTCATGCGCGGGCGCACCCTGAACAACTGCGCCATCATCCTGGACGAGGCCCAGAACACCACGCGCGGGCAGATGAAGATGTTCCTGACGCGCATGGGCCAGGGCTCCAAGATGATCGTGACGGGGGACCCCACGCAGATCGACCTGCCCGACCCCAAGGCCAGCGGGCTCATCGACGCCGCCCGGCGCCTGCGCCATACCCGGGGCGTCTCGTTCATCCAGCTCGAGCGCCAGGACGTGGTGCGCCACGAGCTGGTGCAGCGGATCATCGACGCCTACGGCGACGAGGACCGCGAGCTCGCCCAGCCCCAGGAGGCCCCGTAGCGTGCCCGCCCCGCGTTCCAGCGCCGAGGGGATCTCGCCGGGCGTGACCCGGGCGTCGCGGCGTCGCCTGCGCACCGACGAGCCCGAGGGGCTGTGGCGCCGGCTGGTGGACGCGCTGCTGGGCCCGCGGATCGCCGCGGGCGTCCTGGTCGCCGCCTGCTTTGCCATCATCGCGTCGGTGATCGTGCTGTGGACGACGGAGCAGCCGCTGGTGGCCGTGGGTCGGGTCATGGACGAGACGCGGATGGTCCGCGTGCCCCTGGAGCTGGAGGACCGCGAGCGGACGGAGGAGAATCGCCAGGCGGCCCGCCAGGCCACCCCGCGCGTGTACGTCGCCATCGAGCCGCAGCTGGACGAGGTGCGCACGGCGCTGGAGAACCTGCCCAAGACCCTGTCGGGAGTGGAGACGCTGGCCGAGGTTGCCCCCGAGCTGCGCGACCAGTTCGCCCTGACCGACGAGCTCCTGGCGGCGGCCAAGGGGGAGGCCTCCAGCGGCGCCCCGGGGAGCGGCTGGCTCACGCGCGTGGCGGCCCTCACCGAGCTGCTCAAGCGCCGCCCGCTGCTCGACGACCAGGCGTGGCAGCGCTCGGTGCAGGAGGGCACGCACACGACGGTCCGCCTGGTGTTCGCCTCGGGCGCCGTCGCCGAGGTCTATCGCGGAGAGCTCGTCAACGCGGACCGCAAGGACAAGCTGGCGGACGCGATGACGGCGGCGGCGCGGGACGCCGGCTTCACCGGGCCGCTGCGGACGCTGGTGGTCAACCGGCTCACGCTGGGCGCCAAGCCGACGTTCCGGTTCGACGCGGAGGGCACGGCCCGGGACCAGAACGCCGCCGCCGACGCCGTCGCGACCGCCAAGAAGGTCACCGCTCCGGGGCAGGTGATCTTCCAGCGGGGCGAACCCCTCACGAGCGACAAGGCCGCCCTGTACCGGGCCGAGATCGAGCACTTCCAGCAGCTCTCGCCCGCCTGGCGGGTGTGGCTGCGCCGCGGGGCCCTGGCGCTGGCGGTGGGCGTGATCACGCTGACGCTCGTGGGCTACACGGTGCTCTTCTGCCCGCGGGTGCGGCGCAACGGCTCGCGGATGGCGGGCATGGCCCTCGTGCTGTCGGGGGCCATCGCCTTCGCGTGCATCGGGACGGCGACGTATCCCCAGCTGGGCCCGCTGACGGCCATCACGCCCACGGTCTTCGTCGCCCTGCTCATCAGCATCGGCTACGACCGGCGGGCGGCCCTGGCCTACGCGCTGCTGCAGGGCCTGGTCGCCTGCATCGCCCTGCACGCCACCATCGGAACGATGGCGACGATGATCTCCGCCATCGCCTGCGTCGTCACCTTCGCCCGCGAGATCCGCGGGCGCAACGCGCTGCTGCGTCTGTCGTTCATCACGGCGGCGTGCTCGGCCCTGTCGCTGATCGGCTTCGGGCTGATCGAACGCCCGCTGCTCCTGGGCGGCGCCCTGGGCGGGGCGACGGACAGCGGGCTGATCGTCCTGCGCGAGATCCTCCAGGACGCCGGGCTCCTGGCCGCGGGGATCCTCGTGGTGGGCAGCGCCACGCTGTTCATCCTGCCCCTGCTCGAGCGGCTGTTCGACGTGGCCACGGGCATGACGCTGATGGAACTGCGCGACCCGCGCCAGCCGCTGCTGCGCGAGCTGCAGGTGCGCGCGCCGGGGACGTACAACCACTCGCTGAACGTGGCGGCCCTGGCCGAGGCCGCCGCCGAGGCCATCGGGGGTGATGCGCTCCTCACCTACGTGGGCGCCCTGTACCACGACGTGGGGAAGATGAGCAAGCCCGACTACTTCGTGGAGAACCAGGTGGGCGGGCCCAGCAAGCACGACAAGCTCAGCCCCGCCATGAGCCTGCTCGTCGTCGTCGGGCACGTCAAGGACGGGCTCGAGCTCGCCCGCGAGTACCGCCTCCCCCGGGGCGTGCAGCACTTCATCGAGGCGCACCACGGCACCACGCTGGTCGAGTACTTCTACCACCGCGCCCGCCAGCAGGCCCAGGCCCGGCGCGACGGGGAGCCCGACGACGTCGATCTCCCCGAGGAGTTCGAGTACCGCTACCCCGGCCCGCGACCCCAGACCCGCGAGGCCGCCTGCCTGATGATCTGCGACGCGGTCGAGTCCGCCTCGCGCGCCATGACCGAGCCTACCCCGGCACGCATCGACGCCCTCGTCCGCTCCATCGCCAACAAGCGCCTGCTCGACGGGCAGTTCGACGACTGCGAGCTCACCCTGCGCGACCTGGCCCGCATCACCGAGTCCGTCAGCCGCACGCTGGCCGGCATGTACCACGGGCGCATCGCCTACCCGGGCGGCGTGGAACGCGACGCCGCCGAGGACCCCGCCGCGCCCAGGACGGGCGAGGTCCCTCCCGAGGCCCGGCGCGCCTGATCCCGTGGCGCCAGCTCCCGCGCCGTCCTCAGGCCTTGGGAGACAGGTCGCTCACCAGCCGGTCGTAGAGCTCCAGCAGCCGCGGCGAGGGGCGCCAGCCCACCTCCGTGCCCGGCTTGAGGGCCCGGTACGTCGGCACGCTCCGCGTCTGGGCGCCCAGGTCCTCGCACGTCCAGCCCAGCCGCTGGTACGCCGCCACCAGGTCGTGGCGCCAGCAGTTCGTCCCTTCCTGCCCCGAGTGCGACCGATCCGGGCGGGGTTCCAGGTGCAGCACGTGCCCGCGCGACACCCGCGCCAGCTCGCTCAGCCGGCCCTCCAGATCCTCCGGGCGGACGTGCACGAGCACCGACGCCGTGAACACCAGGTCGAACTCGCCGTCCCCGTAGGGCAGGCGCTGCAGCGGCTCGCCGATCTGGACGTGCTCGTCCACCCACTCGCGCGAGGTCCACCGCAACATCCCGTCGACCATCGTCGGGCTCTGATCGAACCCGTGCGCCCGCACCCCGGGAACGCGACAGAGATAGCGCAGGTGGCGTCCCGACCCGCAGCCGAACTCCAGCACGCGCGCGGGGGCCATCCGCTCGACATAGTCGCACAGCACGAACTCGCCGATGTGGTACTTGGGGCCGGCCTTCTTGTGCCGGTCGTAGTCCTCCACCCACTTGGGGCCCTGGTCGCGCCAGTACTGGTAGTTCGCGGAAACCGTGCTCGGGCGGGCCGACATGCAGCGCTCCTTGCCTGGATCGGACGCTCCAGTTATCGGCCGACGGGTCGCGCCCGTTCACCGAACATCGCGGTATTTCTCAGGCCCCGACCGGGGGGCGCTCCGCGTACCAGTCTCCCAGCACCCGCCGCCAATCCTCCCGGCTCTGCACCGCGATCACCCGCCGGCGAACCTCCTCATGTTGGGGATGGTGCTCGGCGAATCGGATGGCGAACTTGCGGATCATCCGCGACGAGGCCTCCTCGCCGTGGCGCATGCCCCGGTTCACCGCCAGCATCAGGTCGAAGTGCTCCTCCAGCACGGCCCGCTGCTGGGCGATCGCGGGCGCCGCGGGGGCCTCGCCCCGCAGCATCTCCCGCGCCTGGCGGAAGATCCAGGGGTTGCCGATGCACCCCCGCGCCACCGCCACCGCGTTCACCCCCGTGTACGCGATCATCCGGAAGATCTCCCCCGCGCCCCACACGTCCCCGCTCCCGAACAGGATCCGCTCCGGGTTGCGCCGGCGCAGATCCCGCAGCACGTCCCACCGGCTCGGGCCCACGTACTTCTGTTCCACCGTCCGCGCGTGGACGGTCGCCCAGGCGTACCCCATCGCGTGGGCCGCGTCGTAGATGCGAAGGAAGTTCTCCACCATCTCGGGCGTGTCGTCGAAGCTGCGCCGGAGTTTCACGGCGCAGACCACCGCCTTCGGCAGCGCCTCGCGCACCGCCTCGAGCAGCGCGATGGCGCCGCCGGGCTCCGCCAGCCAGTGCCCGCCCCGGGCCTTGCTCGCGATCTTCTTCACCGGGCAGGCCAGGTTCACGTCCACGACCTCGAAGGACCGCGACACGCCCCCCGGGGACGCGGGCTCGGACGCCGTCGCTCCCATCGCGGGACGCCCGAGCTGCTCGCCCCCGGGCAGGCGCAGGTGCTCCTGCCCCGGGGCCAGCGCGCCGTCGTACGCCAGGCGCCGATACTCACGCTCGCTGCGCTCACCCTGCTCGATCATCTTGAGGGCGGCGGCGGCCATTTCCCTGGGATCGCTCCCCATGATCTGCCCGGCGAGGGGGTGGTCCTCGTCGCCACCGGGGACGTTGTCGTGCAACTCGCCCAGGTCCGCCTTCACGAATCCCCGCCCGCCCGCCAGCAGCGTCCGGTCCAGCAGCGCCTCGGTCACGCAGTACGGGCAGCCGTGGCGACGCGCGATGATGCGCATGGCCGCGTCCGAGTACCCGGCCAGCCCGGCCTGGAAGAACGGCGCGTCGAAGCCGGGCACGAGCTTGGGGATCCGCGGATCGATCGCCCCGCGCCCGCCGGGCCACTCGAACCGCCCCGAGCCGAGGTCGTCGGCCACCTTCCGCGCGTCGATGCCCTCGCCCCCGGGCGCGATGGCCGGGCTGGGGAGCGTCGCGTTGTGGCCCTGGCAGGACATGGGCCGATTCTACGAGGGCGTCCGCGAGCCCCCGCGCCCATCCCTCCGGGCGCGAACAACATCCGCGGGCACTTGCCCGGGCTCCAAACCCGCGTAGCATTGCGGGCGAATCGCCATTCCAACAGGGGTATGGTGTAACGGTAGCACGACTGACTCTGACTCAGTTAGTCTAGGTTCAAATCCTAGTACCCCTGCTTTTTCCTTCGTGCGCGCGGATACACCCGGTGACTCGCGAGGTCGCGCTCACCCGCCCCGCTCAGTGGGCGCGCTTGCCCGCGGCGTACTCGTCGATGATCTTCAGCGCGCCCTGGGGCGTGACATCCTCGTAGAGCGTCTCGTCCACGAGCATCGCCGGCGCCGTGCCGCACGAGCCCACGCACTCGAGCTCGATGAGCGTGAACTTCCCGTCGTCGCTGGTCTCGCCCACGTCGATGCCCAGGTGGTTGCGGATGGCGTCGGTGATGCCCGGTTGCCCGCAGAACTCGCAGGCGATGCTGCGGCAGACCTGGATCAGGTGCTTGCCGCGGGGCTTGAGCCAGTACTCCTCGTAGAAGCTCGCGGTGTCGATGACCTCCGCGGGCGCGACCTTGAGGAACTCGGCGATCTCCAGCATCGCCTGGTGAGGGATCCAGCCGTACTCGTGCTGCACGGCGTGGAGGCAGGGCAGCAGGGCGCCCTTGGCGGCCTCGTAACGCGGGAGGATGGTCCGCGCCAGCGTGGCGCGCATCGCCGGCGTGAGGTACGGCTCGTCGCGACGCTCGATCTTGGTGGTGCCCGAGGGCTTGGTGATCCAGGCCATAGCGGGCGATGGTAGGCGAAGGGGCGCGGCCCGCGACGGGCGCACGAAAAACCCACGGGCGCGGGGCCCGTGGGTTTCGCGTGGAGTGCCGGTGTGCGCGACGATCAACCCCCGGACTTGGCCGGGGGCGCCTCGGGCGCGTCCTCGGCCTTGCCCTTGATCACGATCTCCACGATCGCCGAGGGGCGGTAGTACTTGCGGTAGGCCGCCATGACCTCGTCGGCGGTGATGGCCTGGTAGGCCTCGGGGGCGCTGACCGCGTCGTCGAGGTTCCGCCCGGTAAAGGCGAGGTCGTTCATCCAGCGGGACCAGTACCCCGCCTTCTTCATCTGCTCTTCGAGCTCATTGGCCGTCTGCTTCTTGGCGGTTTCGAGCTCGTCGGGGGTGAACCCCTTCTCGGCGAAGAGGGCGAAGACCTCCTTGACGCGTGCGGCGAGCTTGTCGGCGTTCGCGGTGCTGCAGGGCGCGGCGGCCATCACCAGCCCGTAGCCCGGGTAGGTCGTGCCCGGGCTGCTGCGCGTCCCGATCGAGTAGACCAGCTGCTCCTCCTCGCGGATCTGCTTGATCATCCGCGTGGTGAGCATCCGGGCCGCCAGGGCCATGCGCCGAGTGTCGGCGATGTTGTCCTGGTTGGGCCCGTAGAAGCCCACGGCCCCCAGCGACATCTTCGTCTGCGTGTCCAGCGACTTGTTGGCGACCCTGGGGCCCTTGGGCGCGGGGAGCGAGCGCAGGGCCGCGAAGCTCCGGGGCGTGATCCTGTCGCGCGCGGGCAGCGAGCCCACGTAGCGGGCGACCAGCTCCTTGGCCCGGTCGAGCGCGATGTCGCCCACGACGCTGACCTCGATGGGAGCCGTGACGATCAGGCGCTCGAGGTACGCCTGGGCCTGGTCGAGCGTCAGACGCTCGACCTGCTCCTTGGTCAGCGGCTGCGTTCGGACGTCCTCCACGGGGAAGATGGTCTCGGGCATCACCTTCTGCGCCAGCGACATGGGGTCCTTGTCGCGCTGGGCGATCGACTGGAGCTCACGCGTCCTCCACTGATCGAAGGCGGCGCTCTCGATCTTGGGATCGGTCAGCAGCAGGTACGCCAGCTGCATGCCCGCCTCGAGCTCCTCGGGATTGCCCGAGATCGTCAGGGCGATGGAGTCGTCCCCCGACCCGCCCCGCACGCTGACCTTCTTGCCCGTCATCAGGTCCCGGATGTCCGTCGACGAGAGCTTGCTCGTCGCCGGACGCCCCCAGGCGAGCGCGGCGGCCTGCGTGATCCCGCGGTTCCCGGCGTTCTCCAGCAGCGTCCCGCCGTACAGCGTCACCTGGATCGTCGCCTCGTTCTTCTGGTAGTCCATGAACCGATGGTGCACGCCCGCGTTGTTGCCCAGCCAGCCCGTCCACACCTTGCTCGCCGCGTGCTCGCTCGCGCTCGTGAAAGCTCCGGCTGCGGGCGGCGTGCCCATCAGCGTGTCGGCCCGCGCCGCGCGGACCTCTTCCTTCACCTCCGCCCTGACGGCGGCCTCGCCCAGGCTGATGAGTTCGGCCTCGGTGGGCGCCTTGGCGTCGGCGGGGAGCTGCACGGTGTAGAGCAGGTAGCCCTTGAAGGCGTCGGCGAACGCGGCGCTTGCCTCCTGCGCCGTGATCCCGGGCAGGTACTGGCGGGCCAGGTCGAGCTCCTGCTGGGGAGACATCATCGGCTCGCGCGAGGAGACGGACGTATTCAGGCGGCCCAGCAGCTCGCGGTTCTCGACGCCGCTCTCCGTGTCCACCCCCTGCTCGAGATCGCTGAGCATCTCCCTGCGAACGTCGTCGATCTCGCGGGCGGTGAAGCCGAACGCGCGGGCCCGGGCCAGCTCCCGCCCTGCGTCGGCGAGCATCTGCTGCCACTTCGCGCCCTCCCCGCTCACGTCCACGCCGGCGATGTGGATGACGTTGGCCATGTTCTGGATCCCGGCGCGCCCGCCCTGGAACGCCACCTCGCCCTTGGCGATCTTCTCCTGGAGCCGCCGGTTGAAGGCCAGGGTGCCCAGGTATTCGACGGCGTCGGCGCGGGCCTGGCGCAGCGTCGTGCTGGGGGGCTTGGGAGCACCGACGCGCTCGATCGAGACGCTGGCGCGGGTGATCTCCTTGTCCTGCGCCACGATGGCCCGGGCCTGGGCGTCATCGCGCACGCCCACGGGCACGTCCTCGGGCGCGGGGACCCTGACACCACCCGAGAACCACGGCCTGGCACGGGCGACCATCGCCTTGGGGTCCATGTCGCCCACGACCATGAGCGTCATGTTGGACGCCACGTACCAGCGGGAGTAATAGTCGTTGAAGACCGGGCGCTGGGCGCCCAGGATCGTCTCCTCGACGCCGATGGGCAGGCGCTGCCCGAAGATCGAGCCCGGCGCGATGCGCTCGAAGATGTAGTCCTGCACGCGCTGGCGTCCCGAGAGCCGCGATCGCTTCTCGTTCATGATGACCTGACGCTCCTCGTCGATCTCCTTGGCGTCGAGCGCGAGCCTGAAGGCCACGTCGGAGAAGAACTTCATCCCCTTGTCGAGGGTCTCCTCCTTGTTGTCGGGCATGTCGAGGATGTACGTCGTCTGGTCGAAGCTGGTGAAGGCGTTCTGGTGCTGCCCGAACGTCAGCCCCATCGACTGGAAGAAGTTGATCACCGTGCCGGGCGGGAAGTTCTCGCTCCCGTTGAAGGCCATGTGCTCGAGGTAGTGCGCAATGCCCCGCTGCTCGTCCTTCTCGTTGAGCGAGCCGCTGTCCACGTGCAGGTACAGCGCCACCTTGCCCGGGGGCTTGGCGTTCTGCATGACGCGGTACTGCAGCCCGTTCTCGAACTCCCCGCTCACGACCCGCGGGTCGCTGGGCAGGGCCTTGTCCAGGTCCCCCGCCGCCGGCCCGGGGACCGCCTGGCCAAGGGCCACTCCCGACGCCAACACCACCACCGCCGCGCTGACCACCCTGCGAATGCTCATGACTGCTCCCTGCTGGGACCTTGGGTCCGACCCCGAGCCGTTTCCCCGCTCGGGGCATTCCTCCATTATTCCATGCCTCGCTATCCTCCGAGCGTGCGATTCCCGCTCGAAACGCTCGCCGGCCTCTGGCAGCTCCTTCGCCTGGCCGCCCTCTCTCGGTTCCGCTTCCGCGGGCCCTATTGGCAGTGGCGCCTGCACACGGCCTTCGGGCGCGGATACCCCGCCTCGCGCCGCGAATTGGTCCGCTCTGTCCTTGATTACGGTCGGTGGATCCACCGGCTTCGCCGTCGCTGAGACCCGCCCAGAGCCCGATCAGAACGCGAAATCCGCGCCCCAACCCCCAAAGCCCGCTCAATCGCCCGGCAGACGGGGCCGATTTACCCCCACCGGCGTTGGTGCCGGGTGGGGATCAGCATGAGCACGAGCAACCAGAAACCTACCAGCAAGACGTTCCCCGCCTTCGTCGGCGGCCTGGCCGCGGGCGTGATCGTCGGGTCTTTGGCGGGGGCCTTCCTGCCCGACCGGGCCATCGGGGCCGGGGCCAGCGGACTGCACATCGGCCCAGCGCCCCGCGCCACGCCGAGCACGCCCCACGCGCAGGCCCAGCCCGACGCCATGCCCCCCGCCTCGACCAGCGCGCGGGGCCAGGCCGTGGTGGACGAGAAGTAGCCCGCGTCCGCCCCGGCGCGGGTACACTCGCGCGCGATGAGCAGCGTGCCCGACCCCCTCGTCCGCATCGTCCGCCAGCACGCGCTGACCTCGCGGCTGCTGGGCGTTGACTTCGTACCCGCCTACCAGCGCGCCGGCATGGTGGCGGCGCCCGCCGGATCGCCCGCGCCCATCGCCGGCCTCGACGAGCCTCGGATCGTCGAGATCAAACCCAGCACGCCGCCGCCCCCGGCCGAGGACCTCGACGCCCTCTTCGCCGCCCATCCGCCCGCGCCGGCGGGACCGCGCCCTGCCACGCCCGAGCTGACGCGCGAGCAGGCCCAGGCCGCCCTGGACCGGCTGCGCGCCCGCTACGAGAAGAACGCGCCCCACGCGCCGTACATCAAGAAGTTCACGAACGTCGTCTTCGGCGAGGGCGACGCCCGGGCTCCGATCATGTTCGTGGGCGAGGCCCCGGGCGAGGACGAGGACCGCACGGGCCGGCCCTTCGTCGGCAAGGCGGGGCAGCTGCTCGACAAGATGATCGTGGCCATGGGGTTGGCCCGCGCCCAGGTCTACATCTGCAACGTCATGAAGGTGCGACCGCCCGACAACGCCACGCCCACGCTCGAAGAGGCCGCCGCCAGCAAGCCCTACCTCCTCGAACAGATCGACATCGTCTGCCCCCGCGCGATCGTCACGCTGGGCAAGTCGGCCTCGCAATGCCTGCTCGAGATCTCCGACAGCATGGGCTCGATGCGCGGGCGCTGGCACCAGCTCCACCTGCCCACCGGACGCGCGGTGCCCGTCATGCCCACCTTCCACCCGGCCTACCTGCTGCGAAGCTACACCGCCGAGAACCGCCAGAAGGTCTGGAGCGACCTGAAGATGGTGATCGAGCGGGTCAAGGGCTAGGCGTTCGCACGCGCGGGCCCCGCGTTTCGTATAGTCTCCCATGGGCCGCTACGAAGATTTCCAGGCATACCGCGCGAAGATGAACGCCCGAATCATCGGCGACGACGACGAGCGACGCCGCATCGTCGACGGCTCGCCGAGGCCGCTCGCGCCGGGCGAGCCCCCGCCCCAGGGCGCCACGGTCGTCACCAGGCGGTTCTTCCGCCTCGACGGACAGGCCTACGAGCCCGGCGCCCTGCCCGCCAAGACCAAGGAACTGCTCGGGCTGGTCGCCTCGGCCGTGCTGCGCTGCGACGACTGCGTCGCGTACCACGTCGACCGGTGCGTGGCGCACGGCACGAGCGACGAGGAGCTGTGGGAGGCCCTGGACGTGGCGTTGATCGTCGGGGGCTCGATCGTCATCCCCCACCTTCGCCGCGCCATCGAGTTCCTCGACGAGGCCCGGTCCAAGGCGCGCTGATGGCCCGCGCACCCGACGCGCCGGCGCGGGCTCCCGGCCTTCCCCCCCACCTTCGCGCACGCCGGCTCGGGAGCCTCAGGGCCGCGGCCTGCGCCTCTTCGCGCCGCCCCCACCGCGCAGCACGCCCAGGGCCCGCGACACCCCCTGGTCGAAGGCCCGCATCGCCTGGTTCACCAGGCTCGCCGGATCGTTGAGCCTTCGCAGCGCCGCCGGACCAGCCCCGCGCGCCCCCGGGCTGGAGCCCGCGCCGCGAACGGCCCGCCTCGGGCTGCCCGGCCTGTGCCCGTACAGGTTGTGCTCGATGATGTACCGCGCCACCCCCGTGGCCAGGCTGCCCAGGATCTCATCGTCCTGCCACTGCTCGGGATCGTCGGGCGCGCCGGCGATCGCCGAGCGGATGTTCGTGGACGCCGGGGGCATGGGGAAGTTCGGGGCCATGCGCGTGCACCACGCCGCCAGCTCGCGCCGCGTCCAGGCCTTCTTGTCCAGGGCCGAGTACAACTGGTTGACCGTCTCGACGGGCGGGCGCAGCATCACCAGCGGCTCCGCCAGGCGCACGATGGCTCGATAGTCCCTCCACTTGTGGAAGAGCGCCGCCTGGTCGGCGCCGATCAGCAGCCGCAGCACGACGCCCTTGGGCGCCACCCGCCGCAGCCGGCGCAGCGTGTCGATCGTGTAGCTGGGGCGGGCCCGCCCGCGCTCGCCCAGCCATCGCGCGCGATCGATCTCGTCCGTCCAGATCGAGCGGCGCCCGGGCAGCTCCAGCGCCAGCTTGAGCATCGCCAGGCGATGCCCGTCGGAGGCGACGGCCCCGCGCTTCTTGAGCGGGCTCGCCCCCGCCGGAATGTACAGCAGCCAGCCGCGAGGCCCGAACAACCGGTTCAGGATGGTCAGCGGCGCGATGGCGTGGTGGACATGCGGCGGATCGAAGGACCCGCCGTAGACCAGCAGCGTGCGCACCCCGCGGGGCAGCGCGAGCGGCGTGATGGGCGGCCCGACCGAGGACATGGGCGATGCTACGCGGGCTCGCGCGGGCCCCCAGCCCCAAGGCTAGAATCCGGCGATCGCACGCTCGGCAGAGCGCCGCGCGGCCCCGTCGTCTAGCCCGGTCTAGGACACTACCCTTTCACGGTAGGAACATGGGTTCGAATCCCATCGGGGTCATTGGCCACTTCGGGTCGTGCAGCGTCCGCCAGCGCACGCCTCCAGCGCGCCGTTTCGCGTGCATCCGACCGAACTAGGCCGCCTGTCCCGGCTTCTGCCCACCGCCCTGGAAACGCTCGTGCCAGCGCTGGGGGCGAACGTTGGAGGGCGTGGTGCCCGGCTCGAGCCAGTCCTCGGCCCGCGCCAGGTGGAGCTCGCTCTTCATCGTCTTGCGGTAGCCCAGCAGGCGCACGACCTCGAGCACGTCCGTCCACGTGGGATAGCTCTTGTCGTTGGCCTTCTTGAACTCGTCGATCGCCATCAGGAACAGGAACTGCTCGCGGGTGAGGTGACCCTCCTCGGCCGAGCGCTGGAAGTCGCTCAGTCGCCGCCCCGGGCCGCGCCGCCGCTCGAGCCCGCTCCCGCCCAGGTCGATCTGCTTGCCGTCCACCACGATGTTGCGCCGATCCGGGATCAGCCGGCGATCGACCGCGCTCCCCCGCAGCTGGCGGTCCGGGCGGTCCAGCCCTTCGGGCAGGTCGCTTTCGGACGGCTGGGGGCCCACCGCCGGCTTCATCGCCTGGCGCCGATTCGGGCCCTGGTTGTCGGCAGATTCCGAGGGGTTGGTCCGGGAATCACTCATGCTGGCCGCTCCCATCCCCGCGCACCGGGGCCGGTCGGCCAGGCGGCGCGGGACTAGAAATCGTCGTCCTCGTCGTCCCCTTCTTCGTCGAGGTCTTCGCCCTCCTCCAACTCTCCGTCGTCGTCATCGACGAATCCCTCGTCCTCCTCCTCGTCAAGACCGTCGTCACCCTCAGGATCCTCGTCCTCGCCGAAGCCCTCCTCCTCGTCAAGGTCGTCATCGTCGTCACCGTCGTACATCTCCGGGGCGACACACGGCGTCCAACCGGGCGCTGCCATGGGTCGCTCGTCGGGCCCGACGGGCGCCTCCGACGAGTCCGCGAACCGCGGTGCCGTGCTCCCCACCTTCATCATGAGTGTCATGGTTTCCATCGTTCCACCCTCGGGCCCGCCGTTGGTCGTGGCCTCGGCGGCGAGGTTAGCCCGCTCGCCCGCGCCACGCGACCGCCCCGCGCCCACATTTCCAACCGCCGAACTCGGGAGGCCCCGCCGCCCCCCTTCGCGCTCATCCGCACGGGAACCGCTCCGGTTCCCGCGCCCTCGCTTTCCTTCCCTTTGGGCATGGCCCGGTCCGCGAGAGGCGGTACAGTACAGCCCGCGCGGCCCGTGTCAATCGCCCCCGGATGACGGGCGATTCCGGGGACCGGACTGCCCCCTATGAGCGATATCGAGCCCGCCCGCTTCCATCCCGTCGCCTGCGTCCTGGCCATCCTCTTCCCGGGGGCCGGGCACATGTACCACGGCGAACGGGCACGCGGGTTGCTGGCCGCCGGGGGGATCCTCGGGCTCTTCCTCGGCGGGCTCCTGCTGGGCGGGCTCACCATCGTCGACTCGCGCGAGGAGAGGATGTGGTTCATCCCCCAGGCTTGCGTTGGGCCGATGGCCTTCGCCATCGATTACTACCACCAGAACGCCGTCAAGGTCCGCGATATCGACCCCATGGGCCGACCGATCTTGCGCGATCCCTACCCCAACGAGGGGCGCGGGCCCGATGCCATGCCCATCCCCAACGCCACGCCCCCGGTCCGAAAAGCCGTCACCAAGATGAGCGAGTTGGGCACACTGTCGGCGGCCCTGGCCGGGATGGTGAACCTGATCGTGATCATCGACGCGGGCTGGCCCAGCCGTCGGCGCCAGGAGGGCGGCGCGTGACCCACCTGCTCGCCCTGGCGTATCGCCCCTTCCTCGATCCCCTCCACGTCGAGCGGTACTGGTACCTGCTCATCGTTCCCATCGCCCTCTTCATCGCCATGGCCTACAAGGCCGTGCGCGTCACCGAGATGCGCGAGTACTGGCGCGGCGTGGGCGTGCTGGGCGTGCAGATCGTGCTGGGCATGGCGGCCCTGGGCGTCTTCGCGTACCTCTTCGTGCAGTACATCGCGCCCACGATCGTGCCGCGTTAGCGCGACCGTGGGAACGGGGAGTCGGCAATAGGCATTCGGCAATGGGCATTCGGCAATAGGCATTCGGCATTCGGCAACGGGCATTCGAGAAGAACGAAGAGTCACAGCCAAGCCCCGAATGCCGAATCCCGAATGCCGAATCCCGAATGCCGAATGCCGAATCCCGAATCCCGAATCCCGAATCCCGAATGCCAAGGACTCTGGGCCCGATGCTCCCGCCGCTTCTCCGCGCCCCGTTCTCTCTTACCCCGCGTATTCCCCGTGGGCCGTCCGCCCCGGGCGGTCGAGGTTGAGCACCAGGTAGCGCAGCGCGTCGACGGCGTGATCGAACCCGTCCTTGACCGGGTCCAGGCTCCCCGGCTTGTCGCGGGCGTAGTGATACCGGGCCAGGCACTCGCGGAGGGTCGTGCACCGCGCGTGGACGAGCAGGCGCGGGGGGGCGCCTTCCTGGGCCGGCCGCAGCCGCGCCCGCACCAGCTCCAGCCCGCCCTGGATGGTCGATCGCCTCCAACGCACGCGCAGCCCCGCGCGCTGGAGGACCTGGATGGAGTTGACCCCGCTGTGGTCATTGGACTGGCTGCCCGCCGGATCCACGCCCACCCAGGCGGGCCGGGGCCAGGCGTGCCCCTCGCGCCGCCCGCGTCCGCCCACGATCGCCTCCACGTGCGTCGCCAGCACCTCGCGCTCCACCACGCGCTCATCCACAATCCACAGCACCCCGCCCTCGTCCAGCGTGCCCCAGAGCACAACCGCGGGGGAGCGGAAGCCGAAGTCCATCCCCGCCACCAGCAACCCCTCCGGGGCCTCGCGCTCCACCACGTGCTGGGCCGGGTCGAACTCGGGCAGGACCGCGTCGCTGCGCGTGGGGCGCAGGCAGAGCATCTCGCTGGCCCAGGTGGCGCGGCTGACGCGCGCCTTGGCCGCCAGGGCATCGTCGATGCGCACGTGCCCGCCCGCGCGACCCTTGGCCCGCCCGTCGCACTCGCCCAGCAGCGCGCACGCCTCGCACGCGCGCCCGGGCGGGCACTCCTCCAGCACCTCCACCACGCCCCACTTGAACAAGGCGCGGCGTCCACCCTTGCACTCCTCCACCAGGTCGTGCATCAGCCCGTGGGGGATGTGCATCGTGCTCAGGCACTCGATCACCCCCGGGACGTCCAGCTCCTCGCCCTCGGGCGTGCGCAGCGTGCGGCTCCGCGTGACCAGCTGGGCCGCGTCCCAGACCTCGCGATCGAACAGCTCCACCTCGTCGCAGCGGAGCTTCTGCACGCGCGTGCCGCGCACCGAGGCCTGGGACTGGGCCAGCAGCTCGACCTCCGACCCGTTGGCCAGTCGCAGGGAAGTCTGCGTGAGCCTGGCGCCCAGGGCCTCGCCCAGGGGCGAGCCGCCGCGTCCGGCGATCAGGCGGCGCAGGTGCGCGTGCATGCGCTTGCTCTGCTCCATGCTCCCGCCCAGCACGCGCACCTCGATCCCGGGCTTGAAGACCAGGTCCAGCAGCGTGGCCACGGCGCCCAGGAACGTCTTGCCCCCGCCCCGGCAGGCCCACAGCACGCTGTCGCGCGGGGCGTGCGCCGGCGCGGGCTCCCACGCGCCGCCCCCCGCGCCGCGCCGCCACGCGCCCTCGAAGAACGCGTGCACGAGGTAGTCCAGCGGCGTGCCATGCCCCGGCGTCAGCGGCGCCTCGGGCACACGCACCTCCAGCACCCGCGCCAGCCACGCACGCAGCTCCGCCGGCGTGCGCGGACGCACGTGCACGTCGCCCTCCGCCAACGCCCGCGACGCGGGTCCCACGCTCCCGCCCTTGGCGGGCGGCGTCCTCTTGGCCATGTCTCCCCCTCCTCTGCAATGGCGTCGCGCCGGGCGCGAGTTTGACCTACGGGCACACGTACACGCGCGGGCGGGCCACCAGCGTCGAGCCCGCCCGGGCCGCCAGGTCGACCCAGCGGGCGTCGACCCGGCCCAGGCTCACCTCACGGGCCAGCCCGCGGGTGGCGCGGCTCTGGCGGGCGAAGCGGAGCATGGCCTTCCGCAGTTCGGAAGACCGCGCCAGGATGCGCGCGCAGGCGTCCTCTTCGAGCAGTTCCCAGGCGCGCACCCCGGCGCGGCGCACCTGGCGCGCCAGCATCCGCTCGCGCGGGCGAGCGGGCATGGGCACCTCGCGCATCCCCGCCCCCGCGAAGAAGGGGCAGACGGCGCCCATGGCCGCCAGGGCCTCGGTGTGGTCGGTGCAGGGGTCGCGCAGGTACGCCCGGACCAGAGCCTTGGCGACGCCCAGCCCGCGATAGCGCGGCTCGACCACGACGCGCGCGATGGTCCGCACGCGGGCGTTGAGCACGCGCGCCGCCTCTCGCTTGTCGGCCCCCGCCATGAGGCGGGGCCAGGCCTCGCGCCGCCACGCCCCGTTCAGGGTTGGATTGGCCACGACGAGAACGCCCGCGAGGTCGCCTCCCGCGCGGGCGGCCATCACCCGCACGGGCGAGGCCGGCGCGCCGGCGCGGTAGTGGAACCGCGCCAGGGCGCGGTAGTCGCCGAACGTCCCTTCTCCGACGTGGAACTCATCGTCCATCCCCCACCCCCCAACGAGCCGCGCAGCGTCAGGTCCGCCCGCAGCAGATCCGCGATGTCCTCGCGCGGCGAGGCGCACACGATCCCCAGGTCGCCGCCACGCCGGGCCGCCCTTCGCAAGGCCCGGGCCCCGGCCAGGGCGCTGGCGCGATCGAGATTGGCGCCCCACTCATCGATGGCCAGCAGCACCCCGCGCCGACGTGTGCGGCGCGATGCCCGCGCCAGGGCCAACGCCAGCACCAGGCGGGCCCACTCGCCCTCGGAGAGCTCCGCGGCCCGACGGACCCACAGCGTTGGCTCGCCCAGCCCGGCGCGGGCGAGCCCGCCCATGGCCCGCGCGGACCCGCCGGGGAAGGCGTCGATGATCGCGCGATCGGGGCGGGGGCGCGGGGCCACGACGACGCGCGCTCCGCCGGCCCGCGTGCGGCGGACGATCTCCCGCAGCAGCGTGCTCTTCCCGCACCCGCTGGGCCCCGTGAGCAGCACCAGAGCGCCGGCGCGCAGCCAGCGCCGGGCAGCGCGCAGCACGTGCCCATCGGGCACGGGCGCATCGCCCCCGCGCGACACCACCAGCCCGAACGCCGCGCAGGCGCGCAGCACTCGCGGGCTCGGACGCCCGACCACGCGCACGCGGCGCAGGGGCGGGCTCACGGCGTCACCCGCGCGGGGCCCGGGCCGGGCGGCGCTTCGCGCCGCGCCCCGGGGGCCTGGAGCTCCGTCACCGCCTGGTGCATGGCGCTGACCACGGACAGGTGGCGCCGGATGGTGTGCACGCTCAGGCTCAGCTCACGGGCCGCCGCACGCATCGAGCGCCCGCGCAGCACGCAGGCGTCGCCCACGCGCCGGCGCCCGGCGGGCCACGACAGATGCTCGGCGAGCACGAAGACGAATCGATCCGACAGCAGCCGGTTGATCAGGCGGCGCACACGCCGACGCACGCTGCGGGTGGAGAGCCCGCGGGCCGCCGCCGCGCTCTGGAGCGATTCGCCCTCGCGGAGGAGGGCCTCGAGAAGCGCGCGGTCGTCGGGGTCCAGGGCGTGGGCCCGACGCAAGAGGGCGTCGCCCTGGGCGTCGAGCACCCGCCGCCGCAGCGTCGGGTCCGCCTCGGCCCTGGGAGCGGCGGGGATGAGCGAGATCGCCCGGCGTCGATCGCTCGCCTCGGCGGGGTCAAAGGCCTTGGGTCCACCCGATTCGGAACGCAACTGCACCATGGCTCTGCCCTCCACAGATATCGCCCTCGTGTTCAACAATTCGCAGAACAATACCGATGTTCTACTTGACAGAGAACTATTTGCAAGGATAAAGTTTGGATATGCCACGAATCGTCGCGCGCGGGTGGTCCGGGCGCGAGTCGGGACGCCCCTACCGAGGATGATCCGGTCACCACCGCCCCCGACAATGGAGCAACGCATGTCGCAGGACGCGAAGAAGACGGAGCATCGCCGGGCCGGAGAGGCGATCCGAGCGCGGCGGGCGGAGCTGGGCTGGTCGCTGCAGAAGCTGGCCGACCTGGTCGGGTGTGCGAAGGGATACCTGTCCGAGATCGAGACGGGGCGGCGCGGGCCGCCGGGGGAGGAGTTCCTCTCGCGCGTCGAGGAGTTCATGATGCTCGCATCGGGGCGGCTGGTGGAGCTGGCGCGCTGGGAGCGGAGCCTGGAGGCGGGCGGGGCGACGGTGGAGCGCGAGCTGGGGCGGTTGCGCCAGCGCGACGAGATCGCCCAGCGCCTGGCGGGGCTGCTGCGCGCGGGCGACGGGGGCAAGCGCCTGGACCCGGCGTTCCGCAGCGGGGAGCTGCGCAAGCTGATCGCCGAGTACGACGCGCAGGCGGGGCAGGCGAACATCGCGCCGGTCCCGCGCCGCGCCGGGGGGGGGAATCGGACGCAGGTGCCGCTGATCAACAAGGTGGCGGCGGGGTACCCGCGCGAGTTCACGGACCTGGCGTATCCCGCGCGCGTGGCCGACGAGTACGTCTCGTGCCCGGACGTGGACGATCCCGACGCGTTCGCGGCCCGGGTGGTGGGCGACAGCATGAGCCCGGACTATCGCGAGGGGGACATCATCATCTTCTCGCCGGCGCGCCCGCCCCGGAACGGCAACGACTGCTTCGTGCGCCTGGAGCGCGACCACGAGACGACGTTCAAACGCGTGTACTTCGAGGCGGGCGAGGACGGCGCGGAGCTGATCCGCCTGCAGCCGATCAACAACGCCTACCCGCCGCGCGTGGTGGATCGCGAGGAAGTGGCGGGGCTGTACGCGGCGGTGAAGGCGATCCGGGAGGTGGGGTGACGCGGACCGGCTCGAAGGCCCACGCGGCGCGTCCAATGAACTATGTTATCGGTCCTGAAATGCGAAGAAGCCTGGAATCCCGAGGCGCGGATCCAGTAGCATGGACAGCGGTGTTTTTGGGACAAGGCGAAGGGGCCTTCGATGCGTGATCTGCGTTCCGTCGGGCTCGCGGTGCTCTTGATGTTGCCGGCGGGTTCGATTGCGCGGGGACAGGTGGATGAAACGTCCATCGACGTCCGCACGCCGCCGAGCGTGGACGTCGTGCGCGTGGTGGACTCGGGCGATCGCGTGCACGGCGGCGGGGCGGGGCTGGAACTGCTGTGGGGCCAGGACGTGCGGGTCGAGGGCGCGTCGTGGCTGCGCCTGTGGTTCGGGCCCACGACGCTGGCGGGCGATCCCGGGGCCCGCGGCGCGTTCGTGCGGATCTCGTCGCTGACCGACGGGGCCTGGCAGGAGCTGGACGCCGAGCAGCTCGCCCGATGGCAGGGCAGCTCGGCCTACTTCAACGGCGACGCGGTGCGGGTGGAGTTGCTGGCCTTCGCGGGCGCGGCGGTCAGCCGCGTTCGCATCGAGCGCGTGACGGCGGGAGAGGACGAGCCGGCAGGCTCGACCCGGTCCATCTGCGGCTCCACGGACGACCGGGTGCTCTCGAGCGACCCTCGCTGCGCACGCCTGATGCCCATCGGGTGCACGGCGTGGCTCATCAACGACCCCAACCGCCAGTTCCTGACCGCGGGGCACTGCGGCCCCGCCAGCGGGAGCGTGGTGGAGTTCAACGTGCCCCTGTCGACGAGCTCGGGCGGGGTGGTGCATCCCCCGCCGGACCAGCAATACCCGGTCCACGTCCCCTCCATCCGCACCAACGGGGGGCTGGGTGTAGGCAACGACTACGCCTATTTCGGCTGCGCGCCCAACACGACGACGGGGCTGACGGCCTTCCAGGTGCAGCAGTCCTGCTTCGTGCTCGCGCCCAACGCGGCCCCGGCGGCCTCGGGCCAGACGCTGCGCATCGCGGGGTATGGCACGACCTCCACGCCGATCTCCCGAACCTGGAACCAGGTCCAGAAGGTGCACGGCGGGCCCTTCACGAGCATCTCGGGAACGTCGCTCAACTACCGCGTGGACACGACGGGCGGGAACTCCGGCTCGGCGGTGGAGGACGTGGTGCGGGGCCTGGCCATCGGGATCCACACCCACGGGGGGTGCCTCACCAGCGGGACGGGCGAGAACCACGGCACGTCGCTGCACCTGGCCGCCTTCCGCACGGCGCTCAACGCGCCCCTGGGCGTGTGCCGCAGCGGCATCGGGACGCCCGGCGGCCCGCTGTTCGTCTCGCCCGACCTGAACAACTCGCTGGGGACGCTGAACACGACGACCGGGGCCTTCGCGGCGGTGTCGCGGTTCGGAGCGCCGATGCAGGGCCTGGCGTTCGATCCGCGCGCGCGCCGGTTCTATGGCGTCAGCGCGAGGACCGCGGGCGGCGTGACGACGAACACGCTCTGGGTGGTCGATCCCGACACGGGCGCCCAGCAAGCCCTGGGCGCGCTCACCGGGGTGGGCACGCCCCTCAACGGGCTGGGCTTCGACCCGGCGGGGCGCGTGCTGTACGCGATCGCCCAGGCCGCCGGCCAGTTGTACCGCATCGACTCCGCGAGCCGCGCGTGCACGCCCCTGGGCTCTCCGCTGGGCGGCATCATCGGCGCTCTCGACTTCGACCCCGCGACGGGGCAGTTGCTGGGCATCGACGATCAGAGCACCGGCTCGCGCCTGGTGCGCATCGACCCGACCACGCGGACCATGCAGACCGTCGGCGCCCTGGGCACGGGCATCGCGGATTGCAACGGGCTGGGCGTGGACCCGCGGGACGGGACGATCTACACGATCCACGCCACCAACGGGAACCTGCTTCGCCTGAACCCCGCGACCGGCGCCGCGACGGTGGTCGGCGGCACGCTGGGGTACTTCGGGTCCGGCTATGGGATGGCCTTCGCGGTCACGTCCATCGCCTGCCCGGGCGATGCGGACGCGGATGGAACGGTGACCGTCGATGACCTGGTGGCGTTCGTCGCCTGGTACGAGGCCGGGGACCTCCGGGCCGACCTGGACGACGGGAGCGGGACGTTCCACCGCGACACGGGCGTGACCATCGATGACCTGCTGGCGTTCCTAGGCTCGTTCTTCGCGGGCTGCTGATCCGACGTCCGGGCGATGGGGTAGGTTGATGGCGGCGCTACCCGGGTCGAAGCGGAAATCCCGAGGCGATTCGAGCTTGGGATGCAGGGAACTCCGGATCAGTTCAGGGCGTAAAGTCAGCGGGGATAATGGGTTCGGGCGCCCGATGGCGAGGGCTCTGGGGATCCCCAAGCCGAGGGTGCGCCCCGGTGCGCATGGGCGGGGCGGGCTTGAGGCGGAGCGGGAAATGGGGTAGGGTGTGGGCGAGAAAGAGGGCCGCCTCGCTCGTAGCCTTTGCGGGCACGCGGGGCGGTCACGGATGGGACAAGTGACCTCGCGGCGGGCCCCTGCCAGGCAAGGGGATTTGGGTCGTTGACGCAATGCGAAGTGGAGTGACCGATGGCGAAGATGTTCTACACGACGGACGAGGCGGCCAAGAAGCTGGGCAAGAGCGAGACGCAGCTCAAGGACATGGTCGCCAAGGGGCAGTTGCAGGAGTTCCGCGATCGTGATCGCCTGATGTTCAAGGTGGAGCAGGTGGACCTGCTGGCGGGCGGGGACGATTTCATTCCCCTGGCCGAGAGCGGGGAGCACGACATCGGGCTGGCGGGGTCGGGGACGAATCTCCCTGCTAAGGACGCGAGCGGCGCGGGCAAGCCGGGCAAGGAGGCCAAGGAGGGCACGGGGATCGCGCTCTTCGACGCGGACGCGACGGACGAGGCGGACGCCAACGCGGTGACGCGGGTGACCAGCTCGCCCCTGCAGTCGTTCAAGGACCCGGGCTCGAGCGGTTCGGGGTCGCGTGCGGGGCTGCTGGACATGACCAAGGAGGCGGACGACACCTCGCTGGGCGCCGGGCTGCTCGAGGACGTGTACGGGACGGAGACGGTGGCGCAGCAGACCGCGGCCGAGGCCCCCGCGGGCGGCGGCGCGGAGGCGCTCTTCGAGAGCCCCGCGGTGAGCGAGGGGACCGAGGTCGGGGGCGCGGGCGCGCTGGCGATGGTGGCGGGCGAGCCCTACGACGGGCCGGGCAGCGGCTGGGTGGGCGGGCTGGCGCTGGGCACGGCGTTGATGACGGGCTTGGCGGCGTTCACGGCGATCGTGGGCATCGCGGGCGGCGCCGGGAGTGGGATGCTCTCGAACATGGTCAAGACTCTGGGCGACAACGTGTACGCGGTGGCCGGGGGCGGAGCCCTGCTGTGCGTCCTGCTGGCCCTGGCCGGCTGGCTGTTCGCACGCAAGTCCTAAGGGCAAGCCCCACCGGTCGGGGTTCACGTGACGACGTCGGGGTCACGCAGCGACACCGGCGCCGAAAGTACTTCTCGCATCACGATCGATCGCTTGAGGTCGGCGCGAGAGAGCGCGAAGGCGCCCCGGGCTCGAGCGACGGGCGCGATCGCCGCGCGGGGGCCCGTGGACTGCGAGGCCTTGGGGATGTTCACCGCGTAGGCCGCCGCGGCCTCGGGAGAGGCTCGCCCCGCGGGTCGCGGGGGCGTGCCCTGCGCGCGCGGGGCGCCGGGGGACAGCCCCGGGCCGGTGGTGTGTTGCGAGGCTTTGGGGATGGTGACGGCGTAGGCCCTGTCGGACTCGACGTTGGGGCGATGGGCCGGGCGCGGAGCCGGACGAGCCGGCGGCGGCGGCGACGGCGGGCGCGGGACAGGACGCGGCGCGACCGGACGCGGCGATGGACGCGGGCCGCCCGTTCCGGGCACCCCCAGCACCTGCCCCAGCACGCGGGCGACCTCGCGCCGGGCCGCCGACTGGGACTTGGCGGGGACGGGGGTCGGGGCGGCGGAGCGGCGTTGGAGCTGCTCCATGGCGGCGCGGCGTCTGGCGGCGATCTCTTCGAGCGAGGCCTGGGCGCTGGCGGACGCGGGGCGTCGGGGCTGGAGCGGCGCGGGAGCGGGCGCCTGGGCCTGCCCGGTGCGCAGGCTGTCGAGCTCGGCCCGCTCGCGATCGAGGGCGGCCTGGCGGCGCTTGCGCTGGGCCTCGATGGCCCGCATCACCCAGCTGACGAACGAGATCAGCACGAAGATCCCGACGACGATGATCTGCGGGCGATGCTGGATGTAGTTCCAGAGCTGTCCCAAGGGCGCCTCCGGTGCTTCAGGCAAGCGTAGGAGTGCCGCGCGGGGCGACGGGGATCAGGACGGGGGGCGCCTCCGGGCGCGCGGGGTCGAGGAAGGGCCGGAAGTCGGCGCCGAAGAGCTCGCCCAGGAGGTCGGGGCGGAGGATGTCGCGCGTGGGCCCGTGGGCCTGGGGCGTGCCCGAGGCGCCCAAGGCCAGGACGCGGTCGGCGTAGCGTGCGACGAGCGCGAGGTCGTGCAGAACGGCGACGACCCCGACGCCCCCATCGGCGATGCCACGCAGCAGGTCCATCGCGTGCAGGGCGTGGGCGGGATCCATGGCGGAAACGGGCTCGTCGAGGAGCAGAAAGGTCGGACCCGCGCGCGGCGCGTCGGAGGGCAGATCCAGCTGCGCCAGGGCGCGCGCGAGGGTGATGCGTTGCTGCTGCCCCACGGAGAGGTTGCCCAGGGGCATGTCGGCGAGCGCGAGCATGTCGACGGCGGCCAGGGCGCGATCGACGCCCCGGTGGTGCTCCGCGGAATCGGAGGCGAAGCGCCCCAGCGCGACGACGGCCCGCGCGGAGAAGGCGAAGGCGACGCTGGCACGCTGGGGGACGTAGGCGATTCGACGGGCCCGCTCGTGGCGGGTGTGCTCGGCGAGGGGGCGATCGGCAAGGGTGACGCGCCCGCGGAAGGGCCCAAGGACGCCGAGCAGGACCCGCAGCAGGGTGGACTTGCCCGCGCCGTTGGGCCCGATGATGGCCGTGAACGCTCCCGCGGGGAAGGCGGCGGAGAGGTCGCGCAGCGTCGGAGCGCCCCCGGGGGCGGGGCTGTAAGAGAAGGAGATCGAGTGGGCCGCGAGGGCCTGATCGTTCACGCCTGCGTGGTGGTCTTGGAGCGTTCGCCGGCCCGCTCGACAACCTTGATCTCGGGGAGCTTGCCGTCGTGGTTGGGACCCTCGACGCTCTCGCGCATGAGGCGCCCGACCTTGAACTTGACGGTGCGCTTGGAGGGCACGGTGACGCGCTGGAGGGTCTTGGGGTTCTGGGCGGTGCGGGCGGCGCGTTCCTTGATCTCGAAGACGCCGAAGTCGCGGAACTCGAGGCGGTTGCCCTTCTTGAGCTCCATGATCACCTGCTCGAGGAACTCCTGGATCATGCGCTTGGCCACCAGGCGATTGACGCCCTGTCGTGCCGCGATGCGCTCGATGAGTTCCTTCTTGGTGACCGTGGCCATGTGAAGTATCCTCTCGATCCGGCGCGGCTTGGCCCGCGCCCGAACTCCTCCCGACCGATCCACCCTCCGGGGGATTGCTCCCGGAAACCGTCCGAGAAGGGACCCGAGTCCCAAGGGCGTCAGTATCGCCCGTCCGAGCCCCAACGTCAATGCCCTTGGGCATTTACGCAAGGGTGTTCTCACGACGAGCCCGGCCAAAGTCCTTCTAGAACCGGACCACCAGCCCCCCAAAGAACCCGGCCAACGCCCCGTCCCACATCGGGCCCGTCGGGCCGTCTTCCAGGACAAAGAGGAGCTGCCGATAACCGATTTGGGCGGCGAGGTTGGGAATGGGCCGGAATTGGAACCCGACCATGATGTCCCAGGCGAAGGACTCGCGATTGCCCACCATACCGGCGAATGTGGTCTGGAGGTCGAACGTCCACTGCTCGTTGAGTTCCACGGCACCCTTGAGCCCGACGAGGGGCATGAAGTAGGTGGCGTCGGAGCGGCCGGCAACCGTGTGCGGCTGGGGCCCGCCCCCGGTGTCCACCAGCCACGTGGCGGAACTGGAGAGCTGGTAGTCGATCAGGCGAACGCCGGCCACGAGGTCGAGGCGGCGGTCCATGTCGCGCCAAGGACGATCGGGGTCGGTCTCCCGCCACTCCTGCACGAGGCGGTAGCGGGCCTCGAGCTCCATGCACGTGAAATCGAGGGACGTTGTCGAGGCTTGACCGGGCGGGATGGTGCTGTCCGAGGAACTGGCGGCTCCGTTGACGACGATGGGCTGGGAGGGTCGGAAGCCCCGATCGGTGGCGCCAAAGACGCTGGCGCGAAGGGTTCCACCCCAGCGTCCGGCGTCGGCGTTGAGCTCGAAGGAGGAGGACAGCCTCGGGCTGTCCATGTTGATGTCCTGGAAGCGCAGGGTGGAGGCGCCCGAGCCGGGGAAGCGTGCCAGCCC
>JBGAOG010000110.1:0-9281 GCA_044221985.1 Phycisphaerales bacterium
CAACGGGTGGGTTTCGAGTCAGACGCTTCCAAGGCCTGGGGCAGCCAACGGCGCGTGGAACCCCAGGAGAGGAACGATTCCCAGGCGCCGGCATGGACCACGATGACGTGGCGCGCGAAGTAGTGTTATGCGTGGGAACGCGGAACTGTTCGCCGACGTGCGGGAGGCCAAGGCGCTCGCGGACATAGGGCGGGACGAGTACAACCACCGGCGGCCGCACTCATCGCTGAAGTACCTGCCCCCCGCGGCGTTCGCGGCGACGCTGGCCGTGCCTGCGGTCGGGGCTGCGCCCCTCCCTCCGGCCCGGCCAGCGTCGAGCCCTATCCTTGAACCAAGACTCTCATAGCACCTGGTACAGAAAATGGGGGCAGGTCACGAGCATCAAGAGCATGCTCACGGCCGTCGAGAGTCTACCGACGATCGTCGAGGTGGCCCCGAAGACACTACGCGCCGCTCAAAGCAACGACGAGTAGTGCCACCCGAGTACGGCCACTAGCAGGTTGTTGAAATACTCTTTCGCCCCTTCGCGCCGAGGCACTTCAGTCAACTTTCTGGCCCTCGGACCCGGGTCGAAGCATCAGAAAACCGCTCGTCTTGCAAGTCCTTTGGAGTTTTTCAACAGCCTGCTAGCCAGCCGCACAGTAGCAACTCATGCCACCCGCCGCGCGCATTGGGTTATCAAGAGTGGTGGTATGAATAACGCACAAAGGACGCCTACTTGAACATACCACACATCGCTCCCGTCAAATAGACCTAGTGCATGAAGCAGACCTAACGCTGCGAGTTCACTCAAAAGCACCACGAATGCGATCAATCTTGGGTGCGTACGGAGCAGGTTTCCTAAGCGCATCTGTGTCTCCTACGGATAATAACCGCACGAGTGTTGGCACTCGACCACCACTGAAATCATGGCCAATCCACACGCCGAGCAGGTAGCGGCCGAGGCCCCAAATCCACCGATAAAACACTCTGTCATATGACCTTCCCCCGGTTGACGTACCAGAGTCTATGAGAGTCCACGCACGACCGCACCCCGCTGCTGGGCCGACCGGAGCGAAGCGGAGGGCGGCCCGGCAGCGATCGTTTCCGGGGCCGGTGGTCGGTAGCCCAGCGAGCTGTGCGGCCTGATGGTGTTGTAGTGCTTCCGCCACATCTCGATCAGCACCCTCGCCTCCTGGAGCGTGGAGAAGATCTCCCCGTTGAGCAGCTCGTCACGCAGCTTGCCGTTGAAGCTCTCCACGTAGCCGTTCTCCCACGGACTCCCCGGCTCGATGTACAGCGTCTTCACGCCCACCTTGCCCAGCCACTCCCGCACCACGCCCGCCGTGAACTCGGCGCCGTTGTCGCTGCGGACGTGCTCCGGCACGCCGCGTGTGGCCATCAGCCACGCCAGCCGCTCCAGCACGTCGTCGCTGTTGAGGTTCCGCGCCACGTCGATGCTCAGGCACTCCCGCGTGAACTCGTCCACGATCACCAGCATCCGGAAGGGCCTGCCGTCGAGCGTCACGCCGCTCACGAAGTCGTACGCCCACACGTGGTCCTTGTGCTCGGGCCGCAGCCGGATACAGCTCCCATCGCTGAGCCACAGCCGGCCCCGCTTGGGCTGCTTTCTGGGCACTTTCAGGCCTTCCCGTCGCCAGATCCGTTCGACCCGCTTGTGGTTCACGTGCCATCCTTCATGCCGGAGCATCGCCCCGATCCGCGGCGTGCCGTACCGCCCGTACACCGCCGCCAGTTCCACGATCCGTCCCGTCAGCCGATCCTCGTCGTCCCGCTTCAGGGGCGTGTGCCGCTGCACCGCCCTGGCCTGGCCCAGCACCTTGCACGCACGCCGCTCGCTCACCCCCAGTTCGGTCTGGACATGCTCGACCGCGACGCGCCGACGTGCCGGGCTCAGAAGTTTCCCGTGGCGACTTCCTTCAGGATCGCGTTGTCGAGCGCGAGGTTCGCGACCACACGCTTGAGCCGCGCGTTCTCCTGCTCAAGCTCCTTGAACCGTTTGGCCTGATCGACCTTGAGCCCGCCGTACTCCTTCCGCCACCGGAAGTAGGTGGGCTCGGTGACGCCCAGCAGCTTGCACACGCCCGCGACCGTGTTGCCCTTGCCGAGCTCGACGTCCGCCTGCCGCAGCTTGTTGATCACCTCTTCCGCCGAATGACGCTTCCTACCCATGGCCGAGATCCTCCTGATCCAGCCCGGAGTGTAAAACTCCAGCTGGACTGTGTTCAGGGGGAAAGGTTAGCACGCGGACGTGGTATCGCTCAGCAAGCGTCTTTCGCAACTCCTTGGAGATGCCGTCGCCGTGGAGTTGCCAGGGCCTCAAGATCTCCGGCAACGCATTCTGCGCTTGGCCAACGTCGACCTGCTGTTGAATCTCTGGAATCTGCCTCCGCTCTGTCCGGCATTGCTCTTTTACCCGTTTGACGTTTGGTCCCAGGACGACGAGAAGGCCATGGAACGTGACATCCGTGTATCTGTGCTCAATGCCATCTGCACGAGTTGTCGTCCGCGGGTGCTCGTGCTGGCAACCGAGAATGCCACATACGGCGGCATGCCTTGGCTCGAAAGACCCGATGCGATCCGGATCTACCCTTAAAGAGAGAGGCCGGAATCTGACGCCGCGTGCGCGGAGAGCGGACGTAGGTGGGCAATGCGCCGCCGCTCTGCTTCGCTCGTGCCGGCGGGTGGCCCCGAAGTCCGGTGGTCGTGCCACCACAAGTCCCGTAGGCTCGGCGGAGGAACTTCGGTGTCTTCGCGGTGCGAAGGACGGGCGTTGCTTCCCGAACAGTCCAGGCCTGGTAGGTTGTGCCGCATGCGGACTTCGCTTGGAGCCCCCGGTGTGATCGCTCGACTCTTCGCCGCGCTGCTGATCGTCCTCTCCGCGCTCTGCGGCTTCGACCTCGCTCGCGCGTCTTCGCCCATCACCGACGCGGGCGGGGACATCGTCGGGCTGTGCGACATGAACGTGGCGAGTTCGGGAGGGGGCGGCGGCGGGACCACTTCCGGGGGTGCCCGCGTCGTGGGCGAGTGGGTCTACGACGCCTACGGCGAGCCGATCTTTGCGAGTAACCCGCACCCGCACGCCGTGCTCAAGTGCGGGCACAAGGGGCTCTTCTTCGACCGCCTCGACGCGGGGGTGTACGACGCGAGCACCGGCGGCGAGATGGACCGCCTCGTCCCCGACGCGCGCGGGCTGTACTACGCCCGCAACCGCCATCACAAACCCGATTGGGGAAGATGGCTCCAGCAGGACCCCAACGCCACCGGCCTGCCCGTGCAGGCGGGGCTGGCGTTCCATGGACAGTCGTTGGTTGCACAAGTTCAGCCATTCGACCTCGGCGGCCGGTTTGGCAACGGTGCTCAGCTCTACGGATACCTTGCGTTCAATCCGCTGTCAAGGTGTGACGCGACTGGCCTCTTTACGGGCGTAGACACTCTTGCGGCCAGTTCCTATTCCAGATACCTGAGTGCAGGCCAGTTACAGGCCCTCGGACTTTCCGCTGGCGCGGGTGGCCTTGACGCACTTGTTACCCAAATGCTCCTCAGCGACTCCGCCATGGGAGGCTCGACGGCTGCGGGCGTTCTTACCTACGGGGCATGGCAGATCAGTGAATCCGCGGCGGGGCGCATTTCCGCGTGCTCATCAACGCAGGTAGATCTGATCCAGGAGATCAGTGGATCCGAAGCGGCCACCGAAATCGAGACCCCCAATCGCCCGCGCCACGGCATGTACATCTACCGCGTCTGGGGAAACCAGTCCCAGAAATGGGGTGCATCTTGGACTCCGATCGATCCGCGGAGTGTACCCAACTATCGCAACGCGGCAGGATTACCCTCCGTCATCGTGAACGGCAAGCCGGAGAACAGCGGGGAGCATCTCACGATTGGCAAGCTCATTCACCCCGATCGTGCGAGCCTCAAGGGTCAGGGCGCAGGACCCTTGCATGGCAACACGGGCGGGCTCCCGGAACTCCTGGTCGACATGCCATCCTGGAACCACATCCAAGAGGTTGAGACGATCGAACTGTCACCTCCCTACTAGACTAGGAATAGTGTATGACTCGTCCAGACTTCTTCCTCTCCTCAAGCGACGACGTGAAACTGAGCGGCGTTTACGCTTGCACGCGAATCGCTCGTGTGCGATCCGACGCTCGTGACGACTTCATGCTGATTGAAGTCGAACCGCCGCTACCGTTCTTCGGTGATGGATTGCGACAGGTCGTGATCGCATGCCGGAGCAGGCAAGAGTCCTTGTTCCCAATTAGCGATTGGCCCATGCATGTCCATGTGGTGATTCCGCCACATGAGGTCATGGCGAATCACGGTCACGTGATGCAATCACACGCCATGCAGGTTGCGGCCTGGGCAGAACTGTACCGCACTGAAGAGGATGCTAGAGCAAAACGCATGACTCAGTAGAGCCTATCCCAGAACCTCTCGGAGGAGCAGGGTGGAGCAACTCAGGTGAAGGAAGCCCCGGAAGAGCGTGCTGGACTTTTCCCAGCGGATGCACAGGCGGCGGAAGTTCTGGAACCACAAGATGGTGCGCTCCACCGTCCAGCGTCGCCTGTAGCCGCCCCGTTCCTCCACGCAGCGGCCCGCGTCGCGCATGAGCCGCTCGAACACGCCCGCCTTCACCCAGGTCGTGAACCGGCGATGCACCGCGCTGTTGCTCCCGAACTGCCGCGGCAGGTCCTTCCCTTTGGCGCCGTTGTCCAGGATCCAGAAGATCCCCCGCAGCGCGTCACGCTTGAACGCCATGACGTACTCGGAGTTCGAGGCAGCGTTGAAAACTGTGCCACTCGTACCCTACGTACCCTGAGAGAATGGAGGTGAGGCATGGGCGGCCAGCAGTCGGACGCATCTGGACCGCGTCTCGTACTTCCGCCGGACTTTGAAGGCGTTGTCGGGGCCGAGGCGGAGTTGCGAGGCTGGTACGGATCGGCGCACGTTCTGGCCCCTGATGGCAAGCGGTATCCCGTATCGTTCATGGAGCCAACTCGACTACTCGAGGACGCCGAGAGAGAGTTCGCTCGGGGTTCGTCCGTTGTTCATGAGTACGGCGTCCTCTTTGTTCCTGTCGTTCGACGCGAGCAGATGGAGCGAGCCGTGCAGCAAGCGTGGGCAGAAGGACACTTCAACGGGTTAAGACCACTCGATGAGGGTTGAACAGGTACCCGGTAAGGCCGCGCCACCGCGTCGTGTCTGGCGTGGTACCGTCGACCTCCGCCCGGCGTCCCCCGGAGCCTGAGCCGTGTTCTCTCGACTCTTCACCGCGCTGCTGATCGTCCTCTCCGCGCTGGGCGGTGCGGGGGGCGTCGTGGGCGAGTGGGCCTACGACGCCTACGGCGAGCCGATCTTCGCGGCCCATCCGCACCCGCACGCCGTGCTCAAGTGCGGGCACAAGGGGCTCTTCTTCGACCGCCTCGACGCGGGCGTGTACGACCCGGCGACCGGCGGCGAGATGGACCGCCTCGTCCCCGACGCGCGCGGGCTGTACTACGCCCGCAACCGCCATCACAGGCCGGAGCGGGGGCGGCGGGGCGGCCCATCGCGGCGTACATTCCAGATATCCTCACGCGGAATGATGTCGCTCGGGGGGTGAATGGCCCGCTTGCGTAACACGCGGACCCCGGGTACTTTGGGGCGGATCGGTCGCGGTGCTCCCACGGTCGTGGGGGACGTGGCCCGAACGCTCTGGGAGCCCGCCTATGAACGACCTGATCGCCCTGTGGCAGCCGATCGTGGTATCGGCCGTCATCGTGCACTTTGCGAGCGCCATCATCTGGATGGCCTCGCCCCTGCACAAGAAGGACTACCGGAGCCCGGGCGACAAGGAGAAGCCGCTGCTGGATTTCGTGCGTTCGCTGGGGCTGGCGCCGGGCGCGTACGTGATTCCGTGGTGCGGGGCGGGCGTGGATCGCAAGAGCGCGGAGTTCGTGGAGAAGATGAAGACGACGCCGATGATGGTGACGATCATGCCCGCGCCGGTGAACATGGCGAAGAACATGATCTTGTGGATCGTCAACCTGCTGATCGTCGGGGTGTTCGTGGCGTACATCGCGTCGCACGCGGGATTGCCCGGCGGGACGGCGTACCTGAAGGTCTTCCGGGTGGTGGGCGCGACGGCGTTCCTGGCCCACGCGGGCAACGCGCTGACCATGTCGATCTGGATGGGCGCGCCGTGGGCCCAGGTGCCCGGGCGCGTGATCGACGGGCTCATCTACGCGCTGCTGACGGCGGGGACGTTCGCGTGGCTTTGGCCCAAGGGGCTGACGGCCGTGATGTGAGTGTCGGGCTCGGGCGTCGTGGCGTGCGAGCCCGGCGTGGCGGGCGAAGCCGGAAGTGACATGCCGCCTGCCAGGCCGCCGAAGTACGACGTTCACCCCGGCGTGGAAAACGTCCGGAGCTGGATCGCGGCGCTGCCCGAAAAGACGGGGCGATCGCTCGACGGGTGGATGGCGTTCATCGGCAAGTCCGGGCAGAGGGACGAGAAGGCCGCTCGCGCGTGGTTGAAGGCGGAGCACGAGCTGGGCGCGAACACGGCGTGGTGGCTGTGCCAGCGAGCGTTCGCCAAGGACCTGTCGCTGATGGACGACGATCCCGAGCGGTACCTGGCCCTGGCTCCCAGGTACGTGGCCGGGCAGTACGCGGGCAAGAAGGCGCACCTGCTCCCGATCTACACCGCGTTGTGCGTGCTGGCGCGGAAGGTCGGGAGGGACGTGAAGATCTGCCCGTGCAAGACGATGGTGCCCTTCTACCGCGGGCATGTCTTTGCGACCGTGACGGCGGCGACGAACTCGCGGGTGGACCTGGGGCTGTGCCTGACGGCGCTGATGAAGCTGGGTCAGAGGGTTCCTGAGCGCCTGGTGGACACGGGGGGTTTCAAGAAGAAGGACCGGATCACGCACCGCATCGCGCTGGCGTCGACGGCGGCAATCGACGAGTTCGTCGGGAAGTGGCTGGCGAAGGCGTACGAGCTGGACGGGTGACGGCCGCCAGGACGCGCGGTCGCGCCGGGCGTGCGCGATGGTTGATACTGTGCCGGTGGGCCAGGGTCGCGCGGCGCGAATCTCGCCGCGGAACCCCGTCGTGCAGGCGCCTGGGGCCCGCGTCGGAAGAGCGAGGGGAGGCCGGGTGCTGGTGAGAGGCGCGTCGGGCAGGTTCATGGCTGGGGCGGCGTTGGTGCTGGGCGTCGGCGTGGCCATCCGCCTTCCAGGGCTGGCGCAGAGCCTGTGGCTCGACGAGGTGTTCCGCACGTTCGTGAGCCTGGGCGGCGAGCGAGCGAGATGGCTTCTCTGGGGCGATGTCCACAATCCGCTCTACAACCTGGTGATGTTCGCGTGGATCCGCGTGGTGGGCGATGGCGAGTTGGCGGTTCGAGCGCCCTCCGTGCTGGCGGGGTTCGCGCTGATCGCGGCGGTGTGGTTCTGGGCGCGGTCGCGGTTCGGAGTGGCGGCGGCGAATGTGGCGGGCGCGTGGCTGGTCGTGGCGCCCGTGCACGTGTGGTACTCCACCGAGGCCAAGAACAACATCGTCACGGCGCTGCTGGCGACGCTGGCGGTGATGGCGCTGGACGGCGCCATCCGCCGGCGGACGCTGGGGTGCGTCCTTGGCGCGGGCGCGGCGGCGTTCGGCGCCGTGGCGACCGACTTCCAGAGCCTCCTGGTGCTTGGCCCGGCGTGGGTGTTCATGGCATGGCAGCTCGGGCGCGGGAACCCGAGGGCCGGGAACGCGTGGCCCCCCGGCGGCTCGTTGTTGACGCGCGGGCTTCCGCTCTGGGCGTCGCTGGGCGCCGGCGCGGCGTTCCTCATCCCGTGGACGCTCTTCCGGCTGACCCAGGATGCGCACCTGGCCCGCCATTACGTCGGGTATTTCAACTGGCACGAGGGCCTCCGGCTGCTCCTCGTCTGGTTGCCCACGGGCAACGTTATCCCGCCGCTCCCGGGCGAGGGAGAGCGAGGTTGGCACGTGCGGGCGATGGTGGGGGTGGTGCTGGTCGGGCCCGGGCTCTGGGCGGGGCTTCGGGCGGCGCGGGGCACGGGAGCGGGACGACTGGTGCTGCTGGGGCTCCTGGCGCCGATGGTCCTGATGTTCGTGGGCAACGAGTTGCTGGTGCAGACGGGCTCGAGGGTGCGCCTGTACCAGCCGCGGAATCTGATCGTGATCGTGCCGTGGTACGCCCTGGTTCTGGGTCTGGGCGCGGCGGCGCCCGGGCGGTGGAAGTGGTACGCGGCGGGCGTCCCGCTGGCGCTCGCGCTGGCGGGCAGCGTGGCGATGCGCACGCTGTGGGCCGGCCGCGAATCGGTCTCGACGCCCAACCCCGATTGGCGAGGGGCGGGGGCCTGGCTGCGGGCGCGGGACGATCCCGGCGGCACTCGCCTGGCGGTGCTGAGCAACACGATCCTGATGCCGCTGGAGTATTACGCGCCCGGGCGGGCGCTCGAGCAGGCGCCGCTCACCAACGGGCTGATGCCCGACGCGGAGCGCCTGGTCGAGTCGCTTCGCGTGCGAGAGTTCGTGCTGATGGACGATCCGTTCTGGGGGCCGGCGATCAGCGCGGCGGACTGGGTGGAGCTGGGGCAGCGCTTCGAGGTGGTGGAGCGCGCGGAGTTCCGGAGCCTGCGGGTGGCGCGGGTGCGGGTTCCTTTCCGGGCGGGTCAGGAGCGGGGGGCCGGCCCAGCGGGCCTGGCGCCGGCATCGAGGAGTGCCACGGCGCACGCGACATCGGCGCACGAGCGGGGCGCCTGGGCCTCCGTGCCGGCGAATTCCAGGCCCGCGGCCAGGTCGAGCGGCGTGATGCCGCGGTATTCCTCGTCGGGCGAGTGAGTCTTGAGGAGCCACTCGAGCTGCTCGACGTCATGGTCGAGCACGGCGGCATGGAGGTCGCTGTGCACGAACTCGGAGACGCGCGGGTCGTCGCGCCAGGGCGTGTCGGGGCCGACCTGGCAGAACGGGACGCACAGAAGGTACAGGGGCATGCAGCCGGGAAGGAAGGCGGAGAGAAGGACGACGATCAGGGTGAGGTAACGTGTCATCGCGGGAGCGTAGGGCGACCGCCGGCGTAGACAGGCCGCGCCAGGCGCATTGGTCACGAGCGAGGAAAGGTCGGGCAGATGCGCTACGGCTTCACGCCCAGGTCCGCCCGACGTTCCGCGATTTCCTTCGAGATCCCATCGACGAACGCCTCCAGCTTCATCGCCCCCAGGTCCTTCTCGATGCCGCGGGCGCGGACGGAGACGGTGCCGCCCTCGGCGTCACGCGGGCCGACGATGAGCATG
>JBGAOG010000111.1:0-8964 GCA_044221985.1 Phycisphaerales bacterium
GACCTTGTAGACCACCACGCAGTCGACCTTACCCGCTTCGATGTCGGCCATCAGCCGCTGGCAGCCGGGTCGGTCGGTGTTCCCGCCGGTGAAGCCGCCGTCGTTGTACTGGTCCGGCAGCGCGACCCAGCCCTCGTGCTTCATGCTGGCGATGTAGGCCTCAGCGCTCTCGCGCTGGGCGTGCAGCGAGTTGAACTCTTGCTCGAGTCCCTGTTCGCTGGACTTGCGGGTGTAGATGGCGCACCGCACCGTCGGCACGCCGGACTGCTTGGGTGGTGCTGTATTGATGGACGATTTCATACGTTGCCCTCCGTGGTGCCGGGCTCATTGAGCCCGAAGAATCGGAATCCGTTCCAGTGCGAGCCGGTCACCTTCGCCGCGATGGCGCTCAGCGACCGGTAGACCTCTCCCTCAAACTCGAAGCCCTTGGGCAGCACGCGGACAAACACGGCGCGGCCCTTGTACTCGCGGCGGAGGACCGTCCCGGGTGGCGGCAGCCGCCCGTCCTCTCGCGTGTGGATGGGCACGCTCACCACGCTCTCGCCGTTGGCCCGGGGCTTGGGCGCGTCCGGCGATTGGGCGCGTGGCGGGCTTCGCCGCAGGTCAGCGTCGTTGGCCAGTTCGCGTGCCCGCTGGCGTGCCCGCTCGGAGAGATCGCCCTCCCGCAGGGCCTGCATCCGCCAGAGAATCCGTTTGATCAGCAGCACCTTGTGGTGCGTCCGCGTCTCTTCGCCGTAGACCTTGGCGTACCGCTGCTTCAGCTGCGGCACCGTCATCTGTTCCAAGGTCCGTTCGGCTGCATTCACATCGATCGCCATCAGGGTCTCCGTTCTCGTGGTCGTTAACCACGCGACCCATCAGGGCGGGCATGCTCGGAGAGTTCAAGTCGAGTCGGAGAGCCTTCTTGATGCTCGATGCTCGGCCCCGAAATGGCGACCTGTCGCCGCCGGCGGCAGATGCCCTCGGCAAAGATGGCGGCGATGTTGTCCAGCCGCGCGGCGGGCGTGGTCGGGGCATCGGGGTCGAGCGTGGTGGTGGGGGCGGGCGCATCGTCCGTGAGCGCGGTGTCGTGCACGGGCACATCCTCCGTAAAGGGGGACATGCATCCGTGCGGGCGTGCGCTTGGCGCTCGGCTTCGCACCTGATGCTGGAATGGGGCCCGCGTCCGGTGCGGGCCGTCTGCCTCTGAATACGCGAAACGGTCGGGGAGCGGCGCAGGGTACGAATCTCACCCCTCGTTCACCCCGACGGCGCGTTAACCAGACGCGCCCGGGCGTTCGAGAGCGCGGAGAGACTTTCGGCCCCCAACCCCAGCGTGGCGACCGAAACGGCGATGCGATGCCTCGGATTCGAGAGCGCCCGGCAAATCGTGGACTATCAGGAAGTGCCACGATTCCCGAGAGATACGCGCGGTGGGCGAAAGGCCCAGACCGTTAACGAGAAAAGGCCTCTTTACGAGGCCTTTCTCAGAACTCCCCGACCAGGGCTCGAACCTGGAACCTAGCGGTTAACAGCCGCTCGCTCTACCATTGAGCTATCGGGGATCGAGTTTTCCGCATTCTCGGGCGTTTCCGTCCGGAACGGGGAGCAAAGCCTAGCGACCGAACCCCGCCGGTCAAGACGTCGCGGGCCCGCCGGGGACTGCCCGCGTCGCCTTGGATCGGCACGATCCGCCCGCCACTCCAGGATCGCCCCGGTCCGGTTCGCCCTGTTCGTCGGCGCATTGGCCCCGTTCGTGCCCCCTGCCTAGCATCTTGGCCCCTCCCGAGCCAGAAATCCCTGGCGGGCCAGCACGACGGAGATCGACGATGAAGGACAACACCCACCCCAAGTGGTACCCCAACTGCAAGGTCTACCACAACGGCCAAGTCGTGATGACCGTCGGCGCCACCGTTCCCGAGTTGCACGTCGAAGTGTGGTCCGGGTCCCATCCCTTCTTCACGGGCAAGCAGACCTTCGTCGACTCGGCCGGCCGCGTGGAGAAGTTCCAGCGCAAGTACGCCGGCAACTACTTCAAGAAGGACGAGAAGAAGGCGGAAGCCAAGAACTAGGCCCGCCGCGTCGGGCGCGAATCCCGCGTGGCAGTCGCCATCGCTCAGATCGCGCTCCTCCCCTCGAGCTTGGCCGCCCGCGGGAAGAGGATGTTGTTCTCCTTGTGCACGTGCCTGTGCGTGTCTTCCTCGAGTTCACGCAGCGAGTCCAGCATGGCGCGATACGTCGGGCAGGCCCACGCCGGAGGCGTGTACGCGTCCGTCAGCGATCGCATTTCCTGAAGCGCACTGCCGACGTCCTCGTGCTCAGCCTCCATGCACGCGATGGGCGCATTGAGGCCCCACGCGGGGAGGCCCGCTTCGCCGTTGCCCCCGCGCTCCAGGCAGCGGATCCACCGGAAGAGCACCTTCTCCTCGCGGAGCATGTGCATCTCCAGTTCCTTGCGGAACGCGGAGAAGACTTCCCCCAGGCGCGGCAAGCGAGGGTCACGCGAGGCGTGCGCCTGGATCGTCCGGTCCAGCAGAGACGCGATCCGCGGCAGGGCTTCGCGCAGGAAAACGTGGTGCGTACCCTCGATGTCGTCGCACAACGCCGTCAGGCTCTCGTGGGCCCAATCCCGGTCTGGCGTCGGTTCGTCCCCGCCGGCGATGATCTCGGCCAGCACTCGCTTGGCGTCCAGGCCCGACCCGCGGCACGCCTCGTCGAGAGTGCGCCGCCCGTGGCAGCAATAATCCAACCCCAAGCGATCCAAGACCTTGGCGCGTCCGGGACGCTCGATGACCAGGTCGGCGAGAGTCGAATTGCGGTCCATGGCATCCTCCAAACCAATCCCGCACGGGACCCGGAGCGAGCGCGCGGTGGCTTCCAGATATTTCGGTCTGATTATAGCCGTTCCTGGATTTGTTGCCTAGTTTGCCAGGGTCGGTTAGACTTCATCCATTCATCCGGCTATACGGATAGAAACGACGAGCCGGGGCTGAGCACACGGTCGGATCGAATCGGAAATGGCGGAAGGGGACCAGCGTGAGCGGGCTGTTGCGGGAAATGGCGCGGCGGGTGATCGTGTTCGATGGGGCCATGGGCACCGCAACGCACGCTCGCGCGCTCGACCTGGAACAGGACTTCTGGGGCAAGGAGAACTGCCCCGAAGTCCTGGTCCTCTCGCGCCCGGACGTGATCCAGGAGATCCATGAGAGTTTCCTCGCCGTGGGCGCGGACGTCGTGGAGACGGACACGTTCGGCGGCACGTCGCACGTGCTGGGCGAGTTTGACCTGGGCGGGCGGTGCCTGGAGATCAACCGGCGGGCGGCGGAGGTGGCGCGGGCGGCGGCGGACAAGTTCGGCACGCGCGATCGCCCTCGGTTCGTCGCGGGGAGCATGGGCCCGGGGACGAAGCTGATCACGCTGGGGAACATCGACTGGGAGGGGATGTTCGCCAGCTATCGCGAGCAGGCACGGGGGCTGCTGGCGGGCGGGGTGGACGCGTTCGCGATCGAGACCTGCCAGGACCTGCTGCAGGTCAAGTGCGTGATCAACGCGGTGCTGGCGGCCCTGGAGGAGAAGGGGCGAACGGCCCTGGACGTGCCCATCATGGCCTCGGTCACCATCGAGACGACGGGGACGATGCTGCTGGGGACGGAGATCGCGGCGGCGGCCACGGCGTTGGCGGGGTATCCGATCTGCTCGCTGGGGCTGAACTGCGCGACGGGGCCGACGGAGATGGCCCCGCACGTGCACTGGCTGGGGCGCGCGTGGGGTTCGCTGCCCGGGCTGGGCCCGTGCGCGCGCCGCGGGATCTCGGTGATGCCCAACGCGGGGCTCCCGGTGCTGGTGGACGGGCATGCGGAATTCCCGCTGGGACCCGAGCCCTTCGCGGAGGCGATGGCGAGGTTCGTGGAGCACGACGGGGTGGGGATCGTGGGCGGATGCTGCGGGACGACTCCCGCGCACATCGCGGCGCTGGTGCGGACGCTCGAGGCGCGCGGCGCGACCCGGCAGGGACCGGGCGGGGCGTTGGCGCCAACGGGCCCGGGCGTGGACTGGGCGCCGGGCGTGGCGTCGCTGTACTCGCACCAGGACTACCGGCAGGACACGTCGATCCTGATCGTGGGCGAGCGGATGAACGCGTCGGGAAGCCGCGCGTTCAAGAGGCTGCTGGAGGCGGAGGACTGGGATGGGATCGTGAGCCTGGCGCGGGAGCAGGTGCGTCACGACGGGGCGCACGTGCTGGACGTGAACGTGGACTACGCGGGGCGGGACAACGCGCGGGACATGGCGGAGGTGGTGACGCGGGTGGTGCGCCAGGTGAACGTGCCGCTGATGCTGGACAGCACGCAGATGCGGACGGTGGAGGCGGGGCTCAGGCACGCGGGCGGCAAGTGCGTCATCAACAGCGCCAACTTCGAGGACGGGGAGTCGAAGTTCGACGCCGTGTGCGCCCTGGCGAAGAAGTACGGGGCGGCGCTGGTGATCGGGTCCATCGACGAGGACAAGCAGGCGTCGATGGCGCGCACGGCGGACCGCAAGCTGGCCATCGCCCGTCGCGGGCACGAGCGGGCGACGAGGGTGCACGGCCTGGCGGAGACGGACCTGCTGTTCGACCCGCTCGTGCTGCCGGTCTCGACGGGGATGGAGAGCGACCGTCGCAGCGCGCTGGAGACGATCGAGGGCGTGCGCCGGATCCGCGAGGCGTTCCCCGACTGCCAGACGACGGTGGGGCTGTCGAACTGTTCGTTCGGGCTCAAGCCCGCGGCCCGCGTGGTGCTCAACAGCGCCTTCCTGCACGAGCTGCGGGAAGCGGGGCTGACCAGCGCGATCATCCACTTCAGCAAGATCCTGCCGCGGAACAAGATCCCCGACGACCAGTGGACGACGGCGCTGGATGTCATCTACGACCGGCGCGGCGCGCGACCCCACGCCGGCGCCTCCCAGGGGCCGGGCGTTGGGGATCGGTACGACCCATTGCAGGCGTTCATCGGGCTGTTCAGGGACGTGGAGGGGACCGGCACCGAGAAGAAGGAAGTCCGCCAGCTCTCGGTCGAGGAGCGGCTGCGCGGGCACATCATCGACGGGGAGAAGGAAGGGCTGGTGGCGTCGCTGGAGGAGGCGAGGGCGAAGTACGCGCCGCTGGCGATCATCAACGACCACCTTCTGGACGGGATGAGGACGGTGGGGGAGCTGTTCGGGAGCGGGCAAATGCAGCTGCCGTTCGTGCTGCAGAGCGCCGAGGTGATGAAGATGGCGGTGGCGCACCTGGAGCCGTTCCTGGAGAAGGCGGCGGGCCAGGCTAAGGGCACGATCGTGCTGGCGACGGTGAAGGGGGACGTGCACGACATCGGGAAGAACCTGGTGGACATCATCCTGTCCAACAACGGGTACCGGGTGGTGAACCTGGGGATCAAGCAGCCGCTGGCGGACATCGTGAAGGCCTGGCGTGAGCACAAGGCCGACGCGATCGGGATGAGCGGGCTGCTGGTCAAGAGCGTGAACGTGATGGAGGAGAACCTCAAGGAGCTCAACGAGCAGGGGCTGCGTCCCGCGGTGCTGCTGGGCGGGGCGGCGCTGACGCGCCACTATTGCGAGGGGCACCTGCGCGGGACGTATGGGGGGTCGCTCTTCTACGGCAAGGACGCGTTCGAGGGTCTGCGCACGATGGACGCGATCATGTCGGGCCAGGCGGGCTCGCTGGCGGCGGAGATCGAGGCGCGCCAGGCGAAGAGGACGCGGGCGGAGGAACTGATCGTCCGGACGCGGGCGGAGAAGCTGGCCCGAGCGGAAGAGGCACCGGGGGCGAGCACCGGCGTGGGAGTGCGCTCGGACGTATCGGCGAGCGTGGTGATCCCGCGCCCGCCGTTCTGGGGCACGCGAGTGGTCGAGGGGATCGACCTGGACGACGTGTACCCGTTCGTGAACCCGGCGGCGCTCTTCCGCGGGCAGTGGCAGGTGAAGAAGGGGGCGCTGAGCGACGCGGAGTACGACGCGATGCTGGAAGATCGGTTTGTGCCGATCCTGCGCCGGCTCCAGCGCGAGTGCCGGGAGAAGGGCGTCCTGCGGGCGCGGGTCGTGTATGGCTATTTCCCCTGCAACGCCGATGGGAACGACCTCGTCATCTGGGATCCCGACGAGTTCCACACGCCGGGCGGCGCTGGGGGTTCCGGGGGCGGGCGGCGCCTTCGCGAGGTGGAACGGTTCACGTTCCCGCGCCAGGTCGACAAAGGGCGGCTGTGCATCAGCGATTACTTCCGGCCCGCGGGCAGCGGCGAGGTGGATGTCGTCGGCATGCACTGCGTGACGGTGGGCGCGCGGGCGACGGAGGAGGCGCAGAAGCTCTTCCAGGCCAACGATTACACGGAGTACCTGTACCTGCACGGGCTGGCGGTGGAGACGGCCGAGGCGCTGGCGGAGTTCTGGCACAAGCGGATGCGTCAGGAGCTGGGCATCGGCGGGGAGGATTCGCCGCGCGTGCGGGAGTTGTTCACGCAGCACTATCGAGGGAGCCGCTACAGCTTCGGGTACCCGGCGTGCCCGCGGATGAGCGACCAGGAGAAGCTGTTCGGGCTGCTTGAGCCCGGTCGGATCGGGTGCGTGCTGACGGAGAACTGGCAGATCGACCCCGAGCAGAGCACGAGCGCGATCATCGTGCATCACCCGGAGGCGAAGTACTTCAACGCGTGACGGGGGCGGGGTCCGTGGGGGCGTCGGCCTTGGGAGCATCGGGCGCGGGTTCGATCGTCGTTGGCGGAGCGGCGGGGGCTTCCCAGCCGCCGCCGAGGGCCTTGTAGAGGGCGATGAGGTTCGTCGTGACGGCGATGTCGCTTTGGACGAGGGCGTCGGTGCTGTCGAAGAGGGCGCGCTGGCTGTCGAGGACGTTGAGGAAATCGCGGACGCCGGCGCGGTAGAGGTCGTCGGAGAGTTGGACGGCGCGCTGGTTGGCGTCGACGGCCTGGGCGAGGCTGGCGCGCCGGGACTGTTCCTGCGTGAAGGCGACGAGGCGGTTGTCAACCTCCTCGAAGGCCGAAAGCACGGTGGCGTCATAGCGGGCGAGGGCCTGCTTCTCACGCTCACCGGCGGCCTCGATCTGGAAGCGGGTCCGGCGCTTGTCGAAGACGTTCCATCGGACGCTGGGGCCGATGCTCCAGGAGCGGCTATCGAGGTCGAGCAGGCTGGCGGGCTTGTTGCTGAGGAATCCGAAGGAGCCGGTCAGGGAGAAGCGGGGGTAGAGGTCGGCCTGGGCCACGCCGATGCGTGCGGTGGCGCCGGCGAGCTGGCGCTCGGCGCGGCGGATGTCGGGGCGGCGACGGAGGAGCTCGGAAGGAAGTCCGACGGGCACGCCGGCGGGCGCGGCGGGGATGGGCGTGGCCCGGCCCAGTTCCTGGGCGAGGGACCCCGGGCCTTCGCCGATCAGGACGCCCAGGCGGTGGAGGGACTGCTGGAAGCCCGTGAGCAGCAGGGGCAGGGTGGCGCGTCGGGTTTCAAGGAGGGCGCGGGACTGGGCGACGTCGAGCTCGCTGGCGATGCCGGCGGAGAAGCGGGCCTGGGCGACCTGGACGGTGTCCTCCTGGACCTTGATCGAGCCGCGCGTGACCTCGATGCGACGCTGGAATCCGCGGGCCTCGCTGTAGTTGCGGGCGACCTCGGCCAGCAGGGACACCATCACGTCGCGTGCGGCCTCGGTGGCGGCGGCCAGGTCGGCGTCGGCGGCCTCGATCTCGCGGCGCACGCCCCCGAACACGTCGATCTCCCAGCTGGCGTCGAGCCCGACGGAATAGAGCGAGGTGTCGTGGTCGTTGAACGAGCCGGCAGTCGTGTTCTCGCTGCCGCGGATGCGGGCGGCCGAGGCGCCGGCGTTGACGGTGGGGTAGGACCTGGAGTCCGAGATTCCGCGGAGGGCGCGGGCCTCGCGGACGCGGGCGGCGGCCTCGCGCAGCGAGGGGTTGGAGCGCAGGGCGCGCTCGACCAGGGAGTCGAGCATGGGATCGTTGAAGACCTTCCACCAGGACGCCAGGGCGGCCGTCGAAGGTTGGGGTTGTGATGGCACGTCGGGGCCTGAGGCGACGGCGCCCGAATCGATGGAGTTCCAGCCGGCGGGGGCGTTGGGCGTCGGGGCGGTGTAGGAAGGCCCGACGCTGCAGCCGCCGGCGAGGAGGACGAGGGAGAGGGCGATGCCTGGCTTCACGGGGAGTCTCCGATGGTCGCGCGGATCGCGGGTTGGACGGGGGTTGAGAGTAGGGACTACCTGGGCTCGTTCCCGGCGGCGGCGGCGGCGGGGGACGTGGGGGTCGAGGGCCTGGCCGCCGGGTCGGTCCGGATGTACACGTCCATCTGCTGCCCGACGTAGATGGGGAGGCTTCTGGGGTCGAAGGCGTAGACGACCTGGAGGACGCGGGTGTCGACGCGTTCGGTGCTGTCGCCGGTGAGGGAGCGCTTGGGGATGACGTAGGGCTCGAAGCGGACGAAGCGGAGGGGGGCGGAGATGTCCTTGTTGCCGCGGACGAAGGCGACGGCGTCGGCGCCGCCCTGGACGCGCCAGGCGTCGTGCTCGTCCACGTCCACGCGGACGTGGAGGGGATCGACGGCGCCCAGGACGATCAGGGGGGTCTGGAGCGGGCCCGCCTGCGCGAATTCGCCGGGGCGGACGTTGAGCTGGAGGACCTTGGCGGCGACGGGGGCGCGGACGACGAGGCGGTCGAGCTCAACGCGGGCGGATTGGGCCTGCGCATCGGCGGCGGAGACCTGGGCCTGCGCCACCTGGATGTCGGGCGACCAGGTCCCGGCCTCGAGCAGGGCCAGGGCGGCGGCGGTTTCGCCGGAGCGAGCCTCGGCGGTGCGCACGGCGAAGCGCTTGCGGCTCAGCTCGTCCTCGCTGACGGCTCGGTTGTCGGTCACACGCTCCCACTTGGCGAGCTGGTCGCGAAGGTCGGCCAATTGGGCCTGGGCCTCGGCGTGGCGGGCGCGGACGGGGGCGATCTCCTC
>JBGAOG010000112.1:0-8935 GCA_044221985.1 Phycisphaerales bacterium
GCTGGCCCAGGCGGAGCGCGGGATGATGCCGGGCATGGTGGCGGCCACCGGCGCGGGCACGGGCGCGAGAACCGGCTCTGGCCTGGGCGCGGGGACGCTGGGGCGATCGGGCCAGCGGGGCTCGGGCAGGCTGGCCGCCTGCGTGCGCTGCGCGGAGCGGCAGCCCGGCAACACCGCGCCCACGGCGAGCACGAGACCGCCTCGGACCAGGTCGCGTCGGGACAGGGGTTGGCGCGGGTCGGTCTTGGGAGTCACGGGACACTCATCGGCGCACGGCGCGGGAGCGCCCCAATGTGGTCGCTGGGGCGTCTGTTATCGGACGGGACAACGATAGGAGGCTCGCGGCTCGGGCGATGGGCGACCCGCGGGACGGGGCCGCGGCGCGCCGAGGACGGGAGCGACCCCATCAAACGCGATCGGTGGTGCGGATCTCGCGCAGGATCTTCAGGGCCCGCTGGCTCTTGAACTTGCCGATGGCGGCCAGGAACTTCTTCTCGCCCTCGACGCAGAGCAGGGCGGGCCTGGTCGAGCCGGTGGTCGTGACGATGACGTCCCCCGGGGCGAGGTTGACGAGGTCGTGAACGCTGATGGTGGTCTCGGCGAGGATGGCGGTGACGCCCAGGGGGGCCCTTCCGAGGAGCTTGGAGAGTTCCTTCTGGGCGGTGGCGTTGCGCTGGTTGCGGGCGTTGCTGAACCAGGACTGGGCGGAGAGCGCCTCCATCATGGGCTCGATGACGTTGTAGGGGATGCAGAGGTTCATGGTGCCCGCGCGGTTGTTCATCTTGAGCTCGAAGCCGATGACGACGACGACCTCGTTGGGCGGGACGATCTGCACGAGCTGGGGGTTGCTCTCGCTGGCGACGATCTCGAACTTGAGCTGGCGCAGGTTGGCCCAGGCCTCGGAAAGGGCCTGCAATCCGCGGGTGTTGACGTTGCTGATCAGTCGCGACTCGATCAGCGTCATGGGGCGCTGGGGGATGAACAGGTCCTGGCTCGTGCCGCCCAGCAGGCGGTCGATGATGGGGTAGATGATGAGGGGGCTGACCTCGAGGCACATCTGCCCCTCGAGCCCGTCCGCCGAGACGAGATTGAAGCTCGTCGGGTTGGGCAGCCCGGAGATGAACTCCGAGTAGGTCATCTGCTCGCAGGTCGCGACCTTGACCTCGACGATGGTGCGCAGGAAGCCCGAGAGGCTGGCGCCGAAGTTCCGGGCGAAGGCCTCGTGCAGCGTCTGCAGCGCCCGCATCTGGTCTTTGCTGACGCGCTCGGGACGCTTGAAGTCGTAGTCCTTGACCTCGGTGGTGTCGGGATCCCGCACGCGCTTGCTGAAGATCCGAACCTCGTTGACCTGCTCCTGGACCGCGCCGCCGCTGACCGCCGCCAGCAGGGCATCGACTTCATTCTGGTCCAAAACGCTGGCCATGGCGGTTCGACGAGGCTCCACGCGGGCGCGCACCGCCCGGCCGGTAGGTATCGGCGCGCGTGGGGCCAACGCTTGACGGGACGCACCTTGCGCGAACCGAACAGGCCCCGCTCCACTACGATTGGCTATGCGATACCTCTTGGCCCTCGTCCTCGGGCTCTTCCTGGCGGCTCCCGCTCTTGCGCAGGATTCCAAGGTGGGCGTGCGGGTGGTGCCCGACCGGACGAGCGTGCCCCCCGGGGGGGAACTGGTCCTGGCGGTGGAAATCTCCCACGCCCAGGGATGGCACACGCAGGCCAACGCCGCGGCCTTGGGCAAGCTGCCCGAAGGCGTGGAACAAATCCCGACGGAGGTGCTGATCGAGGCGCCGCCCGTGATGGTCGTGGGCGCGGTCCAGTGGCCAAAGGTGGTGCTGGTGTCCGGGGCGGCCCTGGGCGAAGCATCGCTGAAGATCGCGGTGTTCGAGGGTCGGGCGTTGGCGTACGTGCCCGTGCTCGTCGCTCCCGGGGCGCCCGCGGGCGAAGTGAAGGTGACGGTGCGGGTGAAGTACCAGGCGTGCGATGAGAGCATGTGCGTTCCGCCCGAGGACGAGGCCCACGCCGTCGTGGTGCGTGTCGATCCGGGCGTGCAGGGCGGCGCCGGCCGGGGCGATCCCGCGCTCTTCGCGGGGTTCGACCCCTCGGTATTTTCGCGGATGAGGGCGGGCCAAGGCGGGGCGGAAGGTCCACCACCCACGCCTCCGCGCGCGGCGCCAAACCCGGCGGGCAGTTTCCTGGGGATTGAGGCGCCGCGCAGCCTGCTGGGCCTGGCGCTGCTGGCGCTGCTGGGGGGCGCCGTGCTGAACCTGACGCCGTGCGTCCTGCCCATCATCCCCATCAAGATCATGACCATCAGCCAGCACGCCCAGGCCAAGGGTCGGGGGCTGACGCTGGGGCTGGCGATGGCGTCGGGCGTGTTCGCGTTCTGGCTCGGGATCGGGGTGCTGGCCATCGGGGTGACGGCGTTCGCCGATCCGACGCGGATCTTCGGGATCTGGTGGATCACGCTGGCCATTGGGCTGCTGATCGCGATCATGTCCCTGGGGCTGATGGGGTTGTTCCAGTTCAATCTCCCGCAGCGGTTCTACCTGATCAATCCCAAGGCGGACACGGCGTGGGGCTCGTTCTGGTTCGGGGTGATGACGGCGGTGTTGGGGCTGCCGTGCTTCGGGTTCGTGGCCGGCGCGCTGCTGGCGGGCGTGGCGGCGCTGCCCAAGTCGGCCACGCTGGTGATCTTCGCGTGCATGGGCGTGGGCATGGCCGCGCCGTATCTGGTGCTCTCGGCCAAGCCTGGCTGGCTGGCCAGGATCCCGCGCACGGGCCCGGGCAGCGACCTGGTCAAGCAGGTGATGGGCCTGCTGCTGCTGGCGGCGGCGGCGTTCTTCGTGGGCACGGGCCTGATCGCCCTGGTGGCGCAGCACCCGTATCTCGCCAAGCACCTGCACATCTGGGCGGTGGCGAGCCTGGGCGCCGTCGCGGGGCTGTGGCTGCTGGCGCGAACGATCCAGATCACGTCCAGGCCCGCCCATCGCCTCGTCTTCTCGCTGCTGGGCGTGGGCATCGCCGCGGCGGGCGTGTACTACGCGCTGGGCGAGACGCGCCTGGCACGGGAGAACTGGGAGGCCAGGCAGGCCGCGACCGGGACCGCCCCGGGCCAGCTCATCACCGGCGCGTGGATCCCCTACGACGAGCGGGTGTTCCAGGAAGCCCGCGAGAAGGGGCACGTGGTCGTGCTTGACTTCACCGCCGACTGGTGCATCACCTGCCAGGTGCTCAAGCGCACGGTGCTGGACGCGCAGCCGGTGGCGGGCGTGCTGAAGGACAAGGACGTGGTCTCGATGGTCGTGGACCTGACGAGCACGACGGCGCCGGGATGGAAGATGCTCGCGGCCCTGGGACGCAAGGGCATCCCCACGCTGGCGGTCTACGGGCGAGGCCCGGGCGAGCCTTGGGTCGGCAACGCGTACACGTCCCAGACCGTCCTCGACGCGATCGCCAGGGCCAAGGGCGGCGGGGCGTGAGATTCCCGCGGCGCGGGCCTCCCCTCGGCCGTCGAGGGCGCCCGGGCACGGGCCCTAGGATTCCCGAGCATGGCGACCTTCTACCAGCTCGATTTCGAGAAGCCCGTCGTCGAGCTCGAGCAGCAGATCGAGGCGGCGGAGAATCGCCTCAAGCAAGCGGTGCCGGGGGACGCGAGCGCGACGGCGCCGGTGGATCCTCTCGCGGAGACGATCAGGGCCGACCTGGCGGGATTGCAGGCCAGGCGGACGGAGATGCTCCGCGAGGTGTACTCGAAGCTCACGCCGTGGCAGACGGTCCGCGTGGCCCGGCACCCCGAGCGCCCCCAGACCCGCGACTACATCGCCGCCATCTGCCGCGACTTCCAGGAGCTGCACGGCGACCGGCGCTACGGCGATGACCCGGCGATCGTGTGCGGATTTGCCCGCATCGGCCCGCACAAGGCCATGCTCGTGGGACACCAGAAGGGCAAGGAGACGGCCGAGAAGCTCGCCTGCCACTTCGGCTGCGCGCACCCCGAGGGGTATCGCAAGGCCCTGGCCAAGATGCGGCTGGCGGCCAAGTACGGCGTGCCGATCGTGTCGCTGGTGGATACGCCCGGGGCCTATCCGGGGCTGGGGGCGGAGCAGCGCGGGCAGGCCGAGGCCATCGCGGTGAACATGCTGGAGATGAGCCGTCTGCCCACGCCCATCGTGAGCATCATCATCGGCGAGGGCGGTTCGGGCGGCGCGCTGGGGATCGCCGTGGCCGACAAGGTCGCGATGCTCCAGAACTCCTGGTACTCGGTGATCTCCCCCGAGGGATGCGCGGCGATCCTGTGGAAAGAAGCCAACGAGCAGACCAATACCGCGGCGGCCAAGTCGCTCAAGCTGACGGCGAGCGACAACCTGTCGCTGGGGATCGTCGATTACGTGATCCCGGAGCCCCTGGGGGGCGCCCATCGCGATCCCAAGGCCTCGGCCGCGGCGGTGCAAGAGTGGATCGTGAGCAGCCTGCAACAGCTCAAGTCGCTCCCGACCCCGCAACTCCTCGGCGCGCGCTACGAGCGGTTCCGCAGAATGGGGCAGTACCTGGAATCGACCCCCGTGGGGGCGGGCGTCGAAGCGACGCCGGCCTGAGAGAACGCTCATCTCAATACGCAAAGTTTCCATCGGCATGGAGTTACGTGCGAGGGGAAGGCACGGGCGTTTTGACTCTGGAGGCGGTCGTACCTACCCTCACCGACCCATAATCGGGGGGTCCTAACGCGGGTTCGGGTCGTCCGGGCCGGCTCCAGGAGGGTTCCTTGGCCAAAAAAGCTCCCGCAAAGAAGCCCGCGAAAGCCACCGCCAAGGCCCCCGCCAAGAAGGCCGCCAAGCCAGTCAAAGCCCCCAAAGCGCCCGCCAAGCCCCTCGCCAAGGCACCAGCCAAGCCCGTGCACAAGTCGCCCCCTGCGGGAAGCAAGCCGGTGCCGGACTCCAAGAAGTCCCCGGCGCGCAAGGGGATCACGGTCGTTCCTCCCAAGGCCGTCGCGGCGCCGGCCAAGAAGCCGGCCAAGGTGAAGGCCCAGATGGCGCCGGTGGTGCCGGTCGAGGCGGGGCGCCTGCTCGACCCCAAGGGCCCGGCACGCAAGCCGCTGATCCCGTCGGGCCCGCGGGCGGCCCACGTTCGTCCGCTGGGCATGCAGGGCGAGGTGGCGGATGCTCCTCGCCCCAAGGTCAAGTCGCCCTACGGGAAGAAGGACCTGGCGCATTTCCGCCAGATCCTCCTGCGCAAGCGCGCGGAGCTGGTGGGCGACGTTTCGCAGATGGAGACCGAGGCGCTCAAGGGCGGCTCGGGCTCGCTGTCGAACCTGCCCCAGCACATGGCCGAGCAGGGCTCGGACACGTACGACCAGTCGCTGGCGCTGGAGATCGCCGCCACGGACCGCAAGCTGATCAAGGAGATCGATGACGCGATCAAGCGCATCGACAACGGGACGTACGGCGTGTGCGAGCTGACGGGCAAGCCCATCAACCCCGAACGCCTCGAGGAACTGCCCTGGGCTCGCTATTCGATCGAGGCGGCCCGGGAGCTCGAGCGGCGCAACATGCGGGCGAGTTGAGGTCGGGCGCCCCCAAGCCTGGGCGTTCCACGTGGGCAAGGATGATCCATGGATCCCGCGGGCCAGAAACCTCCGCCCGATCGCGCCGGTGCTTCGGGTCGCGCGTGGTTTGTGCTCTTGACGGTGCTCGCGCTGGCCCTGGCGGCGGACCTGGCCAGCAAGTGGCTGGCGTTCCAGCGCGTGGCGGGGCAGGCGGTGGCGACGAACCGCGCCGACGTGCTCGCGGCCGGGCCGGAGAACCTGTGGACCCTGATCCCGCGCCACGAGGCGGTGGTCGTCGCGCCCAAGGTGCTGAATCTGACGCTGGTGTACAACCCGGGCGCGGTGTTCGGGATCGGGGGCGGGCAGCGCTGGTTCTTCGTGGCCTTCACGCTGGTGGCGGTGGCGGTGGGGCTGCTGGTCTTTGCACGCGGGACGGGGCGGCGCGACCACGCGTCGCACGCGGCCCTGGCCCTGATCCTGGCCGGGGGGCTGGGGAACCTGTACGACCGCCTGATCTACGCCTGCGTGAGGGACTTCCTCCACCCGCTCCCGGGGGTGGACCTGCCGTTCTCGCTGCGGTGGCCCGGGGGCTCGCGCGAGGCGTGGCCTTGGGTGTCGAACCTGGCCGACCTCTGGCTCATCATCGGGGTGGGCGTGCTGATCCTGCTGAGCCTCAGGCGGAAGTGATCGCCGCACCCGACGGGGAGCTTCCTATCCTCGCGGCATGATCCACCACCGCACGCTCGTCGTCCTCGCGCTGGCCTCCTGCCTGGGCGCCGTGGCCCAGGGGCAGACCCTCAAGCACGAGAGGTATTCCCTTCCCAACGGGATGACCGTGATCCTGCACGAGGACCACGCCCTGCCGACGGTGTCGGTGAACATCTGGTACCGGGTCGGCGCGCGCTGCGAGCCCCCCCACCGCTCGGGGTTCGCCCATCTGTTCGAGCACCTCATGTTCATGGGCACCCGGCGCGTGCCCGACAACCAGTTCGACGTGACCATGGAGGGCGGGGGCGGGGCCAACAACGCCAGCACCAGCCTGGACCGCACGAACTACTTTTCGTGGGGCCCCAGCGAGCTCCTGCCCACGCTCCTCTGGCTCGACGCCGACCGGCTCGAACTCATGGGGCTGGACATGACGCGCGACAAGCTCAACAAGCAGCGTGACGTGGTGCGCAACGAGCGGCGTCAGACCGTCGAGAACGCGCCCTACCAGAAGGCCTACGAGGCCTCGTACCAGCTGCTCTTTCCCGCGGACCATCCCTATCACAACGGCGTGATCGGGACGCACGAGGACCTCGAGGCCGCCCAGGTGCGCGACGTGCAGGAGTTCTTCGGGACCTTCTACGTCGCGGGCAACGCGTCGCTGGTGGTCGCGGGCGACTTCGACCCGGCGGTGGTCAAGCCCATGGTGGCCAGCCTCTTTGGCACGCTCCCGCGCGGGAACGCCCCGGCCATCGTGGACGTGCCCGCGCCCAAGCTCGATCATGCCCTCCGCGACACCTCGTACGACCAGGTGCAGTTGCCCAAGGTCGCCTTTGCCTACCACAGCCCCGGGCAGTACAAGCCCGGTGATGCGGAGTGCGACATCATCGCCATGGTGCTTGGGGGCGGGCAGAGCAGCCGCCTCTACCGGCGGCTGGTGCTCAAGGACCAGTTGGCGGTCGACGTCTCGGCGGCCCAGGACTCGGGGATGCTGGGGTCGGTCTTGCGGGTCGAGGTCACGGCCAAGCCCGACGCGGACCTCGCCGCCCTCGAACGTGCGATGGACGAAGAGATCGCCCTGCTGGGCAAGGACGGCCCGACGGGGGACGAGCTCGCGGCACGCAAGTCACAGGTCGAGCTCTCCCGCGTCTCGCCCCTGCAGAGCGTTCAGATGCGGGCGGACCGGTTGAACGAGTACGAGTTCTACCTGGGCACGCCCGACGGGCTGGAGCGCGACCTCAACCGCTACCGCCAGGCCACGCGCGAGGGAGTCTCGCGCTGGGCCAGGGAGGTCCTGACGCCCGGCGCTCGACTCGTGCAGGTCGTCCTCCCCGCGAAGGGCGAAGGCGCGTCCGGCGGCCAACACCCGACGCCCAAGCCGAACCAGGCCAGCGGCCCGGCGCCCGCCGACGAGCAGGCGCCATCGGTTTCACACGCCCAGGACCCGGCGCCGATCACGGAGCAGGCAAAGCCGGGCCCCCGCGACGTGGCTCCGCCCGCCGGCGTCGCGAGGGCGTTCTCTCCGGCCGCGCCAACGATCACGACGCTGTCCAACGGGATCAGGCTGCACGTGTGGTCGCGGCCGAGCAAGGATGGTGGCCTGCCCCTGGCCGCCGCAACGCTCCTGATCGCGCCCGGCGGCGCCCTGGACCAGGGTGACAAGGCCGGTCGCAGCGAGTTGCTCGCCCAGTTGCTCTCGGAGGGCACGGGGGACCTGGACGGCCCGTCGTTCGCGGCGGCGGTCGAGAGCCTGGGCGCGACGTTCCACGCCGCGGCGGGGACGGAGACGTTCGCCGTCTCGATCAACGGCCTGGCGAGCAATTTCGAGAAGGCCGTCGGGCTTTGGGCGCGGGCGATCCGCGAGCCGCGGATGGCCTCGTCGGACTTCGATCGGGTCAAGGGCCTGCACCTGGACGACCTGGGCCAATCGGAGGAGGAGCCGCAGGCGGTGGCGCCGCGCGTGGCGATGCGCCTCCTGATGGGCGAGGCGAATCCGTACGGGCGGGGCGTGGACGGGACGCCCGAGAGCGTCCGGGGGCTGACCCTGGCGGATCTCACGGGCGTGCACGGGTCGCTGCTGAGGCCGGAGCACGCGACGCTGCTCGTGGCCGGGGACATCACGCCCGAGGCCGCCAAGGCGCTGATGGAGCGAGCCCTGGGCAACTGGGCACCGGGGACGGGCTCGCCGGGAATCGGCAAGAGCACGTGGAGCGTTCCCACGAGGAGTTCGATGCTGCTGGCGATCGTGGACCGCCCCGGCGCGCCCCAGACGATGGTGATGTACGCGGCGCCGGGCAGCTCGCTGGGCGATGCGCGGCGCGTGCCGCTGGACATGGTGGGGACGATCCTGGGCGGGTCGTTCACGAGCCGCCTGAACCAGAACCTCCGAGAGCGCAACGGGTTTACCTACGGCGTGCGGGCGGACTTCGCCATGCAACCCTCCGCGGGCTGGTTCTTCGCACGGTCCGCGATCCGCACCGACGCCACGGGCGCGGCCCTGAAGGAGTTCGCCCGCGAGTTCGAGAAGATCCGCGCCGGAGACATTTCCGGCGAGGAGACCACCAAGGCCGCCCTGACCCTGCGTCAGCGCCACCAGGGCCGGGCGCACCTGATCCTCACCGGCGGCAGCTACATCGACTTCATGAAGCGATACGACCTGCGCGTGTATTACGACCAGCAAGGCCT
>JBGAOG010000113.1:0-8782 GCA_044221985.1 Phycisphaerales bacterium
GCCGGCTGCCCCGACACGCAGTCCGCCCAGACCATCAACAAAGTCTGCGGCAGCGGCCTGCAAGCCGTGATGACCGCGGCCCAGTCCATCAAGGCCGGCGACAACCGCCTGGTCGTGGCGGGCGGCTTCGAGAACATGACCGCGTCCCCGTACTTCGCCCGGATCCGCGACGGCGCGGGCGCGCCCAAGTTCGGGCCCATGTCCTTCGAGGACCACATGCAGTACGACGGGCTGCGCTGCGCCTTCGAGGGCTGGGCCATGGGGTGCGCCGCCGACTACATCGCCAGGAAATACGAGATCTCCCGCGCCGAGCAGGACCGCTGGTCGGCCCGGTCGCACCAGCGCGCGGCGGAGGCGACCCGGAGCGGGTTCTTCAGGAACGAGATCGCCGCGCTCACGGGCGAACAGTGCAACGACAGGAAGTCGCCGGGCGTGAACGCCGACGAGGGCATCCGCGCCGAGACCACCATCGAGTCGCTGGGCAAGCTGCGACCCGTGTTCGACCCCAAGGAGGGCACCGTTACCGCCGGCAACGCGAGCCAGATCAGCGACGGCGGCGCCGCGATCGTCGTGGCCTCGATGGCCAAGGCCGAGCAGCTCGGCGTCAAGCCGCTCGCCAAGATCCTGGCCTACCACACCGCCGGCGTCGCCCCCAAGGACCTGTTCCGGGCGCCCGCGCTCGCGGTGCCCGCGGCCGTGCAGAAGGCCGGCCTCAAAATGGGCGACATCGACCTCTTCGAGCTCAACGAGGCGTTCGCCGCTCAAGTCCTGCAGAACATCAAGGAAGGACAGGTCCCCGAGGACAAGGTCAACATCTGCGGCGGGGCCGTCGCACTCGGTCATCCCATCGGCGGGTCGGGCGCCCGCTGCCTCACGACGCTCCTGCACCAGCTCCATCGCACCGGCAAGAAGCGCGGCGTCGTGGCCCTGTGCCTCGGCGGAGGCAACGCCGTCGCCATGGTCGTCGAGGTCTGACCGGCCCCCCGGGGCCCGGGTTCACCCTCCCGCGCCGTGGCTCAGGGAAAGAGCCACTTGTGCAATTGCCAATAGCCGGCCCAGCCGAGACCGCCGGTGACCGCGAGCGTGCCCATGCTGATCAGGATGATCGACCACGACCGCCGGGTGGGGTTGAGGCGGCCCAGCATCCGCGAAACGTGATCCGCGAAGGGGATGCGCAGGACGCGCCCGCGGCCCGAGCGGCGGTCAAAGCGCACCCCGCAGCCGGGGCAGGCGCCGATCGTCGGCTGCCCCACGAGCGACCGCCCGCAATACGCGCAGGCCGTGAGCGTGAGTTTCATGGTTCTCGATACCCGGGACGAAGGGGAGCGGTTGCGGGGAAATGGCGGGATGGGTAGGGGTTCCTCGCCCTTGGCCCGCGCCCCGGCGACTTCGTACTATTGCCCAATCGCGGAGATTCCATGTCCACCACGCCACGCCAGTCCCCCGCCAGCCCCACCACCTCCGTTCCCGACGTCGACCCCCATGCCGTCACGATCTCCGGGCTGATCCTGGACCCGTCGTACGGCCCGGGGTCGCAGACCCCCCTGGCCCGCGAGGGGGCGCCGGGCGCGACGCGGGCCTACAAGCCGGCGGAGGGGCTCAACAGCCTCGACCGCGACGTGCCCCCGCCGGGCAAGTTCCCCTTCACCCGCGGGCTGTTCCCCGAGGGCTACCGCACGCGGCTGTGGACCATGCGCCAGTTCGCGGGATTCGGCAGCGCCGACGACACCAACAAACGCTTCAAGTACCTGCTCAGCCAGGCCAAGGGCACCAAGGCCAACACCGGGCTGTCCACCGCGTTCGACCTGCCCACGCTCATGGGACGCGACAGCGACGACGACCTCTCCGTGGGCGAAGTGGGCAAGTGCGGCGTCGCCATCGACACCATCGAGGACATGCACCGCCTCTACGCCGACATCCCCGTGGGCGACGTGACCGTCAGCCAGACGATCAACGGCCCGGCGGCGGTCATCTGGGCGATCTACCTCGCCCACGCCCTGCAGCGCGGGATCCCCTGGAGCACCCTCGGCGGAACGCTCCAGAACGACATCCTCAAGGAGTTCCACTCGCAGAACGAGTTCATCTACCCGCCCGAGGCGAGCGTGAAGCTCGTCGTGGACACCATCGAGTTCCAGAGCCGGTTCGTGCCGAGATGGAACAGCGTGTCGATCAGCGGGTACCACATCCGCGAGGCGGGGAGCACGGCCCACCAGGAACTCGCCTTCACGCTGCGCGACGGGATGGAGTACGTGGAGGCGTGCGTGGAGCGCGGGCTGGACATCGAGAGCTTCGCGCCGCGCCTCTCCTTCTTCTTCAACAGCCACAACGAGTTCTTCGAGGAGATCTGCAAGCTCCGGGCCGCCCGCAGGATCTGGGCCCGGGCCATGAAGGACCGCTACGGGGCGAAGAACGAGCGCTCCTACTACATGAAGACGCACGTGCAGACGGCAGGGTGCAGCCTGACCGAACAGCAGCCCATGAACAACATCGTGCGCGTGGCCTACCAGGCCATGGCCGCGGTCCTGGGCGGGTGCCAGAGCCTGCACACGGACAGCATGGACGAAACGCTGGGCCTGCCCACCGAACAGGCCGTCACGGTCGCGCTGCGCACCCAGCAGATCCTGGCCCACGAGACGGGCGTGACACGCGTGGCCGACCCCCTGGGCGGGAGCTGGTTCGTCGAGCAACTGACGGACACCATGGAGCGCGAGGCCCTGGACCTGATCGACGAAATCGATCGCATGGGGGCCTACCCGGGTGCGCAGTTGGCGGACCGGTGCCGGGCCCCTGAAGAGAGGAACGCGAACGCCGGGCATCCCGCGTACGGACGAAAGGTCGGCTTCGGGCGCAGCGTGATCGCCGGCATCAACCGCGGGTACTTCCGGCGCGGGATCGCCGAGGCCAGCTACCGCTTCAGCGAGGAGTGCGAGGCCGGCGATCGCCTCGTCGTGGGCGTGAACGCCTACACCGAGAACAACGACCAGCGACCCATCGACATCCTCACCATCCCCCACGAGGTCGAGGTGCAGCAGGGCGAGCGCCTGGCCTCGTTCAAGAAGCGGCGCGATGCCGGGAAGGTCGCCCGGGCGCTGGACAACATCCGCGCGGCCTGCCAGGGCAGGGCCTACCGCTTCCTGAGCGGCGAGATGGAGCCGCTCGTGCCGCCGGGGTCCATCCACGCGACCAACGTGATGCCCGCGCTGGTCGATGGCGCACTCGCCAACTGCTCCCTGGGCGAGATGACCCAGGCGATGGCGGACATCTACGGTCGATACAGCGGCGGCCCGGAGTGGTAATGGCCCCACGCCGGCGACCGCTCCACCCGGTCCGCCGGGCGCCGAGCTTCCATCGGGGCGGGATCACGCGCGCGGCGAGGGGCGGCGGTATCCGGCCACCAGCGACACCAGGCCGATCACGGCGCTGAGCGCCGCCGCCGGGAGCGTCCAACCCGCCGCCGCCACGGGGCTCTGGCGGAACGTGAGCGTGGGCCCGCCCTTGGGCATGAGGTGAAGGGCGGCGTTGTACTGCCATGAGCCCTCCTGGATCTGGTCCTCACGCGCCCCCTTGGACCCGGGCGAGGGGTACCCCAGCCGCTGGCGCTGGATCGCCCCGTCGGGACGCAGCTCGTGGAACTCGAAGACCCAGTCGTGCTTCCAGACCTCGCCCCAGGTGTCGGGGTTCGCCCCGGCGCGCAGGGACTTGGTCACCACCGCCAGGCGATCCGGGACCTTGCCCTCGCGCGAGAGGGCCTCGGCCTGGTCGGGGTCCATCCCCGTGGAGTCGATGAAGCTCAGGACCCGGAGCCAGTCCGCGTGCTTGCCCAGCCCGGGAAGGTCGTAGTTGCTGGGGCGCGTGGCGTGGAGCTGGACCTTCTGGTCTCCGTAGCCCAGCATGACGTAGGGCACGCCCTCGATCGTGGCGTCCGTGAGCGACACGCGACGCCCGGCGTACGTGAACTCGCGCTGGTCGACCTCGCGGAAGAGGAACAGCGGTCGTGGGCGGGCCCGCAGGTCGTCGACGATGCGCCGGGACATGACCAGCACGCAGGCCACGAAGCCCAGAGTCCCCAGGGTGAGCAACGTTCGCCAGAAGACCTGCCTGCTCATGGTCTCACCCGGTGATGACTGCGCCCGGGGCGTCTAGTGGTTCCCGCCGATGGTGGCGTGGGGGCCGTCGTCGCGGGCCGGGGCCGGTTCGAGCGCGCCCGAGGGCCCGGACTTCTCGCGCGGGAGCGTCGGGTCGCGGGGCAGGAGAGGCTCGGCGTGGGCGTGGGCGTGCCCGGACAGGATCGCCTCCCTCTGCTGCTCGAACTTCTCGGGTCCCCATCGATCCATCCACCGGGCGCGCGCGGTCGTGACGACCGGGACGCCGTCGTTGGAATCTCCCAACCCGCCGGGGACGACGTACCCGCCCTTGTAGCTGCTGACCTCGCCGCGGGTGGTCATGTCGAGGCTCGTGAAACCCAGGAAGAGGGCCAGGACAAAGAAGGTGACGCCCATGACCACGGAGTTGATGGGGTTGTCGAACTTGAGCTGCATGAAGAAGGCCATGACCAGCAGGGCCTTGACGACGGCGATGGTCATGCAGAAGGCGACGTTGACCCAGCGCGGGAACTCCATGTCGAAGGCGCCGGTCAGGTACACCTCGAGACGCGCCTGGGCCACGGTGAGGACGGTGAAGACCAGCAGCGCCGCCAGCACCGAGCGCAGCGTGAACGGGCCCACGATCACGTGGGAGCCGTGCTGCCCGTGGTGCCCCGCGTCGTGGGGGTCGAGCTCGTCGAACGTCGTCCGGGCGGTCGCGTGTGAGGCCATGGGTTCTTTTCCCTTGCGTGCTGCGCGGGGGCCGGGCCCCCGTGCCACCTTCCAGGAATCAGTGGATCAGATAGAGGAGCGGGAACAGGAAGATCCAGATAAGGTCGACGAGGTGCCAGTAGAGCCCGGCGATCTCGACACCCGTGTAGTACGACGGGCCGTAGTCCCCCTTGTTCAGCTTCAGATAGGCCCTGAAGATCAGGATCATCCCGATGATGACGTGCAGGGCGTGGAGGGAGGTTCCGGCGTAGTACACGGCCCACCACATGGGCACGTGGGGATCGACGGCGAAGGGGTAGTCGAAGAGGAGGCCCGGACGCTTGCCGCCGTAGCCCTCCACGAAGTGGAAGAGCCCGCCCAGCGCCGTCTGCCCGCTGTCGGGATAGTGCGACAGGGAGGGATCCAGGACGAAGAACCACCCCGACCACTTGGGCGTGTACTCGAAGAGGAGCTTGATCGCGACGAAGAGCAGCCCGCACGCGAGCGTGACGAGCAGGTTGAGCTTCGCGCGGGCGAACTTGCCCGTCTGGACGCAGAAGATCGCGGTGGCGATGGTGTAGCTGGAGAGGAGCAGGACGATGGTGTTGAGCCCGCCCCAGCGCCAGTCGAGGGCCGAGGATCCCTCCTTCCAGGCCTCGGGGTGGATCATGCGGAAGATCGCGTACGCGCAGAAGATCCCGCCGAAGAGGAGCACCTCCGTCGAGAGGAACAGCCAGAAGCCGAGCTTGACGCCGTCAAACTCCTCGGTCTGCGAGCGCCAGTGGTGCTGGTGCTTGTAGCGTTCGAAGGGCGGCCCCCCCGGGGATGCTTGCGTGGATTCGATGGTGCTCATCGCGGTTCCTTCGTGACGTGGCCATGCTCGGGGGGACGATCAGTGCGTGCGGGGCGCACCGCCCGCGGGCAGGGGGTAGTCCTTGGGGTTCCAGTGCGGCGGGACCTGGCTCTCGTAGTCGTACGGGCCGTGGCGCACGAGCGGCTCGTGCGGGAAGTTATGGGCCTCGGGAGGGCTCTGGGCGTACCACTCGAGGGTGAGCCCGCCCCAGGGATTGGCGGGCGCCTTCTTGCCGCTCTTGAGCGAGGAGTAGAACACGAGGGCGTGCACGATGAACCCCACCAGCAGGATCAGCGAGCCGATCGTGGAGACGCGGTGCAGGTTCTGGAACTCGTCGATGTAGCTCGCGTACCGCCTCGGCATGCCCTGCGTGCCCAGGAAGAACTGGCTGATGAACGTGATGTTGAAACCGATGAACACCAGCGCCGCCCCCAGCATCGCGCCCCGATCGTTGAACATCTTCCCGAACATCTTGGGCCACCAGTGGTGCAGCCCGGCCATCAGCGCCATGATCGTCCCGCCCATCATCGTGTAGTGGAAGTGCGCCACCACGAAGTAGCTGTCGTGCAGGTGCAGGTCCGTCGAGAGCGTCGCCAGCGGCAGCCCCGTCAGCCCGCCGATCGAGAACGTGAACAGGAAAATCAGCGCGTACAGCATCGCGGCGTTGACCTGGATCGTCCCCTTGTAGAGCGTCGCGATCCAGTTGAACACCTTGATCGCCGTCGGGATCGCCACCAGGAACGTCAGCGCCGAGAAGACCATCGACGCCACCTCGCCCATCGACGTGAACATGTGGTGCCCCCACACCAGGAAGCTCACGGCGGCGATGCCCAGCGACGAGAACGCGATCGCCCGGTACCCGAAGATGTGCTTGCGCGAGTGCACCGCCAGCACCTCCGACACGATGCCCATGCCCGGCAGGATCATCACGTACACCACCGGGTGGGAATAGAACCAGAAAAAGTGCTGGAACAGCACCGGGTCCCCCCCGTAGCGCGGATCGAAGATCCCGATCTGCGCCACCCGCTCCAGGAACAGCAGCAGCAGCGTGATCCCGATCACCGGCGTCGCCAGCACCTGCAGGATGGCCGTCGCGTAGATCGCCCACACGAACAGCGGCATGTCGAACCAGCCCATCCCCGGGGCCCGCAGCTTGTGCACCGTGACCACGAAGTTCAGCCCCGTCAGGATGGAGCTGAATCCCAGGATGAACGCGCCCATCACCATCGTCGCCACGCGCCAGAACCCCGCGTCCGTCATGGTGCTGTAGGGCGTGTAGAAGGTCCAGCCCGTGTCCACCCCGCCCCCGATGATCGCCGCCACCCCGAAGACCGAACCGATCACGTAGATGTACCACGACAGCAGGTTGAGACGCGGGAACGCCACGTCCTTGGCCCCCAGCATCAGCGGCAGGAGGAAGTTCCCCAGGGCCGCCGGGATGCTGGGGATGATCACCATGAAGACCATGATCGCGCCGTGGAGCGTGAACACCCGGTTGTACAGGTTGTTGCCCGCCGCCACGCTCTTCACCGCCCCGTCGCCCAGCAGGTTCTGGAGCAGCTGCCCGGTCACCACGCCGTCGACCCCCGTGCGCACCGGCGTCCACAGCTCCAGACGCACGGCGACGGCGAGCATCCCGGCCACGAAGAACAGCGCCAGCACCGTGAACAGGTACATCAGCCCGATCTTCTTGTGGTCGATCGTCGTCGCCCAGTCCCAGATGTCCGAGATAAGCCCGCCGTGGCTCCTCAGGAAGCTCCCATGATGCCCGGCCTGGGCGTCGTGGGGCTTGCCCTTGCTTGTGTCGATCGTCGTCATGAGCCGTGTTCCTTCGTCGCTCGATCCCCGGGGAGTCCTGGCACGCCAGCGCGGGGGGTTACTGCTTCTGGATGGGCCTCTCGCCCTCGGGCGTGTGCACGCTCAGCGTCTTCATGTACTCGATGATCCGGTCCAGGTCCTTGTCCTTGAGCTGGTCGGGCGGGAACGCCGTCATCGCCGGCGGGAAGCCCGCCCGGACCTTGGCCGCGGGCACCCGGACCGCCTCCCGGATGTAGTTCGCGTCCGCGACGACCCTCGTCCCGTCGGTCATCTCCCGCGCCGGGTCCATGTACAGGTCGAACCACGACGGCCCCACCACCTTCACGTCCTTCTCCACGCTGTGGCACGAAGCGCACCGGGCCTTGTAGATCCGTTGCCCCGCCTCCACCGGGCTCCCGCTGTTGGAGACCTCGTCCAGCACGCCCAGCCACGACGTGAAATACTCCACCGGCACGAAGCGGAGGATGGCGGCCATCTCCGAGTGCTCGTCGCCGCAATACTCCGCGCAAAAGAGCCAGTGGTCCTCGTACGGCGCGCCGACCAGCCCCTGCATCTGCTTGGGATTCCCGTCCCGGTCGAGCATGTCCTGCGTGATGACCTTCTTGCCGTCCAGCGGCTTGGTCTCGAACCACACGTTCATGAAGCGGTTCGGCAGCGCGTCCTGCTTGACGCGGAAATCGGGGATCCAGACCGCGTGCATCACGTCGCTGCTCGTGAAGCGGAACTTCACCGGCTTGCCCGCGGGCAAGTAGAACACCGGGATCGGGCGGGCCCCGATCGTCGTCGTCAGGGGAGACTCGGCCCCGTTGGGGTACGTCGCCGCCCAGGTCCAGCGCGAGGCGACTATCCGCACCTCCATCGCGTCCGCGGGCGCCACCATCTTCTCGATGTACGTCCAGAACCCCTTGAAGAAGATGAACACGAGGAACAGCGAGGGGATCACCGTCCAGGCGATCTCCAGCGGCGTGTTGTGGGCGCTGCTGCGCGGGGCCACCGGCCCCATCCGGGCACGCCGGTACCGCACCACGAAGAACGCCATCAGCAGCATCAGCAGCACGAACCAGAACATGCTGAACCAGAAGATCCACATGAACATCCAGTCCGTGCCCTCGCCCGACACGGTCCCCGCGCTCCGGCGGAAGAACAGGTCGTGCACGGGCCCGCTGGTCAGCGATTGCCCCAGCGTCCAGCCTCCCAGCATGCCATCGGTTATTTCGTGCATCGTCGTCATTCCCGATCCCTCTGGGCGGGGCCCGCGCCGCACCCGTCACACCGTTGGTCCCGCCCCTTCGCCCGCCCCGCCGGCGCCCAGCCTCCG
>JBGAOG010000114.1:0-8768 GCA_044221985.1 Phycisphaerales bacterium
GCACAGCATCCGCACGCGCGAGCGGCCCGAGAGCAGCGTCGAGCTGGGGCTGAAGGTCATGGTCATCGTCGACCTGGCCACGCGCTCGCTGTGGGAGGGCGGGGCGTTCCGCTTCGATCCCGGGACGATGAAGGCGTCGCGCGAGTGAGCATCGCGGCGCCCAGCGCCGTCGTCGTGCGCCATGGCGTGCCCGCCATGGGCACCCGCTTCGAGTGCGTGGTGGGCGGGGATGCGGGAGCAGAGGCATTCCTCCGCGCGGCGGGCGAGGCGGCGCTGGCGGAGGTGCTGCGGCTCCACGCGCTGTGGAGCCCGTTCGAGCCCGGCAGCGCCCTCTCGCGCGTCAACGCCCGGGCCGCCGGCGGCCCGGTCCGCGTCGACGCCGAGACCTTCGACCTCCTCGCCGGCGCGGCAGAGATCAGCCGCGAGAGCGGGGGGGCGTTCGATCCCACCGTGGGCCCGCTGATGCGCTGGCTGGGGTTCCGCGGGGCGGGATCGGCTCTGGGCGGGCCCAGGCCGCCGGTCGGGATGCGCCACGTGGCGCTCGATGAAGGGGCGCGGGAGGTGCGCTTCACGCTGGCGGGCATCGAGCTCGACGTGGGCGCCATCGCCAAGGGCGCGGCGATCGACGCGGCGGCGGACGTGCTGCGCGACGCGGGCGTGCGTTGCGCCCTGCTGCACGGGGGCACGAGCAGCGTGCTGGGCATCGGCGCTCCGCCCGGGCGGGAGGCCTGGCGCGTGCGCCTGGGTCCGGGGGCGGACGCGCCGACGGTGCTGCTGCGTGACAACGCGCTGGCGATCTCGGCGCCCGGGGGGCGAACCGTCGAGCGGGCGGGCGGGACGATCGGGCACGTGGTCGATCCGCGCACGGGCGAGCCGACGGCGAGGGCCAGGAGCGCGGCGGTCGTGCACGCGCGGGCCCGCGAGGCCGATGCGTGGTCCACCGCGCTGCTCGTCTCGGGCGAATTGCGAGCGACGGGTTCGACGGGCATGGTCCAGGGCAACGATGGCCGGTGGAGTCGTGTCTCCACGGGCCTTGCCAGGGACAGTGCGGCGTTTGAGTTCAGCGGAGGCGATCATGTCTGAAGTGCAACGGGCGGGGATCGATCGGCGCGAGTTCCTCGTGCAGGCCGCGGGCGCGATGGCGGCCGTGTCGCTGCTCCCCCAGGTCCTTCCGGCGGCGATCCGCGGGGATGCGCCGCTGCGCATCGGCGTGGTGGGCGTGGGCCGCCAGGGCAGCGCGATCCTCGATGAACTGGCGAAGGTCGAGACCGCCAAGGTCCTGGCGGTCTGCGACAGCGACCCCAGGCGGCTCGAGCGTGCCCAGCGGAAGGTGCAGGGTGCGGCGGCCTTCTCATCCCACGCCGAAATGCTCGACAAGTCCAAGGATCTCCAGGCGATCATCATCGCCACGCCCACGCACCTGCACAAGCAGGTCGTGCTCGATGGCCTCGCCGCCGGCAAGCACGTGTACTGCGAGGCGCCCATCGCCCACACGCTCGAGGAGAGCAAGGCGATCGCGGCGGCCGCGCGGGGGGCGAAGGTCGTCGCCGCGGCCGGGCTCGAGGGGCGCAGCGATCCGGTGTACAAGCTCGCCCGCACGTTCTTCCGCTCGGATTCGGTGCGGGAGGTGGTGGTCATGCGCGGGCAGAACCTCCAGAAGACCACGTGGCGCACCCCCGCCTCCGACCCCGCGCGCGACAAGGTCCTGAACTGGCGCCTCGACAAGGAGCTCTCCATCGGGCTGGGCGGGGAGATGGGCACCCACCAGTTCGACGTCTTCTGCTGGTACCGCGACCAGTACCCGGCCAGCGTGCGGGGCAGCGGGGCCATCGTGCTGCACGCCGACGGGCGCGAGATCCACGACACCATCGCCTGCGAGCTCGCCTTCCCCGACGCCCGCCTCCTGCACTACGAGGCCTCCCTCGCCAGCTCGTTCCAGGGGCGCCACGAGATCCTCCACGGCACCAACGCGACGATCAAGCTCGCGTGGACGCACGGGTGGATGTTCAAGGAGGCCGACGCGCCCACGCAGGGATGGGAGGTCTACGCCAACCGCCAGCAGTTCTTCAACGACGAGGGGATCACGCTCATCGCCGAGGCCACCAAGCTCGCCGACCAGGGCAAGCTCAAGGAGGGCGTGGGCCTGCCCAACTCGCCGCTGTACTACGCGCTGCTCGACTTCGTGAACGCCGCGGTGGCGGGCAAGAACGCCGCGGCCTCGCTGGAGGTCGGGCACCGCGCCACGGTGCTGGGCATCCTGGCCCACCAGGCGACGCGAACGGGCCAGACTATCGAGATCCCCGCGGCGATGCTCCAGTAACGCCGCCCTGACACGGAGTGCCTGCCCATGGACTCGTTCCCCAAGCTGCGAAGCCTCGGCGCCGCCGGGCGCCTGGGCGTGGCGTGCCTCGTGCTGGTCGTGCTCGGCGGGGTGGTCGCCTCGGGGCGACAGGTCTTCCTCCACCACCAGAACCGCGACGGCGAGCCGGGCGTGAGCGTGACGGACATCATGGGCGCGTACCACGGCGTCTCGGCCCCCGCGCCGCTGGTGCGGTCGCTCGAGCGCGGGCACCCGGAGAACCTGGCATCGTCCAAGCGCGACGCGTTGATGGACTGGCTGCGGGGCAAGCCCGGCGCGGATGGAAAACGCCCCGCGGGGGGCAACTCCCGCGTGGCGGAGGACTACGACAACCTCGACCTGGGCGATGCCTCGCCCGCGGAGATCATCAAGGGCGATTGCCTGTCCTGCCACGGGCGGGCCAACGTCGAGAAGAACCCCATCGCGCGCACGATCCCGCTGGACTACTGGGAAGACGCGAGGAAACTGGCCTTCGCCCGCAAGATCGAGCCCTCCGACATCAAGCTCCTCGTGGCGTCCACGCACGCCCACGCCCTGGGCCTGGGGTCGCTCTCGCTGGTGCTCGTTCTGATGCTGTGGATGACGGCCTGGCCGCGCGGGTGGACTGGGCTGCTCACGCTGCTGTGCGGCGTGGGGCTGCTGGTGGACCTGGGCGCGTGGTGGATCGCGCGCGAGCAGGCCTGGATCGTCTACGCGATCATCGCCGGTGGCGGGGTGTACAGCGTGGCGACGCTGCTGTGCGGCGCGTCGATCCTGCTCGACCTGTTGCGACCCGCGCCGCGCCCATGAACGGCTCGAGGGCGCTTTCAGCGGACCTGCACGCTCGAGACCTGCTCCGAGTCGCGGCGCCGTTTCGCGGTCGCTCCAGCCTCACTTCGCCTTCCACTGCTCCGCCCTGGCGTCGTATCCCTTGCCCGGCTCGGCGGCGTTCCAGCGCTCGTAGAGCGTGACGAGCAGGGCGGCGCAGCGTGCCGCGCGGGGGGTGGGGGAAGCCGCTGGGATGGAGAGCTTCTCGCTCGCCTCGATCAGGAGCGTCTCGGCGGGGGCGTACGCGCGCTGGCCCAGCCTCGCCTCGCCCAGCGTGCCCAGGAACGCGCCCAGGGCCGCGCCGTCGTCCGCCAGCGCGACGCGCGCGGAGGCTTCACCCTCGCCCAGCAGGCGGGCCGCGTCGTGGCTTCGCCCCAGGGCGATGAGCGCGTCGCCCAGGCGGCCCATCGTGCGCAGGGTGTCGGCATGCCCCGGGCCTCGCGTCCGCTTGAACCCCTCCCACGCCTCGCGCAGGGCCTGCTCGCCCGCGCTGGGCTTGGAATCGTCCAGCAGCAACGAGCCCAGGCGCGACCGGATCCGCAGCGTGTCGGCATGGTCCGCGCCCAGAGACGACTTGGCCGTCTCCAGCGCCCGGCGCAGCACGCGGGCGCCGAGCCCGGGCATCGCCTCGCCCGCCAGGGCCTCGCCAAGCTGCTCCAGGGCGATGCCCTGGCGAGCAGGATCCGGAACTTCTCCCACCAATCGGGTGGCCACGTCATCCACGCCGGCGGGCGGCAGCGCCGTGCCCTGCTCGCGGGCCGCTCGGGCGTCCACGACCAGCGCCGCGATGATCGCGTCCCCGGGGCGCGGCGCGGGTCGCGCGACGGGGCTCGCGGGAGCATCTTCGATCGGTGGCGGGGTTGGAACAACGGCCCCCGGGGTCGCGGGTTCTGGAGTGACCACCGGGGCGGCGATACGCTGGCGCTCTTCTTCGGTGGCCTGGCGTCGGGCTTCCTCTTCCCGGCGCGTGGCGGCCTGGGCCTCCTCCAGCGCCTTGGCCTCCTCGGCGCGGCGCGTCGCCTCCTGCCGGGCCTGCTCCTGGCGCTGGGCCTCTTCTTGCCGGCGGGCTTCCGCCTCGCGGGCGGTGGCCTCGCGCTGACGTGCTTCTTCTTCGGCCTTGGCTTCGGCCTGGGCTGTCAGGCGGGCCAGCTCCTCGCGCTGCTCGCGTGCGGCCTGGGCCTCCGCCTCGGCCCTGGCGGCCAGGTCGGCAAGGCGCCGCCGTTCCGCCGCCGCCGCCTGGGCCTGCGTTTGGGAGTCCACCGCCGCCGCCGCCAGGCGGTCCCGCTCGGCCTCGACTTCCTCCGCGGCCTTCTCGGCCCGCGCACGGGCCTGGGCCAGGCGATCTCGCTCTCCCTCGGCCTCCTGGGCCGCCTTCTCGGCCCGGGCGCTGGCCTGGGCGAGCCTGCCTCGCTCGGCCTCGGCGCTCGCCGCCGCCGCCTGCGACTGCGCGATCGCGTCACCCACGCGGCGTCGATCCGCCTCGGCTGTATCCGCCAGTTCCCGCGCTCGCGCCTCCGCCTCGACCAGCCGCTGGCGCAGGCCCTCGTCGGTGCGCGACGTCTGCTCCGCCCGGGACACCGCCTCGGCCAGTCGCGTGCGCTCGGCCTCGGCGGCCTGGGCTTCGCCCTGCGCCTTGGCCTGGGCCTCGACCAGGCTCAGACGCTGGGCCTCGCTGTCCTTGGCCGCCCGTTCGGCCTTGGCCGAGAGATCGCCCAGGCGATCGCGCTCCGCCTGGGCGTCCTTGACGGCTTGCTCGGCCTTGGCCGAGAGCTCCGCCAGTCGCACACGCTCGCCCTCGACCTGCTTGAGGCTCGCCTCCGACTTGGCGGTCAGGGCGGCCAGTTTCTGGCGCTCCGCTTCCGCCGCCCTGGCCGACGCCTCCGAGCGCGCCGTCGCCTCGGCGAGGCGTTGGCGCTCGCCCTCGGCGGCGCTGGCGGCGGCCTCGGACTTGGCCAGCGCCCCCGCCAACGCCTGGCGCTCCGCCTCCACCGACGACGACGGGCGATCGAGCTTGGGGCCCGGCTGGCTCGCCCGGCGTCCGATCGCCGTCGCCACCAGCACCAGCGTCAGCACCACGCAGGCCCCGATCACCAGCGGGCGGGCACGCCGCCACGTCAGCGCGGGCAGGCCCTCGGGCTCGCCCCGCGGTTGACCGTGCAGCGGCCTCCCCGCCAGGTAGTGCCCCAGGTCGTCGGCAAGGGTCGCCAGCGACGCGTACCCCTCGCGCGGATCGCTCGCGATCGCCTTGAGCAGGATCTCATCCAGCCGCCCCTCGACGGCGGCGACCAGGTCATCCAGCCCGGCGTGGCGTCGGCGCACGATCTCCGCCACCGCCGTGCCCGGCGCGGTCAGCAAGGTGCTGGGCCGCTCCGTCCGCCCGCCGCCCTTGTGCGGGGCGGGCGCCCTGCCGACCACCAGCTCGTGCAGCAGCACGCCCAGGGCGTGGATGTCCGACCGCGCGTCGGGGGGGGGCGGGGGGCCGTCGGCCTCGTCCTGGCTGACCCTGGGCGTGCCCACGCCATACCGCAGCACGCGGGCCAGCGCCCGCCCGCCCACGTCGCACACCAGCACCGACCGCGAACCCAGCGCTCCGTTGGGCACGCCCAGCGCGTGGGCCCTCTGCAGCGCCTCGCACACGGGGATCATCAGGTCGACCCGCTCGCGGACGTTGAGCAGCGAGCGGTCCGCGTATTGCAGCACCGGCTCGCCGTGGACGTACTCCATTGCAAAATAACGTCGTCCCCCGGCCCCCGGGCCCGTCTCCAGCACGCCCGCCAGGTTCGGATGCTCCAGCCCCGCCAACAGGCGGTGCTCGTCCTCGTACCGCGCCAGACCCTGGGGGGACACGCCCGGCCGGACGATCTCCAGGGCCACCCGCCCGGCCGGCGGCTGGCGCTGCTCCGCCAGCCACACTTCCCCCAGACGCCCACGCCCGATGCGAGTCAGGATCCGGTAGGGACCCACGTGGTCGCCCGGATGGTCCTCCAGCGTGCGGCCCGTCGCCCGCCCGGGCGCTTCCTCTCGCGGGGACTCGATGTGCTCCGTGATCAGGCGCTGCACCAACTGCGTGAGGGCGGCCTCGTCCACACCGGGCGTCGACTTTGGTTCGGGGACTGGGCTCGTCCCACCCGTCGCCGGTGGGGGATCGAACAACGACCTCTTGCGCACGGGCTCCGCCATGTCGCCTTCCATCCGTGGGGCGCGCACCAACACTCGGCGCCGTCCTGACACCGGGAGAAGTCTACCACACCCGCCGGGCCCGCGTTCGGGACTCCGCGCCGATGCGTCCGACGATTAGACGTCGGCCTTGACCACCGGCTCCACGAGCTTGAGGAGCTCGGGCACGGGCATTCCCGTCGCGTCGGCCAGCCCGCCCAGCAGGTGGGCCCGCGAGCGCTCGAACTCCACCACCGGCAGGCCCATCCCGCGGAGCGTGGAAACCAGCTCCGCCAGAGTCTGCACGTACCGGCGGGCCGCCTCCTCGCTGGGCGTCTGGTTCAGGTAGTCGCGGAACGCGCCGGGGTCCCAGCCCCCGGTCAGGGCCCGGAAGCGGTCGGCCGCCTCGGCGATCACCTTGGCGGATTCCTGCAGCTGATCCACCGGGACCGGCCGCCCGACGGGGTGCAGCGCGGTGCCCGTCGTGCCCGGGACGCGGTTGAGGGCGTTGTAGCGATCCACCGCGCGAAGGACGGAGCCGAGATCGACGCGCGTGCCCGCGAAGGTGCGCTCCCCGGCGGCGAACCCGCCCACGCTCTGGGGCAGGTCGTTGTAGATGTATCGCCCGTGCAGGGCGCTCTGGGCCTCCTCGGGCGTGACGGGGCGGGCCTCCAGGCCCAGGCGGGCCATGGCGCCAAGGTCGAACGCGCGTGGACGGACCGAGTCGCGGAACCTCGGGGGCTGGACGGCGCCGGCGAGGGCGGCCTTGACGTCCTCGGGCGGGCCCGGCGGGACCGTCGTCCCGCGCGTGCGCTGGTCGAGGACCACGCCCTCGAAGATCAACGCGGCGTGCGACGCGTCGCCGTCGGGCGTCCGCGTGAACTCGAACCCGCCCAGCGAGGCCGGGGCCGCGCCCGATCCGCTTGAGAACGTGGGATACGGTCCCGAGCCCGGGAGGGCGATCGAGCCCGTGAAGACCATCTCGCCCCCGGCCACGAAGTCCAGGCCCCGATCCTGCACCAGCGTGCCGTCGCCGGCCCGCATCAACCCACTGGCGTGGCGGCGCTGCAGCTCGATGCTCGCCGACCTCACCGCCATGTCTCCCACGGTGACCAGGTCGCCCAGCACCGCGCGGCGCGAGGCGTCGATGGCCAGGTCGCCCAGCGTCGTGAACTTCTCCAGCGGGCACATCACGAAGTCCCGCGCGTGGATCGAGATCGAGTTCAGGCCCACGATCGTCGCCACGACGGGGATCCCGGCGATCTCATCGCCGCCCGTGCAGAGGCGGATGTCCCTCAGCCCGACCACGCCGCCCAGGTCCCCGCCGAACTCGATGCGCCCCCGCGTGACGCCGTCGTCGTTTGCGATGGGCGAGATCTCGATGATGAGGTCCCGCGGGACGTTCCCGCCCGCGCCCCCGGCGCTGTCGACGCCCGCGTCGAACCGGATCACGCCGGCCTGCAGGCTCTGGATCAGCATGTCGCTCGCCAGGGCGACCTCGCCGTGGTAGGTCTGCGAGGCGTTGGTGCGCACCAGCCCCCCGCCCAGCGTGCCGGCCCCGAAGACCTCCAGGAACCCCAGCGGATCTGTTCCGCCGATGGGACCGTTCGCGTTCAGGATCCCGCGGATCGTCAGCGACGCGTTGTTGCCGTCCTGCGCGTCCACCGCATCGGCGAAGGAGATCACGCCTCCGGTCGTGCTGGTCAGGACGGTGTCCTGGCAGAGATACACGTGCCCGCCATAGAACTGCCCCGCGATCGTCGTAATCGACCCGCCGCAGATCTCGCTGTCTCCGCTCACGTCCAGCGAAGCCAGGGGGTTCATTCCCCCGATGGGTGCTTCGGCGTGCATGTTGCCCAGCACCGTCAGCGCACGGGGCGTCTCACCGTCGGCGCTGTCAACGGGCCCGGCGAAGTGGACGACGCCGTCGCCCAGGCTCTCGAGCACCGCGTCCTGCCCAAGGGCAACGCGCCCGCCATACGTCTGGCCCGCGTGCGTCCGCACCAGCCCGCCGGAAATTTCGCTGGCGCCCGAGATGCTCAGGCTGCCCAGCGGGCTGTCGCGCCCGATCGCGCCTTCCGCGACCAGGTTGCCCAGGATCGTGAGGGCCGAGCCGGTCGGATCCTCGACGTCCGCGCCAAAGTGAGCGGTCCCGCCGCCCAAACTCTCCATCGTCATGGGACCACGAAGGGTGACCGGTCCCGCGTAGGCCTGATCGCCCTGCGTGCGCACCAGCCCGCCCTCAAGCAGGCTCGTCCCCAGCACGGTCAAGAACTCCAGCGGCACCAAGCCCCCGATGGGGCCCTGGGCCTGCATGTCGCCATCGATCGTGAGAGACTCCTGCCCTGGGTGCGTGCCGTCGACGCGACCGTCGAACCGCACCGGGTAACCCACGGTGCCCACCCGCATCGTGGTGTCCTGGCAGAGGGTGACGTCGCCGCCGTAG
>JBGAOG010000115.1:0-8748 GCA_044221985.1 Phycisphaerales bacterium
AAAACATAGGTTCGTCCGTTTCGGGGTGCAGTGTCAAGAAGCAATGCCTGACCCCCGCGACGGCCATGTGGGTCTGGAGATCCCCAATCCAGGACCATGGGGGTTTGAAAAGCGCTCTCTCCCGCGCGGCCGGGGAGGCGCAGCGACCCCAGCTGCGTGATCGATACCGCGAGGCCTGGGGTGGGCAGGAGCAGGGCGCCCGAGCCGCCGCCGCCAACGCCTGGCTGGAGGGGGCCCAAGCGGCGCTCGACGCGCCCGTCGTCTCCGGCGACCCCGTCGATCGTCTCTTTCGAGCCATCGCGCTCTCGCGCCAGGTCGAGATCGGCTCGGCCATGTGGGTCGGGCAGGCGGGCCCGGGCAGCGACGCGCCCTCCGACCCCCGGGCCCTCCCGCCCCTTCCTCCGGGCACGGTGATCTTCTCCCTTCCCGACACGGGCCAGATCGGGGAGGATGCGTGGATCATGAAGTGGTACGCCGCCCAGCAGCGCATCCCGGAACGCCGGGAGCTGTTGCGGATCTACCGGGCCGGCGCGGAGGAGACCCGGAACATGGAGGCCGCCGTCATCGTCCATGAGGCGCTGCGCGGGTCCGGGCCCGAAGTGCGCAAGGGCGCGGGCGAGGTGACACGGGCTAACGCGGACGACCCCGCGTTCGTCTACGCCCTGCTCACGGAGACCGCCACGATGCCCCTGACGCGAGACTCGGCAACGCTGGCGGCGTACCTGGGCAAGGCCCCGTTGCCGTCGCTGCGAAGCCCGACGTTCCGTGTGGCGGCGCGGCGGGCGCTGGTGGAGCGACTGCTGGAGCTGCTCTCGGGCGGGGGCGCCCTGGCGGGCCTGGACTCGCTCAGCGAATCGCTGGGGCAGTCGTACTGGTTCCGGGCCAAGTTCGCCGGCGCCACCCCGCCCGATCCGGGCGACGAGGGCGAGCTCGCGCCGCCTGGGGAAGAAGCCGAGGCACAAGGCACGCCCGCGCCGGCGAGCGGCGCGACGCTCCCGGCGATCGAGGAATCGGCCCGGACCCTCCGGCTTCGCCTCGAGGCGGAGGCGTCGCAGCGCCTGGCCACGGGGCGCGAGCCGCTGGGGCTCCTGGAGATCGAGCAGCGTCGCGTGGGGCGACTGCGCCTGGCCCACGGGCGCCTCCAGTTGTTCGCTGCCGAGCAGGCCTGCCTGGTCGACCTCATGGTCTTCCTGGTGGCGTCGGAGAACATGGACCGCGCGCCCGCGGCACGGGCCATCCTGGACGGCTTCTCCGCGTCGAGGAGGGCGTCGCGCCACATCATCGAGCAGATCGAGCAGGGCGAGGCGGCCCTGCTGCGCCTGTGGATGTTGCGGTACCGAGAGGGGGCGCCATGAACGCCAAGGCTCGTGCGCTCGCGGTGGCCTGGGTCCTGGCCGCGGGGCCGGCCCGCGCGCAGCCCGCGCCCCCGCCTGCGGAACCGCCCGCCCAGGACGCCGCGGCGAACCCTCGGGCGCCCCTCCAGGTCGTCCCCGAAGCGGACGAGGCCGCCGTCGCCAGGGTGTTTTCGGACGAACTCAAGACGCTCTCGCCCGCGCGGGTCGAGGCGTACCTCGACCTGGCCGAGCGAGTGAGCGACGAGGGGTTGGACAAGGGGCACGCCACACTGGCCACGCGATTGTGCGTGCTCGCGTACGAGATGGACCGGCGCCGCTCACCGCGGCCCGCGCTGGCGGCGTCGGCCTGCCTGCAGATCGCGTCGCTGACCGGCTCGACGCGGGATCGCCAGTGGCTGGCCTCACTCGCCCGCGCCATCGATCCCAGGCAGGCCCCCGCGGGCTGGGTGGAGCAGGCGGAGGCGGCCACGAGCGACTCGGGGTCGTACCGCCTGGCCGTGCTCCTGGGACAACTCCGCACCGGCGACGGGATCCCCGCGCGCCGCCTGCTGGGTGATCCCGAGATCGTCGGGATGGTCACGCAGTACGAGGGGCTCATGCGTCGCACGCGTGTCTCCTCGGGGCTCTGGGAGATGCAGCGTGAAGCCGAGCGGTGGCCCTGCCGCGAGTGCGGAAACCAGCGTTCCGTCAAGCGGGTGCAGGCGGGCGTGGTCGAGTGGCGCATCTGCCCGGTCTGTCGCGGACGCCCCGGGGCGGACCTGACCGGCGACGAGCTGGTCGTCCAGCTTCGATTCGAGACCTGGCTGCTCCAGGGTTCGCAGCGCTCGTGGGCGGCCCAACTGGGCGTGGACGAGGGCGCGACGCTGGTGGACCCCGATCCGGGCGAGCTGGCCCGCGTGTTCGCGATCGATCCCTACTGCTGCGTCTGGCGCGATGGCAGGTGGGTGGAGGACCCCGCCTTTGGGCGCCCAGCGCCGCCCGCCGCGCCGGGCGCCAATCCCGCCGGCGCGTCCGAGGGCCCGGCGGCGCCCCCGTCAGGCTCGTAGCGGGCCGCTACACTGGGCCGATCTTGAATCGCCGGAGGATGGTCCATGTCGCAAGTTCCCGCCGCTCCAGTTCCCCCGCCCGCCAGGCCGCCCGCGCCCGGGGATCCCAAGCCGATCGTCGCCTTCGAGGAGTTCGCCAAGCTCGACCTGCGCGTGGCGAAGGTCCTGGCCTGCGAGGCGCATCCTTCGGCCGACCGGCTGTACAAGATCCAACTCGACGATGGGAGCGGGACGCCCCGCCAGATCTGTGCCGGGATCCGCGAGCACTACAAGCCCGAGGACCTCGTGGGCCAGCACATCGTCATTGTTGCCAACCTCGCGCCGCGCGTGATCCGAGGCGAGGAGAGCCGGGGCATGCTCCTGGCAGCCAGCGACGCGCCCAAGGACGCGGGCGCACCGCGTCGCGTGGTCATCCTCCAGCCGCGCGGCGAGATTGGGCCCGGCTCGGTCGTTTCCTGAGCGGGCCCGGGGTCAGCGATCGTCGGGGCGGGGGGCCTTGGGCTCGCCCTCGCGGGGCCCGCGACCCTCGGGGCCCATCAGGGCGCCCCAGGGCAAGTCGCGTCCATCGTCGTACGCCTTGAGCATCTCGTCGAGGACCTTGTCCTTGCCGGCACGGCGTTCGTCGAGGCGCTTGCGCAACTCCTCGACGCGTTTGGCCAGGGCCTCGACCTCGTGCTGTTCTAGCGCCAGGCGTGCGTCGGCCTGCTGGCCCAGCGCCTCGCGGAGCCTGGCCCGGGCCGCGACGACCTTGCCCGCACCGTCGGGAGCGTCCTTGGCGGCCATGGCCTCGAGCAGCGCCCCGACCGCGTCGTGCACGCCCAGCCCCGCGCGGATTTCCTCCGTGCGGAGCTTGAACAGCGCGGGATCGCGGTCCTTCAGCGCCATCGCCTCGCGCAGGTGCGGGGCCACGCGCTGCATCATCCGGCGCGCCAGCTCCGGGCGCTCCTTCATCGTCCGCTCGATGCGCTCGGCGGCGTCGGGCAGGATCTCCCGCAGGAGTGGGAGGGCGGGTTCGTTGTTGCCGGCCTCTCCCGGCGCGCCGGGGCCCTGGGGACCGCGTCCGCCCGGGCCGCGCTGGCGCAGGCCGGGTCCTTCGCCGCGTCGCCCGCCGGGCCCTTCGCCCGGCGCCAGGTCGCGTGGGTGCACCACCTCGCCCTTGGCCAGGCGCTCGATGGCTTCCTTCACGCGAACCTCCTCGCGCTGGATTTCCGCGAGCCGCCGCTCGAGGCGCGCCTTGAGCGCCTCGGGCGAGAAGGGGCCCCTGCGGGCGTCTCCGCCCGGAGGCGTGGGTTGGTCCTGGCGCGGGGGAGATTGCTCCCCGGGAGGCTGTGCGAGCGAAACCGCCGTGGCACTGATGAGCACCAGGGCCGCGGTGCCGGTCCAACGAGCGGGCTTCACATCGCACCCCCTTCGAGCAGCCCCAGGCCGGGCGCGAACGCCTTGCTCAGCGAGGCGTCCAGGTCATGGGCCTCGCTGTAGAGCGAGTCGATCTCGGCACGCGTGGAATCGTCCCACGATGAGAGAGCGATCATCGTGAGTTCATCGTCCTGGATCGAGGCGGTCGTCGCGACGGCGGGCGCCGCGCTGACCGGGCCCTGGGCCACGATCGCGCCCGGCTGGGGCGTGTTCGCCCCGCCGCGCAGGCTCCACGCCACCACGCCGGCGCAGGCCAGCAGGGCGACCGCCGCGGCGATGCGCACCATCGACCGCGCCATTCCGACTCGCGCGAGCACCACCACCTCCGCCCCGCCCCGCCGCCCCAGCGCGCCCCGGCTTGCCCGCAAGACCCGCTCTTCCAGCCCGGGGCGATGCGACTCACCCTCGCCCAGCGCGTCGAGCGCCCTGGCCAGCGGCCTCAATTCCCCATCGACCTCGTCGTGCCTCATCTTCCCACCTCCCCCATCCCCTCGACCGCGCCTTGCCCCTCGATCAGTTCTTTCAACTTCCGCAGCGCCCGGTGATGCCGCGCCAGCAGCGTGCCCATCGGCTCTTCCAGCAGATCGGCCATCGCCTTGAAGCTCATCTGCCCGTGATGCCGGAGCTCGATGATTTCGCGGTCGGCCTCGGGCAAGCGTGCCAGGGCCGACCGCAGCGCGTCCAGGCGCGGCGCGTCCGCCGGCGCGGGCGGGGCCGTCCCGGGCACCTGCTCGCCGAGCTCGACGTGACCGGGGCGACGCTGCACGCGCCGGACGTGGTCGCGCACGCGGTTCATCGTCACGCGGAACAGCCATGACTCGAACCGCCCCTGCTCGCGGTACTCCCCGCCGCCCAGCTTCCCGGCGATCGTCGCGAACACGGATTGGGCGATGTCCTCGGCCACGTCGTCGTTCCGGCAGCGGCTCTTGGCCAGGGCGAACACCCGCCGGGCGTAGAGCCGCACAATCTCCTTCCACGCCTGCTCGTCGCCCTTGGAGGCGGCGAGCAAGGTCGGGGCCAGGTGCGAGTCGTCGCGCTCGGGCATGCTCGCCGACACTGGCCTCCTCGACAGGCCGAACGCTCCCCTGCCATGTCCATTGCGGGGAGGTTGGACTTCCGACACTCTATCGGACCTTTTCCGGTACCATCCGGGCATGGTTGCGCTTGCTTACACCGTGGTCGCGATACTCCCCGATGAGCCCACGGCCCGCGACTACGCGGGCTGGCTGATCGGCGGGCACGTGGACGCGGTCCTCAAGGCGGGGGCCCACTCGTGCATGGTCGTGCGGGTCGTGGAGCCCTCCCACCCCATTCGGCTGGAAGCCAGGTACATCTTCCCGAACCGACAGGTCTTCGAAACGTACCTCGACCAGCACGCGCCGGCACTGCGTGCCGAAGGCCTCAAGCGGTTTCCGCCGGCGCTGGGAATTCGGTTCGAGCGCGTTGTGGGGCACGTGATCTAGAATCCGATCAGGACCCGAACCCCAGTGCCTCCAATCACCGACGAGCAATTGTTCGAGCGATACCGCAAGGGCGACCGGGAGGCCATTCGCGCGCTCATCGAGCGTCATGCCGACGAGTTGCTCTCGTTCCTGACGCGGATGGTGGGGGAGCGGGCGGGGGCGGAGGACGTTTTCCAGGAGACGTTCCTGCAGATCCACCATTCGGCCGGGACTTTCGACATGACCCGGCGTTTTCGGCCCTGGCTGTTCACGATTGCGGCGAACAAGGCCCGGGACTACCTGCGTAGGAAGAGTCGCCGGCGGACGTTGGACTTGTCGGCGCCGGTGGAGTCGGGCAACTCCGGCAACCACGACCAGTCGGGCACGCAGTATGTGGACCTCATGGCCATCGACATCCCGCCTCCGAGCGCGGGCATCGAGGGCGAGGAGCGGAACCGGGCGGTGCAGCGGGTGATGGACCAGTTGCCTCCGGCGCTCAAGGAGATCCTGCTCTTGGCGTACTTCCAGCGTCTCAGCTACGCACAGATCGCCGACGACCTGGAGATCCCCTTGGGGACGGTGAAGTCGCGCCTCCACGCGGCCGTGGCCACGTTCGCGAAACGCTGGAGCGAAACCCAGGGAGAGAACCAGGGCCCACGCGGGACTCGAGGCGGGCAAGCATGAACGAGGAGCACACGGGCGAGGACGCGCGGGGCGCATGGCGGCTGAGCCCGCAGGACCAGTTGGCGCTGGATGCGCTGGTGGACTCGGGCTTCGAGCTCGACAAGGTCCCCCAGACGCACCGCGCCAGGGCCCAGCGCGCCTGGGCGATCGTGTGCGCGGCCGGTCAGGGCCCCGCGGATGAGCAGGCAGCCGCCAGGGCCGCCCAGCGCGTTGAGGCGGCCATCGAGGGCGAGGCCGCCCCCTCGGTCGGCGACGTGCGGCTCAACCCCGATGACGAGGACGCCCTGGAGGCCTGGGTGAACTCGGGCTATCGCACGTCCCGGGTGCCCGGCTCGTTGCGGGCACGGGCCGAACGCCTCGACGCCATGGCGGCGCTGATCGTGGCGCCCCCGGCGGACGTCGCGGGAACCTCGACGGCGGCGTTGGTCGGGGCCACGATGGGTCTGCTGGGGCAAGCCAGGGGCGATCGCGTGCTCGCGTTCTCGCCCGCGCCGACGCGTCGCGTGCGCGTGGCGGACCTCATTTCCGTGGCGGCCCTGCTGGCGTTGGGCACGGCGGTGGTCTGGCCCGCGGTCTCGGGCGTGCGCTCCAACGCCCAGCGGATCGCCTGTCGAGGCAATCTGGCCGAGGCGGCTGTTGGCTTCGGCCTCTACGCCGGGGACCATCGCTCGTCGCTGCCGATGGCGACGGCGTCCCTGGGCGGAACGCCCTGGTGGAACGTCGGGCTGCCGGCGCAATCCAACTCGGCCAACTTGTTCACGCTGGCGCGGGCGCGGTACACGTCACCGCAATCGCTGTCGTGCTGCTCGAGCCCGGGCTGCGCGTCGACGCCCTCGTGCGACGACATGGACTGGCGCCGACTCGGGGACGTGACGTACAGCTACCGCGTGATGTTCGGCGGTCAGAATCCGGCGTGGAGGGGCGGGGCGGGCACGGTTGTTCTGGCGGATCGCTCGCCCGTGATCCTGCGGGCGGCCCGGGGCGAGGTGATCTTCCCGGGCGAGAACTCTCCCAACCACGACGCGCGCGGGCAGAACGTGCTTTTCGCGGACGGGTCGGCGCGCTGGGAACCAACGCCGGTGGTCGACGGGGACAACATCTGGCTCCCGCGCCGGGTGGAGGACGTGCTGCGGGCGGTGTCGAGCCGCCTGCCCCCCGGGGCACACGCGCTGGTCGAGGTTTCCGGTTGGACGGGGGCGAGCCGTGCGGAGCCCCTGCGGGGAACAGAGACTCCCTCGGACGCGAAGGACCGGTTCGTGGGCCCGTGAGCTTTGCGGGTCGAACAAGTCCCGAAAAGACCGCGGTTCCGGGCGGTCCAGTGGATGGTGGCGGCGGTCCCGCCTAGTGTTCGGGCCCTGCTCAGGCCGGTGTCCTGGTGCAGGGCGAGGTAGCCATCCATGCCCCTGAAGAAGAACAAGAACCACAAAGGCCTTCTGAAGCGCATCCGCATCTCCAAGACGGGGCTGGTCCGCCATCGCATGGCCGGTCACAAGCACCTTCGCTCGGGCAAGGGCGGGAAGCGGCTGCGTCAGATGCGGGCCGACCCGTACATGTCCAACGCCGACGCCAAGCGTCTGGAAAAACTGCTGTTCCGCCGGCTTCGCGGTCGGGCGCAGTCCCGGGCCGCTCTGCGTCGCAGCCCCTCTCCGGGAGAGCGCAAGGCCGCCCAGGCGCAAAAGAGCGGGAAGTAGTCCGATTGGTCCAGGTGGTTTGGACCTCAACCTGTCCGCCGGGATGACAAGTCGGCCCCCGAGGCCGCCCCGATCGGACGACGCTGCCGGGCGGTGCCCGGGGGCGAGAGTCAGGAGTTGGTGACATGCCACGCGTACGCAAGGGCGCCGCTCGGGCGCAGGCTCGCAAGAGGATCCTCCGCAAGGCTCGTGGGTATTACGGCGTCAAGAGCCGCCACAAGTACCAGGCGCGCAACGCGCTCATCCGCGCGGGCGTGTACCAGTTCCGCGACCGTCGGCGTGTCAAGCGCGACATGCGCCGGCTGTGGGTGACGCGCATCACCGCGGCCTGCCGGATGCGCGGGACGCGGTACAGCCTGCTCATCAACGGGCTCAAGCTCGCGGGGATCGATCTCAACCGCAAGATGCTGAGCCTGATCGCGATCGAGGACCCCAAGCTCTTCGACAAGATCTGCGCGATCGGCATCAAGTTCGCGCGCGGGAACGGGGGCGGCGCCGAGGCCAAGCTCAGCGCGGGCGCCGAGCCGGCCGCACGCCGCTCCATCCGCAACTTCATGGACACCAACTGGTCCGGGGGCGGTGGCACGGGCACGCTCGTGGCGCCGTCCCGGTCTGCCAAGTCCGACGCGTCGGGCGAGGGCGACATCATGGACATCGAAGGGGTGGGCCCGGCCTTCGCCAAGAAGCTCAAGGATGGAGCGGGGATCACCTGGATCAAGCAGCTGCTCGATGCGGGCAAGTCCAAGGCCGGGCGCGTCGACCTGGCCGCCAAGACCGGCATCCGCGAGGCGATGATCCTGTCCTGGGTCAACATGGCCGACATGATGCGCATCGGCGGGGTGGACGGGGACATGGCCGAGCTGATGCACGCCGCGGGCGTGGACACCGTCAAGGAACTGGCCACGCGCGTGGCGGCGAACCTCGCCGCCAAGATGGGCGAGGTCAACACCTCGGGCAAGAAGGCGATCGCCGCCCGCGTCCCGGGCGAGCAGGAAGTGGCCGGCTGGATCGACCAGGCCAAGAAGCTGGCCCCGATGGTCACGCACTGATCGGCGGGGCGAGGATCGAGCGCACGAGGCCCGGGCCCGCCCCGGGCCTTTTTCGTGGGACCGCG
>JBGAOG010000116.1:0-8713 GCA_044221985.1 Phycisphaerales bacterium
CATTCGACGGGCAACTGGTGCCCCAGAGCAGGGTCACGGGCATTAGTTGCACGTCGAAATGAGGGTCGGCGAACAGCGTCCGGACCAGATCCTCGAGCATCGGCGCGTGATCGAGATGGCCGACCTGGGGCGCGAGCCCATCGAGATCGCTCAAACTCTCGCGCTGCCCGTCGGGCAGGTGGAGCTCATCCTGGCCCTGCGACGCCCGGCGCATCGGTAACGCGCCCCGGAGCGTTCCCACGCCGCGCCGGGCTTATTCACCCAGCGCCCGCCGCACTCGGGCCTCGATCGCCTCCGCCCAGAGTTCATACCCCCCCGGGCTCAGGTGCAGGCGGTCGGGCATCAGGTCGGCGCGGGGGACGAGATCCTGATCGACGAATCGCCCTCCGATATCCAGGAACTCCACCGCCTCGGTCGCGTCGGCGAAGCCCCGCAGCATCATGTTGGTCTCATCGTTGAGCCGGCGGCACGGATCGTCGAGCGTTTGTCCGCGCGGGAAGATTGCCAGCAGGAGAATGCGGGACCGCGGGCATTTCGCCCGCAATCGCTCCACGATCGCGCGCACGCCCGCCGCCGTGTCGCCGGCCTGGTCCTGGCGATGCCCGGCGTTGTTGGTCCCGATCATCACCACGATGAGCCTGGGACTGAGCCCATCGAGGTTCCCGTGGTCCAGGCGCCACAGGACGTGCTCCGTGCGGTCGCCGCCGATCCCGAAGTTCGCGGCCCGGCGATGGGCGTAGTACCGGTCCCAAACGTCCTTGCCCGCGGTCTCCCACCCTTCGGTGATGGAATCGCCCAGGAACACCAGCCGGGCGGCTCCCTCTCGTGAGGTCGCGTTGAACCGCTCGTGGCGGGCCTGCGTGCCCTCGTGGAACGCGGGAACGACGGCCAGCGCTTCGGGCGACGATGGGATCACCACGGGTTCCTTCGTGGTCGGGTGGACGCACCCCGCCAGCACGCCCACGAGGAGGGCGACGATCGCGAATCGGGTGACTCGATGGTCCATGGAATTCTCCATATATTGAGCAGCCCGGAGTTGTATGGGCGCGCGCGATCTCCCCGCTCGGGTGGAAGTGCCCGACGCACGCGCTTGTTCGTGACGCGGGATTCGTGTATCTTCTCGGCCCATGAGCAACCCTCTCGCGGCGGCCTTGCAGATCTCGTGGAAGCGAAACGGCGCGTACGGAGTTCGGTTGATCGAGGACCTGCGCCCCGATCAGATGGTCGCCCAGCCGCCGGGGTTGCCCAAGGGCATCTCCATGAACCACCCCGCCTGGATCATGTGCCACCTGAACCTGTACGCGGAGATCGCGGTCAACCTGGCGCTCGCCCGCGCGTTCGAAGATCCCGCCGAGCACCGCTTCGGCGCGCGCAGCGTGCCCGTGCCCGATGTCGGCGCCTACGACCGCAAGGACCGCATGGCCGCCAGGTGGAGGGAGTGGCACGAGGCGGGCGAGTCGGCCCTGGCCGCCGCGAGCGTCGAGCTCACGTCGCGCCCCAATCCGCTGGAGCGATGGCGGACGCTCCATCCCACGATCGGGGACATGCTGATGACGCTCATGGTCAAGCACGAGAGCGGGCACCTGGGCCAGCTCTCGGCCTGGAGGCGGGCCTGCGCCCTGCCCAGCGTGCCCATGTGAAGACCGCCCCCGACGCGATTGGGCGCGGGGCCGCCGGCGTCGAGCTCCACCTGCGCATCCGCATCAAGCCGCGCATGCGCCAGGAGTTCCTCGCGTTCCTGCGCGGGGCAACGCCCTTCTATGAGGCCCCCGGCGGCATCGCCATCCGCCTCCTGGAAGACCGGAGCGACGACCATCGCTTCATCGAGCTCGTCCTCTATGAGAACGAGGAGGCCTTCCTTCGCGACCAGCAGCGCGTCGAGCACGACCCCGCGATGAAGGCCTACCTGGAGACGTGGCGGGCGCTGCTGGCGGAGAAGCCCGTGGTCGAGGTCTATCGCCCCACCCGCCCGTAGGGATCGGCCTCACGCGGGCTCGGACGAGCGCAGCAGCGTGAGCAGGAACCGCGTCGGCTCCAGGGCCGTCAGATCGTGCAGGGCGTCGCGGGGCATCACCAGCCAGTCGTTGGCGTGCATGGTCCGCTCCTGCCCCTCCACGCGAAACCGCAGCCTGCCCTCGAGGACCTGCACGATCGCCACCATCGTCGTGCGATGCTCCGTCATCTCCTGTCCGCCATCCATCGCAAACACCACCACTCGTCCCTCGGGGATGTTCAGCAGGGGCTTGCTGACGACGGCGCCCGCGACGATCGGGCACGTGGCCAGCAGCTGGGCAAAGTGCGGTTCACTCGCGTCGAAGAGGGGCTTGCTCAAGGGTGCTCCTTCCGCGTGGGCTCGCGGCCACGTCGGTGACCGCCCCCACGCCTACAGGCTAGACTCTCGCCCGACGCTCGGCGTGGCGTCGCCCTGAGGAACCGCTCCATGGCCGGCAAACCACCCGTCGACTCCAGCAAGAAGTACCTCTCGCACCACCTGGCGGAATGGGCCTGCGGCCTGCGCTACGAGCACCTGTCCCCCGCCGCCATCGAGCGGGCCAAGCTCTTCTGGTACGACTCCTTGGGCTGCGCCCTGGGGGGCAGCCAGCAGGACGACGCCAGGATCCTGCTGGCCCACCACCGGGAGATGGGGGGCGGCGGCCGGTGCACGTGCTTCGTGTCCGGGTTCAAGACCAACCCGGTCGACGCGGCCTTCATGAACGACCACATGATCCGCGCCATGGACTACAACGACATCTACTGGAAGGCCGACCCCTGCCATCCCTCGGACATCATCGCCGGGCCGCTGGCCCTGTGCGAGTTCCTGGGGCTCTCGGGCAAGGACCTGATCCTCGCCACCATCATCGCCTACGAGGTCGAGCAGCGGCTCTGCGAGTTCGCCATCCCGGGCATCCGCGAGTACGGCTGGCACCACGCGACGCTGACGGCCTTCGCCGCACCCATCGCCGCCGGGCGCGTGCTCAACCTCAGCGTGGACCAGATGGTCCAGGCCATCGGCATCAGCGCCAGCCGCACCTTCACGCCCGGCGCCGTCACCGCCGGCAAGCTCACCAACATGAAGAACACCGTGGACCCCTGGGCCACGCGCATGGGCGTGGAGAGTGCCCTGCTGGCCAAGCGCGGCTACAGCGGGCCCGAGCACATCTTCGACGGCAAGGAAGGGCTCTACGCCGTGTTCGGGCACGTCCACTACAAGGGAAACCCGGCCAGGTTCGACACCGCCATCCTCCTCGACCAGCTCCCTCGCGACGCCGCCGGCCACTACCGCATCCTCGATTGCGGCATGAAGAGCTTCCCCATCGAGGCCCTCAGCCACGCGCCGCTGACCGCGATGATGAAGTGCGTCCGGGAGAACGGGCTGAAGGCCAACGACGTGGCGGAGATCAAGGTCGAGGTCATCGCCCGCGCCGCCGACATCCTCGGCGATCCCCACAAGTACCGTCCCGACAGCAAGGAAACGGCCGATCACTCCCTGCCCTACTGCATGGCCGTCGGGCTCGTCGATGGCATGGTCACCCCGCTCCAGTTCAAGGAAGAGCGCGTGCTCGACAAGGCCCTCATCCCGATCATGGACATGGTGAAGGTCGTCGCCAACGACGAGTTCGAGGCCCTGTTCCCCAAGTTCCAGCCCAGCCGCGTCACCATCACCACCCGGGGTGGCCAGTCCTTCTCCAAGCGCGTGGACGTCCCCAAGGGCGACCCGCGCGACCCCATGACCGCCGACGAGATCGGCGTCAAGTTCCACGCGCTGGGCGACGCCGTGATCGGCAGGCCGCGCTGCGACGCGTTGTCCCAGGCGATCTTGTCCTTGGAGAAACTCGCGAGCGTGGGCGACCTGACCGCGCTGACCGTGAAGGGGTAGCCCGCGCCCCATTCGCCGATCAGTGCGGCGGGTGCATCGCCACGGGGCGCCCGACCTGCTGGACGGCGATGGCGTTGGTGGCCTTGGCCTGGCCCAGCGGGCGGCCCGCGAGAAGAACGATCCAGTCCCCGACCCGTACGAGCCCGCGGGCCAGCAGCAGCTCCTCCACCTCGCGGTTCCACGATTGCAGCGAGCGGTCCGCGGGCGGCTGGCGGCATATCGGCCAGACCGAGCCGTACAGGGCCATTCGCCGGGCGGCCCGGAGGTCGCTGCTGAAGGCGATGATCGGGATGTGGAAGTTGTTCTGCGAGAGGTAGCGGGCGTTGCCGCCCTGCTCGCTCCAGCAGGCGACGACCCGGGCGTGCAGGTCGCGGGCGATGTGCCACGCGCCGTGCGCCAGGGCCACGCTCTGGGCGTGCTCGGGGGCATGGGTGGTGGGGGGCTGGGCGCTGGAGTCGGCCTGGGTGACGCTGGCCTCGGCGGCGGCGATGATCCGCGCCATCGTGTCCACCACCAGCGCGGGGTGCTTGCCCGTCGCGGTCTCGGCCGACAGCATCACGGCGTCGGCGCCGTCGAAGACGGCGTTGGCCACGTCGCTGGCCTCGGCCCGCGTCGGGGAGCTGCTGTCGATCATGGATTCGAGCATCTGGGTGGCGACGATGCAGGGGCGTCCGCGCGCGGCGCAGCAGGCGATGATCCGCTTCTGGGCCACGGGGACCTGCGCGATCTCCATCTCCACGCCCAGGTCCCCGCGCGCCACCATCACGCCCTCGGAGGCATCAACGATGGCGTCGAGATCGCCAAGCGCCTGGGGCTTCTCGATCTTGGAGACGATGGAAATCCAGAGCTCGAGCCCCGCGCGCCGAGGGGCCTGGGCGCAGAGGTCGTTGAGCCGGGCGCGAAGCTCGCGCACCTCGTCCGCGCGACGCACGAACGACAGCGCCAGGTAATCAAGCTCGTTCCGCACCGCCCAGGCGACGCACTCCCAGTCGCGTGGGGTGATGGCCGGCGCGGAAATCTCGCTCTGCGGGAGGTTGATCCCCTTGCCCGACGTGATCGCGCCCCCGGTCGTGACGCGGCAGCGCAGCTCCCCGGCGTCGGGGTTGCGGTCCACCGCGATCATGCGGATCGCGCCGTCGTTGATGAGCACGCGGTGCCCCACCTGGACCTCGTCCACCAGGGCGTCGTAGGTGACGGGCAGCACCGGCTCGCGCGTGCCCGCCGGGGCCTGCACGTTCTCCCGCTCGAAGGCCTCGCGAATCCCGCGCTTGAGGACCACGTCCTGCCCGGGCGCCACCACGACCGTGCCGCCCCCAGACCGCGCCGCCTCGCCCAGCGTCTCGGGGATCTTGCCCACGCGGATCTTCGGCCCCTGGAGGTCTCCCAGGACGGCCACGGGCGTGCCCAGTTCCTCGGCCACGCGGCGCACGGTCGCCAGGCGCGCGCCGTGGGCCGCGAAGTCCCCGTGCGAGAAATTGAATCGGAAGACGCTCACCCCCGCGGAGATCAGACGCCGGACGGCGTCGGGAGATTCGCTGGCCGGGCCGATGGTCGCCACGATCTTCGTCAGCGTGCGCGGGGTGGTGGTCTCGCTGGCGGGAGTCATGGCGGGCGTCGGGGTGGACGTGCTCAGAGAAAGGGGCATCGGTACCTTATCGGCCGTCGGACGCGCCGCCTTGCGGCGCACCCCTGCGCTCGATGGCCATCAGGGTGCGATAATTGTCCCGGAAGAACCGCGTGTACTCGATCACGCACCGGGCCTGGAACGAGCGGTTGCGCCAGTGCTCGCGGATCTGGCGGCAGGTGCGCGGGCCGAACTCCAGCGCCGGCGCCGAGGGATCAGGGCGCGAGGGGTTCGCCTTGTCGGGCTGCGGCGAGGGGGGCCAGGCGTAGAAGAGCCGTTCCATCTCGGCGAGCGTGCCCTCGGGGAAGCGGCCCTGCCGGGCGGCGGCCCGGGCGCGGTTGAGGGCAGCCCAGGCGCCGCGGGCGTCGTCGGCGATGTCGATCGCGAAGGCCCCCATCATGGGCCCGATGGCGTCCCGCCAGAAGACGGGGCGCACGTCGGACGCCAGCGCGAACGGATCGACCTGGTCGATCATGCTCGACGAGTACGTCTCGTACATCACCCGGCGCACCGGCATGCGCCGCAGCTCGTAGGTACGCGGGCCCATGGGGCGGCCGTCCGGACCGGGAGGGTTGTTCCTGGCCCGGGCGTTCGACTGGGCCGGGAACTGCCAGAGCGCCTGGCCCTCTTCGCTCAGGCAGAACTCCACGAAGCGCCGGGCGAGGTCGGGCTCGGACCCGCCCCGGAGAATCGAGACGGGATCGGCGTCGATGTACACCGCCCCCGCCGGATCGACGTACCCCACGCGGCTCTCCGACGGGTCCTGCCCGGGCAGCAGGATCGCCTGCGACTGCGAGCGCCCGTAGAAGTCGATCGCCAGCCCGGCCGCCGCCTCCCCGTGGCTCACGTCCAGCGGGGGCTTGGGCGCGGCCGCGGTGAAATACCGCGTGTTGCAGGCCATCTCCCGCAGCACGCGCCAGGCATCGTCCCAGGCGCCCTGGATGGATGGGCCGCGGGCGGGCCAGAGGGCTTCCTCCCAGCGCGGCCTGCCCGGGTTCTCGCGTTCCTGCTTCATCGCGTCGGCGAGCTCGGCGTTCCAACCCTCGCGCTTGGCTCGGTCCCAGACGTACCAGTTCACGATGGAGTCCATCGTGGTGGTGATGCTCCCCGATTGGCGCGGGTCGGCCAGGGCGACCAGGCCCTGGAGCCGCGGGTCGCACAGGTCGCCGAAGGCCCGGGGCTCGTCGAGCCCCAGCTTGCCGTAGATCTCCTTGTTGAACACGATGCCGAAGCTCGAGAGGGCGGTCCCGATCCAGAACTGGTCCTTGTCGTACAGGGTCTGGGCGCCGATCGTGTTCGCGCCGAACCACTCGTCCATCCTGGCCTGAGGGAATCCCGCGGGCGTGGAAAACGGCAGGGTCCGCTCCTCGCCCGACGGATCCTTGACCTTGATGCCCGCCTTCAGGCGCCCGTGGTCGTACGAACCCCCCCCGAGCATCATGGCGTAGGCGATCGTGCCCGGGGTGGCCCTGGGGTCCTTGGGATCGGAGAAGTCGAACTTCCCCGCCGCGACCGCGGACTCGTACTGGGCCTGGAGCTGCTTGTAGATCTCCTGCGTCCCGCCAGGCGCCCGCCAGTCCACGTGCACCTTCTCCTGATAGACGCGTTCGTGCCAGGCCTCGAACGCCCGGGCAAACTCGTCGCGGATCTGTTCCACGTGCGGCGTGACGATCACCACCGAGCGCACCCCGGCGGACCGTCCCTGCTCCGTCGGGCGCAGCGCGAAGGGCACCCCGAGGATGATCGCCAGCAGCAGGATCAACAGGGCCCGGACGCCGTTCATGCGGGGGAGTGTACTTGGCCCGCGCCCGGCCGGAGGAACCGGGGCGTACATTGTGGACACGCCGGAGCGTGGCGGGCTGGCGGCCCGCGGGAGGTGGCGATGGGAACGAACCGGGGCGTGGCGCTGGTGACGGGCGCGGGCTCGGGGATCGGGCGGGCGACCGCCGTGCTGTTGGCCGCCCGGGGGTTCCGCCTCGCCCTGGCCGGACGCCGGCGCGAGCCGCTGGAGCAGACGGCCCGATCGCTGGGTTCCGAGCCGGCGATCCTGATCGCGGACCTGGCGAGGCACGACCAGGCGTGCGCGATGATCGACCAGTGCGTGGCCAGGATGGGACGACTCGACGTGCTCGTCAACAACGCCGGGCTGGCGCCCTTGGCGCCGGTGGAGGAACACACGCCCGAGCTGATCCGCGAGGTCTTCGAGGTGAACGCGATCGCCACGGCGACGGCGATGGCCCACGCCTGGCCGATCATGCGCCGCCAGGGCGGCGGACGGATCGTGAACGTGTCGAGCCTGTCCTCGGTGGACCCCTTCTCCGGGCTCTTCGCCTACGCCGGGGCCAAGGGCGCCGTGAACGTGCTGACGAAGGCGGGCGCGAACGAGGGACGCGAGTGCGGGATTCGCTGTTTTTGCGTGGCGCCCGGGGCCGTCGAGACACCCATGCTCCGCGCGATCTACTCGGAAGAGGAGATACCCCGCGAACGCGCGCTGACGCCCGAGGCCGTGGCCGGCATCATCGCGGCCTGCGCCTGCGGCGAGCGCGACGAGGACAGCGGTTCCACGATCCTGATTCCCAGCCCGTGAGCCTGGCTAGCGCCGCGGCGTGCGGGTATACCCGCGCCGCGGGACGACCGTGATCTCCGGCGGATCGGCACGGATCACGCGAGTGGCCTTCCAGCCCTTGGCGGTCCTGACCGCGTCGTACTTCACGGCCGACCCGTCCTTGAGCACGCGGAAGCCCTCACCTTCGATCACGCTGTAGTGCGTGAAGATGTCCTGGCCCTCGGGTCCCACGATGAACCCGTACCCCTTCCGCTGGTCGAACCACTTGACCTGTCCCTCGATGTTCTCGATGCGTTGCAGTTCGGCGTCGGTCATCGCATCGCTCCCACGCGCCCCGGCGAGTCTCACACCACCGGCAGGGTTCCTTGCGAGCGCATCGCGGGGCGCTGGCCCCACGATGCACGGTCACCCTTCCAAGGGCTACCAGCCCCACTCTGCTTTCCCAGATTACCACGTCGGCTCGTCGCCGGTCAAACCGGACCAAGCGATTGTCGCGGATTGTGCTGTAAAATAAAGCGGGCCAAGGGGTTACGCTTGGCCCGCTCGCGATCGCAGATTGTGGACGCCAAGCCTAGAGCGTGTGATGGACTTTGGCCAAAGCGCCCGATGAGCGGGCATGGCAAGGAAGCCGTACCCGACCGACGTC
>JBGAOG010000117.1:0-8708 GCA_044221985.1 Phycisphaerales bacterium
GATCGCCGCCAAGGAAGCGCGCCAGCTCGCGCGCGATCGCGTGACCTTCGGCCTCATCATCGGCATCCCGCTGATGCAGATGCTGCTGTTCGGCTACGCGATCAACTTCGACGTGCGCGACCTGCGCGCCGTGGTGCTCGACGAGGCGGCGCTGCGTCGATCCAAGCCCGAGGCCCTCCGGCTGGACGTGAGGCTCGTGCGTGCGGCGCTCGACCGCACCGACATCCGTTGGGGGAAGGTCACGCTCAGCGGAGCCGCCTGCGCGCTCGCCGCCGCCCCCGGGCCAGATGCCCGGGCCCCGGCGCCCGCGCCGGCGCGGACCGGGGCAACGGTGCGAGATTGCATCGCGCGGCGGGTTGGCGAGCTCGCCCGGGCGCCCGTCGAGGACCTGCGTCTGACCTTCGACGAGGCGCGCAAGGACCTGCTCGACCTGCCCACGTCGGGACGCAGCGTTGCCGTCGCCCCGGCGGGCATGTCGGAGCGGATGCCCGTGAACGTGCGCGTGCTCGACGGAGACAGGCTCGTGGCGGAGGGCAGCATCCGCGTGGGCGTGCAAGTCCGGCGGACGGTCCTCGTCGCCCGCTCCGCCATCCCGCGCGGGGACAAGGTGGATGACGCGGACGTGGACGCGCAGGAGCGCTGGCTGGCGCCCACCCTCGCCCCGGCCACGCGCGAGCAGGCCCTCGGCTCGGCCGCCCGCGCGAGGATCGGGCCCGGCGAGGTGGTCCTGGCGCGAGACGTGGAGATCCCCGCGGCGGTGCGCAAGGGCCAGACGGTCGCGGTGGATTGCGTGGTGGGCGGGATCGTCGTGCGCATGAACAACGCCCGGGCGCTCATGGACGGGCGCGAGGGCGAGGAGATCCTGGTCAGCCCCTCGCCGGCGACGGCGGCCAGTGCCAAGGCCGGCGGGGAGCGCGGGCCCGTCGGGTCGATCCGGGCGAAGGTGAGCGCCCCGGGGCGAGTCGTGGCGTTGACCCAGAGCTAAGGAGCGTGCGATGCGTGGAGCGATGGTGGCGGTGAGCCTTGGCCTGTGCGCCTCGGCGCTGGGGCAGGTCATGCTGGCCGGGTCGACCCCCGTCAGGAACGACATCTCGGGGCGTCCGGACACGCTCTCGGCGCTGCGCGAGGTCAGCCTGCTCATGGTCGAGCCGCCCAAGCCTCGGACCTTCGCCGTCCACGACAAGGTGACGATCATCGTCTCCGAGACCAGCAAGCAGAGCAGCGACCAGACGCTCGACACCAAGAAGGACTACACGTTCAAGGGCGGGCTCAACCGCTTCCCCAACCTCCAGAACCTGCTCGACGCCCAGTTCACCAGCGATAGCGGGAGCCCCATCACGGGCGTGGACGTGAACCACAACTCCAAGTTCACCGGGCAGGGCAAGCTGAGCCGCAACGACACGTTCACCGACAAGATCACCGCCACGGTGATCGACGTCAAGCCCAACGGCGTGATCGTGGTCGAGGCCCGCAAGACGATCAAGGTTGACGACGAGGAGCAGTCCCTGGTGCTCAGCGGGGAATGCCGGCGCGAGGACGTGACGCAGAACAACACCGTCCTGTCCAGCCAGCTCGCGGACCTGACGCTGATCACGCGCCACAGCGGGCAGGTCAAGGACTCGGGGACCAAGGGCCTGATCCCCCGCGTCTTCGACGCCCTGTTCAACTTCTGACGTCGCGACGCCCGATCGCTCGCCCCCGGCGCGCCTGGCACGCCGATTGCGGTCCGACCCGGGGCCCACCGGAGGTGCGCATGCTGCGGCGTTGGACGGCCATCCTGATCCTGCTGACGCTGGGCGCGCGCGCCGGCGCGACGACCGTGGGCGACCTCACACGCATCAAGGGCCAGGGCGAGATCGTCCTGCGCGGGATGGGCCTGGTCACCGGGCTGAAGGGCACGGGCGATTCCCAGAAGGAAATGGCCACCGTCCGCCCGCTGATCTCGCTGCTCACCAACGAGGGCAACGCGCCCGGGGGCGTGGACGATCGCCCGGCCACCAAGTCCGTCGCCGTCGTGCTCGTCACCGCCGTCGCCCGCGCGGGCAACGTGCGCGACGACCAGCTCGACGTGACGGTGACGACGCTGGGAAGCTGCAAGAGCCTCGAGGGGGGGCAGCTCTACCTGACGCCCCTGCGCGGGCCGACCCAGAAGAACTCGGGGACGATCTTCGCCATCGCGGAGGGCCCCATCGAGGTCGAGGATTCCGGCACGCCCACCCGCGCCCGCGTGACCCGGGCGGCGCGGATGATCGAGGACATCGCCCCGCCGGCGATCGACGCCCAGTTCGACCTGATCCTCGGCGAGGCGTTCGCGGGGTTCCAGGCCGCCAGCCACGTGGCCGAGTCCGTCAACGCGGCCGTCCAGCCCCAGGGCCCGGCGATCGCGCGGGTGGTCGACGCGCGCACGGTGCGCGTGGCGATCCCCGAGCACGAGCGCGCGGACAAGGCGGGCTTCCTGGCGGCCGTGCAGGGCGCCGACGTCAACCCCGGCTTCCTGGGGATCGGGGCGAAGGTGGTGTACAACGCCGCCCGGGGGATCATCGTGGTCTCGTCGGACGTGCAGATCAGCCCGGTGGCCATCACGCAGAAGGACCTGACGATCACCACGACGACGGCGCCGGGCCCGGAGCGCTGGGCGGGCGTGCAGACGCAGCCGCAGGGCACCCCCAACGCCCGCCTGACGGACCTGATCACGGCGCTGCGCCAGCTCAGCGTGCCCGTGGGCGAGCAGATCGCGGTGATCCGGACCCTCCATCGCTGCGGGGCCCTGCATGCGGAGCTGATCGAGGACTTCCGCTAGGAGCGACGCGTGGTCGATTCGATCCAGGGCACGGTTGACCTCGCGGGCGGGACGCGCCGGGTGGGCGCGCCCCGCCCGCTCGATGAACAACGCACCTTCGCGGGGGTTCTGGCCCGCGCCCAGGACGCGCCGCGGGCCCCCGACCAGGCGCGACAGGCCGCCGAGCAGCTCGTCGCCATCGCCCTTGTCCAGCCCATCCTCAAGCAGCTTCGCGAGACCAACGGCGCGGCCGAGCCCTTCAAGCCCGGCCCGGGCGAGCAGGCCTTCCAGCAGTTCATGGACACGCACCTGTCCGAGAAGCTCGTGCACTCGAGCCGCTGGGCCCTCGTGGACGAGATCACCAGGCGCCTGACGCAGGGCGCCGGGGGTTCGCCATGAGCGCGCACCACGGGTCCCTGGCTCGGGAGCTGGCGGTGCTGGTGGAGCGCCTGGACGCGGTCTACGCGGACCTGGAGCTCAGCGTCGAGGCCCATCGGGCGGCCATCCGCGCCGCCGACGTGGCCGCTATGGCCCGGCAGGTCGAGCGACAGCAGGCGCTCCTGGCGACGCTGGGCGGGCTGGACGAGGACCGGCGCGCGGTGGTCGAGCGGTGCCGGCGCGACGGGTTGATCGACCCGGGCGCCCGCCCGCGCGTGCGCGACCTGGCGGCGCTGCTCCCCGAGCCGGATCGCTCGCAGGTCCTGGGGCGCACGCACTCTCTGGCGGGGCGCATGGCGCGGGTGAACGAGGCCCAGGCGGGGCTGCGGGCCGCCGCGGGGAGCCTGCTGGCGCACATGGAGGGGCTGGTGCGTCACGTCGCGCGCAAGTTGTCGCACGCGGGCACGTACGGGCGCACGGGCGTGGTCGAGGGGCCGGCCATCGGGGCCTCGGCCGTGGACATTCGCACCTGAGGGCGGGGAGAAGCGCATGAGCCTGACAGGGGCGATGTACATCGGACAGAGCGGGTTGGCGGCGGCCCAGATCGGGCTGCAGATCGCGGGCAACAACATCGCCAACGCGTCGACGCCGGGCTATAGCCGCCAGGTGGGGATCCTCTCCCCGATCCGGGGCGACTCCAGCCTCCCGGGGATGAACGTGGGTCGCGGAGTCCTGATGAAGGACATCCGGCGCCAGGTGGACGAGGCCCTGCAGCAGCGCCTGTGGGGGGCGAGCAGCGACGAATCGGCGGCCCGGGCCTACCAGTCCATCCTGTCGCAGGTGGAATCCGCCCTGGGCGAGCTGGGCGGCAACGACCTGACCAGCGAGATGACCGCCTTCTTCCGCACCTGGAGCGAGCGGGCCAACCAGACCCAGGCCAACGGCACGGTCGTGCAGCAGGGGCAGAAGCTGGCCGATTTCCTGCGCCGCCTGCGTTCGGACCTGCTGGGCCAGCGCCAGAGCCTGGACTCGGGCCTGGGGGCGCAGGTGGAGCGGGCCAACCAGCTCATCGGAAGCATCGCGGACCTCAACGGCGCCATCGCCGACGCCGAGGTGACCGGGGGCACGGCCAGCTCGCTGCGCGACCAGCGCGACCAGGCGATCACGGACCTGTCGCAGCTCATGGACGTGCACGTGGTGGAGCAGAGCCGCCAGGGCGTGGACGTGCTGGTGGGCTCGATCCCGGTGGTCTCGGCCGGCACTCCCCACCCCATCGAGCTGCGCCGGGTGGTGGAGGACGGGCGGGTGAGCGCCAAGGTGGTCATCGCCCGCGACGCGCAGGAACTCGACGTCAGCTCGGGCCAGATCGGGGCGGCCCTGAGCGGGCGCACGGACGTGATCGACTCGGTGCTGACGACGCTCGACACGGTGGCGGCCCAGCTCGCCTTCGAGATCAACAAGCTGCACGCGACCGGGACGAACCTCCAGGGGTTGACGGGCACGACGGGCACGGTTCCGCTCACGCTCGCCGAGCGCACGCTCGCCCTGAACGACCCCGACAACCAGTCGATCGCGAACCTCCCCTACGGCGCGACCAACGGCGGCTTCGACGTGATCGTCCGCGAGCGGGCCACCGGGGCCACGCACACGGTCCGCATCGCCGTGGATCTCGACGGCGTGGACGGCACCGGGCAGCCGGGGACGGGCGACGACGCCAGCGCGGAGACCATCCGCGCGGCCCTGGACGCCATCGCGGGGCTGTCGGCGTCGTTCACGCCCGATGGCAAGCTGCGGGTGGACGCCGACGCCGGATTCGACTTCTCGTTCGCCGACGATTCGTCGGGCGCCGTGGCGGTGCTGGGCCTGAACTCGTTCTTCACGGGCACGGACGCCGGCTCGCTCCAGGTGCGCTCCGACCTGCTCGACGACCCGTCCCTGCTCACCACCGGGCGGATGATCGACGGGCAGTTCGTGGAGAACGCGACGGCGCTGCGGATCGCTCAGCTCCAGGACCAGAACCTGGCGGCCCTGGGCGGGCGGACGATCTCGGGCATGTGGCAGGACTCGGCCCAGGGCGTGGGCGTCCAGGTGGCCGGGGCCCGGACCGCCCTCGACGCGGCGTCGACGGTGCGCCAGAGCCTGGACACGCAGCGGGCGGCCATCAGCGGCGTGAGCATCGATGAGGAGTCCGTCAACCTCCTCAACTTCCAGCGAATGTACCAGGCCAGCGCGAAGGTCATCAGCGTCGCCGACGAGATGACCCAGATCCTGATCCAGCTTGTCTGACCGGGAGCGACGAACCATGTCCAGCATCTCCAGCGCCCTCGCTCGCGTGCCCAACCTGCTGATGTCGCAGCTGTCGCTGGCGAATCTCAACCGCACGAACCTCGCCCTCTTCGAGACCTACAACACGATCTCGACCGGGCGCGAGGTGAACCGGGTGAGCGACGACCCGGTCCGGGCCGCGGCCATCTCCGCCCTCAATGACCGCCTGGCGCGCAGCGACCAGGCGCAGCGCAATCTCGGCAACGCGTCGTCGAACCTCGGGGTGCTGGACAGCACGCTCAGCGAGGCCGCGACCCTGGCCCAGGAAGCCCGCTCCATCGCCCAGGCCCAGCTCTCCATCACCAGCAGCCCCGACGAGCGCCGCGGACAGGCCCAGATCGTCGACCAGATGATCCGCAGCCTCCTGAACATCTCCCAGCGCCAGGGCCCCAGCGGCTACCTGCTCGGCGGATCGATCACCACGCGCGAGCCCATCACCGACTTCCTCGGCGGATACAAGTATCAGGGCGACGGGCCGGGGCTCGTCACCGATACCGCCGCCGCAGGCAACATCCCCATCACCCTCGCGGCCAACAACGCCCTGGGCGCGATGTCCGCCCGGGTGCGGGGAAACGTGGACCTCAACCCGAGCCTGACGGCCTCCACCCGCCTGAACGACATCGCCGGGGCCCGCGGGCTGGGGATCGGGCTGGGGGTGGTCGAGTTTTCCGTCAACGGCGGGACCCGCGTGCAGGTCGATCTCACGGGCGCCGACGGCATCGCGGACGTCACGACGCGCCTGCGGAACGCCCTGCGCCAGTACGAAACGGACAACGGCGTGAGCGTGCTGGGCCCGGGCGCGGTGGGCACCAGCAGCGGGTCGATCGTCTTCGACATGGCCGCGGGCAGCACGCTCCAGTTCTTCGACGTCGCCACCAGCGCGACGGCGGCGGACCTGGGGCTGACGACCAGCGCGGGGCTGGTCTTTTCCGCGGCCCAGACGGCGGGCGTGGACCTGGGCCCGCGCCTGACGTGGGACACGCCCATCGGCGCCCTGCCCGGGGCGGCAGGCCCGCTGAGCGCGATCCGCGTGAAGGCCCTGGGACGCAGCGTCGATGTCGACCTCTCCCACGCGACGACCCTCGAGGACCTCAAGAACCTGATCGAGGGCGCGAACCTGGGGCTGCGCGTGCGGATCAACGGCGCGGGGACGGGGATTGACGTCCTCAGCGACGTGGCCGCCGGGGCCGCCGGCGCCATGTCGATCGAGGAGATTCCGGGCAACGGCTCCACGGCGACGCGTCTGGGAATCCGGACGCTGTCGACCGCGACGCTGCTGTCGGATTTCAACTTCGGGCGCGGGGTGACCATCAACGACGGGATGCTCAACCCGCAGACGGGCCTGCCCGATCCCAGCCTGGACAGCGACTTCACCATCACGCTGGGCGACGCGGCTCACACGACCCTGACCATCGATCTGCGCCCGGTGGACCTGACGAACGTGCAGGCCCTGATCTCGAGGATCAACAGCCAGGCGGCCCCACAGTTGACCGCGGCGGGCCTGGCGGCGACGGACTTCGCGGCGGGCCTGGGGGCCGGGTCCAACGGGCTCACGTTCTGGCAGGCGATCGCGTTTCCGGGTGCGATCTCGGTGGCCCCGGTGAACGGGAGCGCGGCGGCGGAGAACCTGGGGCTGCTCAACGCCAGCTACGACTCGACGAGCGCAAGTCTGACGGGCGAGGATCGCGCAAAGGTGCGCGTGGACAACCTGTTCACGCGCCTGATCGACCTCCGGGACGCCCTCCAGACCAACGACACGCGTGGCATATCCCTTGCTGGAGAGGGGATCGACCAGCACGTGATCGGGCTGGCCGAGGCGCGGGGGCTGGTGGGGGGCTATGCCCAGCGGGTCGAGGCCGCCACCACCCGCGAGGAGGATCGCGTGACGGTGGATACGTCGGTGAGGAGCGAGCTGCAGGACGTGGACTTCACGGCGGCGGCGACCCGCCTGAACCTGCTCCAGACGCAGCTGACGGCGGGGATGCGGGTGACGGCCCAACTCCAGCAGTACACGCTGCTGGACTACCTGGGCTAGGCAAGGTGGATCGGGATTCGGCCAGCGCCGAACCCCGGGATTTCAGGATGGCCCGCGTGGAGTCGGCCAACTCCCGCGGGGCGAAGTGACAGGACGTCACCGGCGACGGACGCCGGGGAGCCCGTCAGGACGAAGGGGCCGACGCAGCGGAGCGCGCCATGGAAGTACGCACGACGCGTTTCGGGACGTTGAACATCGCGGAGGACCGCGTGATCTCGTTCCCGAAGGGACTATTGGGATTCTCGCAGCAGAAGAGGTACTGCCTCCTCGAACCGGGGGAGGACAGCGCGTTCTTCTGGCTCCAGTCGCTCGACGAGCCGAGCCTGGCGTTCGTGGTGACGGATCCGGCGCTGTTCGTGCCGGAGTACTCCGTCCCCATCCGCCCCGAGCAGATGCAGGAGCTGGCGCTGGGGCGCCTCGAGGACGCCCAGGTCTTCGTGATCGTCAACAAGGTCGACCAGCACCTGACGGGCAACCTGCAGGGCCCGCTGGTCATCAACACCACGACCCGGACGGGCGAGCAGATGGTCCTGGCCGAGAAGCGCTGGACCACCCGCCACCTCCTCATGAAGGTCGCGACGGCTCCGGCCGCCCGCGCCCTGTCGGCCTGAGCCCCGCCGAGGCGGGAAGCTCGGGTGCGTTCGCAGTTGCAGGCCGCACACCCCCGACGCGCCGTGCCTTCACGGCGCCCCACGGAGGGATCGCAGGGCCAGGGTGCGCGGCGTCCTACAGGCAGGGCCCTTTGGATCAAGGAGCGGATCCATGCTGGTTCTATCACGTCAGCGCGATGAGACGATCATGATCGGCGATGAGATCGAGATCACGGTCGTCGACATCCGCGGCGACAAGGTCAGGCTGGGCATCACGGCGCCCACGAGGATCGCCGTTCACCGCAAGGAGGTCTACGAGGCCATCCGCGCGGAGAACGAGCAGGCCGCCAAACTCTCCCAGGACGGGCTCCCGCAGGTCACGGGGGGCATCTCCCCCGGTCCGGCCAAGCTTCGCACCGGGGGGAGCGCGGCGCGCCTGGGTCCCGGGGGCATCAACCCCGCGTCGCTGGCGGCGACGCTCAAGCGGGTCGGGGGGGAGTCCTCCCCAAGCCCAACGGTTCGTCCCATCGTCCCCGGGCCGCACATCGCCCAGGGCTGAGCAAGGAGCGGGCGGAGGAACCCGCCCCGGTGCACGAGGACG
>JBGAOG010000118.1:0-8707 GCA_044221985.1 Phycisphaerales bacterium
GGTGGCGACGAAGGCGTCCAGCCTCAGGTCGCCGAGCGCGGTCGTGATCTCGCGGGCCGTCGTGCGGGCGTGGATCTCCGGGTTGTGCGGGTTGTCGAACTGTCGCGGCATCCAGGCGCCCGGCGTCTCGCGGGCGATGCGCTCGGCGGCCTGCGCGTCATCGAAGGGGTTGATGCTCGTCCACGCGTCGGCGAGCCTGCGGAACGACGTGGTGACCTCGTCCTCGCGGGTGACAGCGCTGTAGCACGCGACGTGGAAGCCCGTGCGATCCAGGCGCCTCAGGATCGCCTCGACGAAGTACGCGACGGAGTGGCGGCGGAAGTCCGTCGAGACCAGGCCCACGCGGAGGCGGCGTTGCGGGTCGCTGGGCGCCGCCAGGTCCTGAAGGGGGACGCGGGCCGTGCGATCGAGGCACTCGACAAGCCCGCGGTGGGCCTCGAGCACGTCGCTCGCGCCCGCCCGCGCGTCGTTGATCAGGGCCACGGCCAGCGAGCGGTGCAGGTCCGGCTGGTCGCGCATCGCGGGCATCGCGGCCCGGCACAGGTCCACACCCTCTTCCACCCGCCCCACCAGCGCGAGCTTGGGCGCGACCTGGAACACGAACATCTGCGCCCCGGGGCCCTCGCCAAGCAGCGCCCGCGAATACTCCACGGACTCGAGGCACTCCTCCGCGTCCCACAGCGCGTTGGTCAACGTCGACCGCACGATCAGGGGCGTGTCGGGGCGGGCGGCGATGCGCCGCACGAACTCCAGGGCTTCCCTGGCCCGCCCCAGCTGGCGCAGGAGATTGGCCAGCGTGTTCTCCAGCGCCGTGTCGTTGGGGCGGGCCTCCACGGCGCGCCGCGCAAAGTACAGCGCTCGCTCGGGCTGGCCCTGGTAGCCCAGCGCGATGGCCATCCCGTTGTTGGCGTCGGGATGCCCGGACGCCACCTGCAAGATGCGCTGGAACGCCAGGCGCGCCTGCTCGTACTTCCCTTGCGAGAGGTACTGCCCGGCCAGCTGGAACTTGGGCGTCAGGTCGGGGGGCATGGGTCAGGTGTGGACCGTCGCATGGCCGGATCGCTCCGACAGGAACGACTCCACGTGCGCCCGGGCGCCGGCCTCGGCCCGGAGGACATCGTCGAGCGAACGGACCTCGCACCGAGGCAGGGCGTCCATCGCGCTCCCCACCGCGTCCTCGATGGCGCCGAAGGGCAGCCCCCCACGCAGGAAGGCGTGCACGGCGGCCTCGTTGGCGGCGTTGAAGATCGCGCCCAGCGTGCCCCCCTCGCGCAGCACGCGAAAGGCATGGTCGATCCCGGGGAACCGGGCCCGGTCCACGGGCTCGAAGTCGAGACGGGACATCTGCGCCCAGCTCAGGCGCGGCGTCGATGGCGCCAGGCGGTGCGGATGGCCCAGGGCAACCTGGATCGGCAGGCGCATGTCGGGCGGGCCCATCTGGGCCAGCAGCGAGCCGTCGCGCGTTTCCACCAGGCCATGCACGATCGACTGGGGGTGAACGACGGGCTCGATCTTCTCCGCGGGCAGGGCGAAGAGCCAGTGGGCCTCGATGATCTCCAGGGCCTTGTTGGTCAGCGAAGCGCTGTCGATGGTCACCTTGCGACCCATCGTCCACGTGGGGTGGCGAAGGGCGTCCTCGGGCGTGGCGCGCCGGATCTGCTCGCGGCTCCACGTCCGGAAGGGCCCGCCGGACGCCGTCAGCACCACGCGCGCCACGCTCGCCGGCGCCGGCTCGGGCGCGGCGGCATACCCCAGCGACGCCAGGCATTGCCACAGCGCCGAGTGCTCGCTGTCCACGGGCAGCAGGCGAGCCCCCGACGCGCGCGCCGCCGCGGTCACCAGCGCCCCGGCGGCCACCAGCGTCTCCTTGTTGGCCAGGGCCACATCCCGCCCCAGCTCCACCGCGGCCAGCGTCGCGGGCAGGCCGGCCGATCCCACCATCGCCGCCAGGACCACGTCGCACTCGACCTCGCGCACCAGGCGCAGGGCCGCGCCTTGCCCGTGGCGGGCCCGGAGCAATCGCCCCGGGGGCGTGGCGCCCGAGCCCTGCTCCGAGGCCGCCAGGTCGCGCGCGTCGCCGTGCGCCATGGCCAGCTGGGCATCGGGGTAGCGAGCGGACTGCTCGCCCAGGGCCTTGGCGTTTCCTCCCGCGGCCAGGCCCACGACCTCGAACCGCACGGGCGACTCGCCCCGCGCGTGCAGGTCGTTAACGCGATCCACCACCTCCAGGGCCTGCGTCCCGATGGAGCCCGTGCTGCCCAGGATGATCAGCCGCCGACGCATCGCCACTCCACCTTACTCGGGCTTGGGACGGCGGTTCAACTCGCTGGCGTTGAGCTTGCGCCTGCTGGCGGCGTACAGAAGCCGCGGCTTGGGCGCCGCCGACCCACCGCCCGGCGCGGGCGGAGGTTGCTGGGCCGGAGGAGGCGGAGCCTGGGCCGGCGGATTCGGGGCGCCGTCGCCGCTGGGCCGCGAGGCGTAGCGCGAGTTCCGATAGCCCCCGCGCCCGCCGTGACCCTGCCCGCTCTGGCCCCGTTCGTCCTGAGGCGGACGCGAGGCCTGGGGCTGGCCACCCCCCTGCGGCTGGGCCTGCCCGTCGCCTCCACCACCGCCGCGGCCGCCCCGCCCGCGCCGGCGCCGACGGCGACGGCGCCCGCCGCCCTGTCCCTCACCCGCGTCGCCGTCCTGCGCGGCTCCCCCGCCTGTCTGGGGCGGGCCGGCGTGCTCGGGTTCGAGTTCTCCGGCTTCGTGGACGGGCTCGCGATGCTCGTCGTGCTGGCCGGCGAAGTCCGTCGCGGGTTGCTCGTGAGGCCCGGGCAGGCCGCCACGCGGCTGGGGCGCCTGCTGTTGATCACCAGGCAGGGGCGTGCCGGCGGGACCGTCCTGTCCACCCCGACCACGCACGAGACTCCCACGACGCGGGCGCCGGCGCCGCCCGCCGCCGGGTCCATCCAGCCCGCCCTGTCCTGCCATGCCATCGGGCCCTTGGCCCTCACCAAGGCCCGGCGCGACCCCCGAGGGTGGCGCACCCGCCAGCGGACCGGTGGGGGCGTCGTGCGGGATGGACGGCGGCCTCAGCGCGCCGTCCACGTCCGCGTCGCCGTGGTCACCGGCAAAGGTGCCCATGCCTCCCGCGCTGGGCACGGGCGTGACCGGGAGCTTGGGCTCGGTGCGGACCGGTTCGTACTGCGCCCGGTGGGGCTGAGGCTGACGCGGATGGGGCTGGCGTTGGCGTGAGGTGGGCGTCGGCTGGCCCTCGCCGTCCCGTCCGCGTCCGCGACGTCCGCGGCGGCGCCGGCGACGCCCCGGGCCCTCATCGGACGGGACGTTGGCGGCCCCGGCGGGTTGATGCCCGGGGGGCGCCTGCCAGCCGGAGGCATCTTCGGTGAGGTCGAGCTCGATGGGGTGGGGCTCCAGGTCGCCCTCGACGATCTCGGGCTCCGGAGGCGGGGCCTCTTCGAGCTCCTCGCCCGCCCAGTCCTCGTCGCCACCCAGGTCGCACTCGACGAGGTCCTTGGGCTTGCGGGGGCGGGGCAGGGAGCCGAGGTCCACGTCGGCGCCCTGGGCGTCGTAGGCATAGAACGAGACGCGATCGACGGGCATCTGCTCGCTGACGCGCACGTCCACGTGCTTGCCGCTCCCGCGCTCGACGCGCGAGAGGAGCTGGCGCTTGGTGGAGAGCAGCTCGCCCGCCACGCGCGGCGCGACCACCATCTCCACCTTGGCCACGTTCTCGGCGTCGAGGATCGCCGACATGTCCCGCAGCGCGTCGCTGGCGATGGAGTCGGGGCGCTGCACCAGCCCGCGTCCGCGGCAGGTGGGGCAGTCCAGGAAGTGCACGCTCTCGTGGCTGGGGCGCATGCGCTGGCGCGTCATCTCCAGGATCCCGAACTCGGAGATGGACAGCACCGTGCTCCGGGCCCGGTCGCGCTTGAGCCGCTCCTTCACCCGCGCCTCGATGTCCTTGCGGTGGCTGGCGTGGCGCATGTCGATCAGGTCGTTGATGATGATCCCGCCCATGTCGCGCAGGCGCAGCTGGCGGCAGATCTCGTCCACCGCCTCGACGTTCGTCTGGTACGCGTTGGTCTCGCTGTCGCGGCTCTCGCGGCTCTTGCCGCTGTTGACGTCGATGGCCACCAGCGCCTCGGTCTGGTCGATCACCAGGCGCCCGCCGCTGGGCAGCGGGACCTCGCGCGCGTGGATCAGGGCCACCTGCTGCTCGATCCCGAAGGCGTGGAACACCGGCGTCTTGCCCGTGTAGTGCTGGAGCCTGGCCTGCCCGCGCGGCGCGACGATCTTCATGAAACGCCCGGCCCGCTTCACCGCCGCCTCGTGGTCGATGATGACCTCCACGACCTCCGCCGCCAGCAGGTCCCGCAACGAGCGCACCAGCAGGTCGCTCTCGCTGTAGAGCAGGCGGGGCTTGTCGCCGCTCCTGAGCCGGCGCTCCATGTCCTTCCACAGGCGCTGCAGGTACGCCAGGTCCCGCTTGAGCTCGGTCTTGTTCCGCTCCATCCCCGCGGTGCGCACGATGAACCCGAAGCCCTCGGGCAGCTCGAGCTGGTCCAGGATCTCGCGCATCTGGCGGCGCTGCTCCTCGTCCTCCACCTTGCGCGAGACGCCCGTGCGGTCCATGTAGGGCATCATCACCAGGAACCGCCCCGGGATGGAGAGGTAGCTCGTCAGCGTCGGGCCCTTGGTCCCCACGCCCTCCTTGAGCACCTGCACGATCACCTCGTCCCCGCGGCGCAGGCACTGCTGGATCGGGGGACGCTCCCGGCGCGGGGTCTTGAACCCCACGCGCTCCGTCGTGTCCTCCTCCTCCCCCGGGAAGTACCGCGGGTGGATGTCCGACACGTGCAGGAACCCGTTGTCCCCGATCCCGAAATCCACGAACGCGGCCTGGATCGCCGGCTCGACGTTCTGGACCCGCCCCACGTAGATATTCCCCACGCGGCTCGCCTGCGCGAACCTCTCGACGTGGTATTCCTCGAGCTTCCCGTCCTCCACGATGGCGACGCGGCACTCCTCGCCCGGGACGTAGTTGATCAGCATCTTGGCTTCTGGCATTCCTCGAACCTTCCTTGGGTCTTCCCCACGCGCGCGGGACGCGCCTGCGCCACCGCGTTCTGCGGCCACGCTCGGGTGCTTCGCCTGGAATGCCGGGGAACGGACGCCGTCGCACACCCGTGCGACGCTGCTGGCTTGGATCGCTCGCGGCGGGGCGCTTGGCGCTCCCCCGCGGTCGCGATCCCGGGACGCCGGATCGGCGGGGCGCTGGCCCTCACACCATCCGGCCTCTCGCCGCCGGGGGGCCCGAGTCGGGCCTCGCAGGGCGGGGCGGCGCGCCCATCGTGGGCTCGCCGCGTGGCTCGTCCGGTCCGGCCAGGCGATCGTGCGCCCGGCGCCGTGGCCGTTGATCTGTCTTCCCCTCAGCCCGCTTCGCCGGAACGTCCGGCGAAGGCCTCGGGGACCGTCTTTCGCGCCCGGTCGCGGAGCAAGGCCGCGACCTGGACGTCGGAATCGAGCGTCATGACCTGCTTGGCCACGCGTTCGCACTGCTGGATCGTCACGCTGCGGATGAACCGCTTGAGCGGGGGGATCGACGATGCCGACACGGACAGGGTACGCACTCCCAGCCCGACCAACAACATCGCGAATTCCAGGTCCGCGGCCGATTCGCCGCACACCGAGACCGGGATGTTGTGCTTCTGTCCGGCACGCGCCGTCTCGCGGATCAGGTGGATGATCGCCGGGTGCATGGGCGTGTAGAGATTGGCCACACGCTCGTTGGTTCTATCGACCGCCAGGGTGTATTGGATCAGGTCATTGGTCCCGATCGAGAAGAAATCCGCCTCTTGCGCGAAAGCCTCGGCCAGGATCGCCGCCGACGGAACCTCCACCATCATCCCCACCTTGATCTTCGCGTCGAATCGGACCCCTTCCTCCGACAGGTCCTCCATCACGTCGTTGATCAGGATCCGCCCGTGGCGGAACTCGGCCAGGGACGTGATCAGCGGGAACATCACCTTGATCGGCCCCAGCGCGCTGGCCCGCAGGATCGCCCTCAACTGACGCTTGAACATCGGCAGGTCACGCAGGCAGTACCGCATGCTGCGGCATCCCAGGGCCGGGTTGCGCTCCGGAACTTCCTCCCGGGCCTGCGTGTACTTGTCCGCCCCCAGGTCCACCGTGCGGATGACCAGCTCACGCCCCTGCAGCAGCTCCACGCAGCGCTTGTAGCTGCGAAAATGGTCCTCCTCCGTGGGCGCGGTCTTGCTCGTCAGGTACAGGAACTCCGTCCGGTACAGCCCGATCCCCTCCCCGCCCTGGCGAACCACCGCCTCGGCCTCGTCGGCGAACTCGATGTTGCCCACCACGTGCACCTGCTCACCGTCGATCGTGATCGACGGCTCGCCCGACTGCGTCGACAGCACCTGCGCCCGCTGCTGGCGAGCCTGGATCTTGCCCCGGTATTCCTCGAGCGTGGCGTGGTCCGGGTTCAGGATCACCACGCCCGCGTCGGCGTCGAGGATCACCGGCATCCAGTCCGCCACGCACTTCATCAGGTGCTGGCACCCCACCACCGCCGGGATGTTCAGGGCCTTGGAGACGATCGCCGTGTGGCTCGTCTTCCCCCCCAGGTCCGTCGCGAAACCCACCACCTTCTTGCGGTCAAATCCCGCCGCCTGCGAGGGCGTCAGGTCCTTCGCCACCACGATGATCCCGTGGGGCAGGTCGTCCATCAGCTCCCCGCCCAGGCGCACCGGAGCGGCGGCCTCGTCCAGCAGGTGGCGCAGCAGCCGCTTGGCCAGGTCCTCGATGTCGTTGACCTTGGTCCCGAACACCGGGTCCGGATTGGCCCGGAACTTCTGCATCAACTGCCCGAAAACCTGGCCCACCGCGTACTCGGCCCCGACCTGCTCCTCCTCGATCATCTTGCGGATCGGGGTCAGCAGCGAGCGATCACGCAGCATGCCCACGTGGAAAAGGAAGATCTTGGCGGCCTCCCCGCCCATCTCCTTCTCCGCCTTCTTGTGGACCTTGGAGAGCTCGTCGATGGACGCCTTGACGGCGCCGTCGAATCGCGCCACCTCCGACGCCACGGCGCCGGGTTCGATGGGCCGCCGCGCCACCCGCCCGATCTCCTCCTCAAAGACAATCACTCGTCCGATAACTAGTCCAGGGGAAACTGGGAGCCCCTTGACGCTGTCCATCGTGGGGCCGACGCGCGCGGGAACGTGGTCCGCAATGGGGGGCGGGGGCGTGGGGCCGGGGTGTTTGCCTTTGGGGGGCACGGTATCGCGATTCTAACGCTTCTGTAGACGCCTTGACTTGGGGGCGTGTTCACGCTCTGATGTACACAGACGGACGCCCGGATGCCGACGATCAGTATCGGCAAACCGGGGCCAGAGCTTGGCCCCGGGCTCGAACCGGTCGGCCCCCGCCCCCCCGGGGGGGGCTGGGCCCGCGGCGCGCGCCCTCGTCGCGCGACCATCCTCCCGGCGGGAGCCCTGGCCTCCCACCCTCCCTACGCTCAGGACGCGAAGGGGGCCATCTCGCACCCCGCGGGCCGCGTCGCCGGGCCCGCCAGGAGACGGCCGATGCGATCGTTCCCACCTCGCGACCCGCGCGCCTTCACGCTCATCGAACTGCTGGTGGTCGTGGCGATCATCGCCCTGCTGATCTCGATCCTCCTGCCCGCGCTGGGCAAGGCCCGCGACGCCGGGCGTCAGACGCTCTGCCTCTCCAACATGAAGCAGTTCGCGATGGGCACGGCCATGTACGCCGACGACAACAAGGGCGCGATCTTCCCCGACCAGGCCCGCAACGCCCTGGGCCGCCGCCTCATCCCGGGCGACCACTACTCGGGCCTGTGGGCGTACGTGCAGGACCCCGACTTCCCCGCCGATCCCACGCGCAAGGCCCGCGGGCTGCTCTACCCCTACGTGCAGGACCTCGACAAGGTCGGCGAGTGCCCCACCAACAAGCGGCGCATGATCGGCTCGGGACCCAGGCCCCACCGCTGGAGCCAGTACACCGACCTCGACTTCGACTACACGTTCATGCAGACCATGGGCGGCGCGCGCCTCGACGCCAGCGTCCGCGTGGGCTCCCTCGCCCGCCCCGCCCACAGCCCGTATGGCTATCCCGCCGCCGCCATCACCTTCGACGATCAGAACACGAACCAGCGCCTGACGCTGTTCCCCGCGCCGCCCGTCTTCTTCGAGGAGGACACGCGCTTCTACAACACCGAGTGGCCCGACGGGCTCTTCAGCGCCACCGACCAGATCTCCACGCGCCACGCCCGCGCCGGCAACTACGCCCGGCTCGACGGCTCCGCCGCCGCGATCACCCCGCCCGCCGGGTCCCGGGCGGAGATCGCCGAAGTGGGCGACCTCATGACCGCCGATTTCTACGTCCTGACCGGGCAGAACTGGCTTCGCATGGAGCCCGCCGAGGTCGGCGAGGGGCGTCCCTTCGGCTGGATCAACGCGCCGAAGTAGCCCACGCCCGGCCCATCCGTCGCGCTCGTAGACTCCCGCATGAGCCTGCCGCCTTCTGCCGCCAAGTCGAACGGCGTTCGTGCCCTCCAACGCTGCACCAACGCCGCCTGCGCCAGCGAGCATCCCATCGACGCCGTCCTCGTCGCCTGCCCCACGTGCGGGGAGCTGCTCGACGTCGCCTACGAGTGGCCGCGCGAAGC
>JBGAOG010000119.1:0-8626 GCA_044221985.1 Phycisphaerales bacterium
GTCGCGCAGGATCGCCACGCACGGCGCCAGCGCCTCGGGCGCGGGATCGTCCCCGGGAAGGACCACCGCCAGGAGCCCGGCGTTGAGCTCGCCCACGTCGCGGAGCGCCAACCGGCACTCGCCCTTGCCCGCCCGGCGCTTGCCGAGCGTGAGCAGGCGGCACAGGCGCCCGTACGCCGCCCGGTCCGTCGGGTACAGCGCCAGCGTGAGCCCCCGCGGGTCGTCCAGCACGAGGCGAGAGCCCACGATGCAGCGCACGCCGGCGTCCCGCCCCGCCACGTGCGCCCGCACGATCCCGCCCAGCGTGTTGGTATCCGCGATCCCGAGGGCGTGGTAGCCCAGGGCGGCGGCCTCGGCGATGAGCTCCTCGGGATGGCTGGCCCCACACAGGAACGTGAAGTTGGTGGTGGCGACGAGCTCCACGAACTGGGGCGATGATGGCGCGTCGGCGGGGCGCACGCTCAGCTCCATTCCCCGTGCACGAACCAGCGCGAGGATTCCAGCTCGCGGAAGATCCAGAGCCAGCGCCCCGCCTCGTCCTGCACGCGGTAGTAATCGCGCGTCGGCTCCCGCGCCCTCCACCACTGGGGCCCGATGCGCTCGGGCCCCACGCTGGCCCGGATCCGATGCTCGCGCCGCCCCCAGCGCAGGAGCAGCACCGGCCCGTCGGGCGTCAACGCGGTGGCCCGGGCCGGGCAGGGGGGATCGATCAGGCGCGAAGGCCGCGGGCCCGGCCGCGGACACGCCGGCGCGGTCCGGGGGGCGTCCTCGTCGGCCCGGATGCACCGGAAGCTGCGCTCGGGATGGTGGCGGGGGATCGGCTCGACGCGGAACAGGCGCTCGCGCCCCAGGCGCGACACGAGCGTGTCGAGCAGGGCCCCCACCTCCCGATCGCTCCGCCACGCGTCGTCGCCCCCCAGGCACCCCTGTCGATGCGCCACCCGCACGCTCCCCACGACGCGCAGGCGGATGCGTTCCACCCCGCAGCCCATGTCCATTCGCTCCACGTGCGGGCGCAGGAGGGACCAGAGGTGCTTGGCGTCGCGGGTGGGCTGGGCCACGCGGATGGACAGGCGGCGCGGCTCGCCATCGAGGCGCTCGAACGTCGCGTCGAGCCCGCGCAGCCCGGACTCCCGCGCCGCCAGCGCGGCGCCGATCTCCTCCAGCAGCAGGCGGACGACCATCTCAACGCTCTCCAGCCGCGTCGTCCCGCCCGCAAGCTCCCGCGAGGCCTCGACCACAACCCCCTCGCCCACGCGCTCGATGCCCTCGTGCGCCAGCCCCAGCGCCTGGTCGATGCGGAGCAGCAGTTCCGGGCCGTAGCGCGAGGGCAGGGCCCGGCGCGCCACGCCCAGCAGCTGCCCCACGCGCTCGATCCCCACCTCGGCGAGGGACTCGACGGCCTCGGGATCCAGGCGCAGGGCCGGGGTGGGCAGGGGCGCGATGGCCTCGCGCTCCGCCCCGGGCGCGATGATCCCCGCGCCGCACGCCCTTGGCGCCGGATCGGTGAAGCGTGCCACCGCCCACGCCGCTCCGATCGTCGAGGCCAGCGCGATGCGCGGCGTCAGCCCCAGGGCCCGCACGCCGCGCCGCACCGAGGCCACCAGGCCCGCCTCGGCGCCGAAGAGGTGGTCGCACCCGGTGGTGTCCATGAGCAGCCCGTCCAGCCCGTCCACGCCCACGATGGGCGACCATCGGCGCGAGGCCCATCGGGCCAGGGCGCGGAGGGCGGCCTCGTCGCCCGCGACATCCTCGTCCCCCACGTGCAGCACGCACCCCGCCAGGAGCACGCGCGCGTGGGCCAGGCTCAACCCGGCACGCACGCCCGCGCGCCGGGCCCGGCGGCACGCGTCGCTCACCACCTGCTGCCCGTGCTCGGGACGCACCAGGAGCACGGCGTCAGGACGAGGCGTGAGACGCCGCACGATCCGCTCCGTCCGCCACCACGGCAGGAACAACGACAAGACCCTTCGCATCGTCCCACTCCACCATCCAGGCCCGCGCATCGACCGTCAGCGCGGGCTGGTCCTTGTGACGCCGCAACGTCACGCGCCACGCGACGCGCCCGTCCCCCACGCCCCCGGGCTCCACGCGCCAGCGCGTCGTGGCCGCCGAGAGCTCCCGCTCCTCGAACCCGGGGCGTGCCAGCAGCCCGATCCCGCGTCCGCACCCCGCGGCCAGTTGGAGCCGGCGCGAGCACGCCAGCGACACCCCCACCCCATCCCCCCCCACGCACACCGACGCGCGCAGCGCCAGGTCGATGGCCCACACCCGCGCCTCGACCCCGGGCGGGTCCACGAACAACGACGCCCCCAGCGTGGACGAATCGAGAAAGCCCGGGAATGGAAATGCCCGCCGTCCGATCCACACGACGCGATCCAGGAGCCCCTGGCGCCGGGCGTGCATCACCAGCCCCGAGAGCAGCGTGAGCGGAGGATGCCACTCGCCCCGGTCCGCCCCCTCCCCGAACCACTCATGCACCGCGCCCAGGCGCAGGGCCACACCCGCCCCCCACGAGAAACGGGGCAGATCCGGGGACGCGCCGATGGTCCGGATCTGATCCTGAAGAGCCGCGATATTCGGGGATCGCATCACGTTAGGTATTATCCTAACATATTGCGATCAAAATCAAGATCAATCTTCTTGCTTCTGCTCAAAAATACTCCCAAAGTCTTTATTCTCAAGCCTTTGGATGCACTCAGGAGTGTCGTTTTTCGGGCTGTTGACCACCCGGGAGACCGGGTCGGCCCGCATTCCGTCAGGGGGGTATGGGACAAGAAAGGCCTTCAGCCGATCGGGGGACCAGCACGCCGGGGCCTGGGGCGCGATCCACTCCCGGGCCGCACCAGGCGCGAGGATGACGGGCATGCGGTCGTGGATGGGCGCCATCAGAGCATTGGCGCTGGTGGTGATGATGGTGAAGGTCTCGACGGGGCCGTCCTGGGGCGAAGGCCAGGACTCCCACAGCCCGGCCAGCAGCCAGGGGTCGTCGCCCGACGCGGGGGTGATGTACATGGGCTGTTTGACCCTGCGCCCCTCGATGCCCTGCCACTCGTAGAACCCGCTGACGGGGACCACGCAGCGCCGGTGCTTGAAGGCCGAGCGGAAGGCGGGCTTGGAGTCAACGCTCTCGCCCCTCGCGTTGACGAGCGCGTTGGCGATGGAGGCGTCCTTGGCCCAGGACGGGATCAACCCCCACCGGAGAGGCCGCAGGACGGACCCGCCCTCGTCGACGCCATGCACGACAACGGGGGCCTCCTGGGAGGGCGCGACGTTGTAGCGGAGCGGGAGCGTGACCTCCGGCGAGAGGAGGTTCATCAGCCGGTGCAGCTGGCGCCAGGTGTAGAGATGCGTGTACCGCCCGCACACGCGGAAGGGTAGACCAACGGGCACCCCACGCTCCCGCGCGACCTGCGGCACTACGCTCAGGGCCCACCGCAGGAGCCGCCATGCCCGCCCTAGCCGATCGCCTGGGAGTCTGTTCCTGGTCGCTGCGTCCGCGCTCGCCGCGGGACCTGGCCGCCAAGGTCCGCAGCGTGGGCGTGGGCCGCGTGCAACTGGCGCTGGACCCGATCCGGCGCGGGGAGTGGGACCTGGAGGACACGGCGCGCGCGCTCAAGGGCGTGGGCATCGCCTCGGGCATGATGGGCATGGCGGGCGAGGATTACACGACGCTGGCGAGCATCCGACGGACCGGGGGCGTGCGTCCGGCGAGGACGTGGCCCGCGAATCTCGACGCGGCCGACGCCAATGCCAGGATCGCGCGGCGGCTGGGCATCCGTCTGGTCACGTTCCACGCGGGATTCCTGCCCGAGCCGCGCCGGGACGCGTCGCGGCGCGCGATGATCGCGCGCCTGTCGCGGCTGGCGCGGGTCTTCGCGGGCCAGGGCGTGCGCGTGGCGCTGGAGACGGGGCAGGAATCCGCCGACACGCTGCTGGGCGTGCTGGAGGACGTGAACCGCCGGTTGGCGCCGGGCCAGCGCGTGGGCGTGAACTTCGACCCGGCGAACATGATCCTGTACGACAGGGGCGATCCCGTCGGCGCCCTGCGCGCGCTGCTGCCCCACGTGCTGCAGGTTCACATCAAGGACGCGACGCGCGCGCGGCGCCCCGGCACATGGGGGCTGGAGGTGCCCGCGGGGCGGGGTGAGGTCGATTGGCCCGGCTTCCTGGACATCCTGCGCGGCACGCGCATCCCCATGATGATCGAGCGCGAGGCGGGCGGGGCGCGAGTGCGCGACGCGCGGGCGGCCCGCTCGCTCGTCGCGACGATCCTGCGCACGCCGCGGAACGCACGTGGCGACGCGGACCGACCCGTGGGCGTGGGCGTCATCGCGCTGGGCTTCATGGGCCGGACGCACGTGGCGGTGTACCGGGCCTTGGCGCGCGCTCGCGGACCGGGCGTCCCCCGCGCGCGGCTGGTGGCGGTGTGCGATGCGCGGGGCGATCGGCGCAGCGCCGGAGGGGCGCGGGCGGGGAATCTGTCCACGGGAGTCGGCGGGCCCCTCTGGGACCCGCGCACGACGCGCGTGGTGGATGACCCGAGGGAGCTCCTGGCCGATCCCGCGATCGAGGCCGTCAGCATCTGCACGCCCACGGACACGCATCGGGACCTGGCGATCGCGGCGCTGCGCGCGGGCAAGCACGTGCTGGTGGAGAAGCCGGTGGCGATTGCGCCCGGGGACATCCGCGCCATCCGACGCGCCGCGGAGCGGAGCGGGAAGGTCTGCATGCCCGCGATGTGCATGCGGTTCTGGCCCGGGTGGGACTGGCTGAAGGACGCGGTGGAATCGCGGCGCTACGGCCCGCTGACGTCGCTGCTCCTGCAGCGCCTGGGGACGATCCCCGGCTGGTCACGCGAGTTCTACACCGACCCCCGGCGCAGCGGCGGGGCGCTGGTGGACCTGCACGTGCACGACGCGGACTTTGTGCACTGGCTGCTGGGCAGGCCCGACGCGGTGAGCTGCGCCGGCACGCGCTCGCACGTCTCCACGCACTACCGATTCGACCGCCGCCCAGGGCTGCTCGTCTGCGCCCAGGGCAGCTGGGACCACGCCCCGGGCTGGTCGTTCCGCATGCGCTACGTCGCGACGTTCGAGCGCGCGACGGCGGAATTCGAGCTCAACCGCGAGCCGCGCCTGCTGCTGGCCCGCCGGGGCAGGCTCACGCCCGTGGCCATCGCGCCGGGCGCGGGATACCTGCGCGAGATCGAGCACTTCCTGCACGTGGTGGCCGCGGCGCGGCGGGACCCCGTCGTCCGCCCCCGCGTCACGCTCGAGGACGCGGAGAACGCGGCGAGATTGCTCGAGGCCGAGGCGCGGAGCCTGGCGACGGGGCGGGCCCAGCGTGTCCGTGCCGCGGGGCGAACCGGGGCCTAGACGCGCCCGTTCTCGCTGGTATCGAGCTCCAACCCGCTGTCGGCGCTGGCGCTGGCCGGCTGGGCGGGGCGGGCCTTGGCCAGCGCCCGGTGCTGCACGACGAGCATGACGATCGCCCCGGCGATGGCCAGGGCCCCGCACCACCACTGCGCGATCGTGAAGGGCTCGCTGAAAAGACGGATGGACGCCACGGAGACGAGCACGGGCTGCAATTGCACGACGCCCGACGAGACGGCCACGCCCAGGCGTGCGAGGCTGAAGAAGTACATCGTGTGCCCCAGCCCGATGCCGATGACGGCGCTGAGGAGCAGGAGTCCCAGTTGCCTGGGCTCGAGGCCCAGGGGCATCACGCCATGCCCGGCGCCCAGCGCGAACATCGGGACGAGCAGCCCGACGGCGGTGTACTGCGAGACGGCGGCGAAGGCGGGGAAGGCCGGCATGGCGTGCATCCAGCGTCGCACGGCCAGGGCGTAGGCGGCGTAGAAGATCCCGCTGCCGACGGCGACGAGCACGCCGCCCCACGAGGCATCCTTGCCAACACTCGTCAGCCCGATCCCCCCGGGCTTGAGGGCGACGGTCGCGAGCGTGCCCACGATCACCAGCGCCAGCCCCGCGAGGAACCCCGGGCGTCGCAGCACGGCGCGCTCGTTGGCGAAGAACGCGGCCGCCCCCAGGGCCACGAAGACGATCTGCAGACGCATGGCGAAGGTCATGAGACCGGGCTGGAGCAGGTAGGGCGCCCAGCCGTACAACATCTGCCCGACGATGTTGAACAGGCTGGGGACGAGGGCGGCGCGCCAGAGCCCCGGGGGCAGCGTGCCGCGGCGCATCCCCACCAGCAGCACGGGGGCCCAGAGCAGCGCGGAGAAGGCGTAGCGCCAACCGTTGGCCGTCCACGGGTCGATGAGGTTCGTGAAGTGGCGCAGGAAGAGGGGGATGCTGGACCATCCCAGGAGGGTGAGGACGATGGTGGCCGTCGCGGTGGAACGCGGCAGCGGAGCGGCGTGCATTGACGGACCTTTCGAGCGGGGGCGGGCGCGGGGAGCATCCCCTGGGGGAGGAGCATATGGAGGACAACTCCGGGGCCACACACCGCCAGACCCGGACCGGCCGCAGCGGCTTTCAGTCGCACCAGGAGCGGGGCACGTTGATGCCACGCACGCCTGGACTGGGCTTCGCCCACACGTCCGGCAGCATTGCAGCAGCCCGAGGACCGTGCCGTTGATGCAGTCGCCGCGACAACATCAATGCTCCGGTTTCCCTTCCTGGCTTTCCTCTGCATGCTCGCGTCTCTCGCCATGAGCCGGCGGATTCCGATGTGGGAGCCGCACGAACGAGCCGTCAAATCATCGGTTGTGTCCTGGGCATCTCGGGCGACATCGCGGGGCCCATCGGCACGCCCATTTCGGCGTGAATATTGGAGAATCGGGTTGCCAGGTCGGGCAACGTGGTGCATGTTTAGGGCATGGCCCACCTGAACTTCCATCCCGTGCTTGCCGGCGTCGCCCTGGCCGCCCTGGTTTGCTCCCCGGCCCTGGGGGACATCGACCCCCTGTCCGGCATTGATTTCGTCCGCGTCGGGGCGGTGGGCAACGCGCCGTGGGCGGGGGATGGAACGCCGGGTGACCGCGCGATCGGGCGCGGCGGGGTCGGCTACGCGTACTCCATCGGCAAGTACGAGGTGACGAGCGGGCAGTGGGCGGAGTTCTTCACGGCGGTGCAGAGCTGCCCCGATGGGCGTGTGCCGTGGGTCAGGCCACCCGAGGTCGGCGGCAACGCGGCGTACCCCATGATGCCCACGGGCGGGATCACGTGGCGGACGGCGGCGATCTTCACGAACTGGCTGAACAACTCCAAGGATAACCACCTCGCGTCGTTTATGAACGGCGCGTACGACGTGGGCACGTTCGGGCAGAGCGGCGACTCCTTCACCGACCAGCTTACGCACAACCCCGGGGCGCGCTACTGGATCCCCACCTGGGACGAGTGGCTCAAGGCCGCGCACTATGACCCCGACAAGAACGGCCCGGGCGTGGGCGGCTGGTGGAAGTTCTCCAACGGCTCGGACAGCCCGGTGGTGTATGGCTTGCCCGGCGAGATCGCCAACGGGCAACTCGCGCAGGCCAACGCGGGTGGTGGGAACATCATGGACATTCCTCTTGGCTCATACGCGAGCCACAGCCCGCTTGGACTCTACGACGTCGCTGGAGAGACGAGCGAGTGGGTGGAGGAAGCAATGGGCGCAGCCGGACGTCACGAAGTGCGGTTCATGGAGGGAAGCTCATGGGGCAGTTCTCCTGGCACGTCGACCGCGGCTGACAGCATCAACTTCGTGGGAGGAGACTATCCGAGTTATGGCTTCTCCGATTTTGGTTTCCGGGTCGCTTCGAGTGTTCCCGCGCCTGGTACGTGCGCCGCAGGCGTTGCGTTCCTAGTTGTCGCGGCGCGCAGGTCCCGAAGGCAAGGAGGATTCCATGCCCAATCTGCGAGTAGGCCTGTTGAGCGCGCTCCTGGCAGCGAGCACATCGTTGGCGAGCCCGATCAAGGTCGAGTTTGACGGAGTCATCCAACAGCGGAACGGCCAGGACGTCACGATCCAGAGTGGTCACGATATCCGTATCCAGGTCAACGGCTCCGAGGTGCTTCTCATCCTGCCGGGAGAGACTCCTTTGCTGACCCTGGGCGCCATGGTGGACGATCACTCGATCCGCATCTTCGACGCCGGGGCAAGCTCATTCCAGGATCCGACGGACTCGATCGGTAAGGTGGTGATCGAGGGATCTGTGGAGAGCACATCGACGCCTCCGACCCTGTATTTCATGGTCAAGTCTGAGGCGGGCTTCCCCTCGGGAGCCGCGCAGACGATCTTTGATCGCGGCTGCGTCCGCTTCGGTTTCCCACAGTCGGCGAGCGACCCCGAGCGCGGCCTCATCATCCGCAACCCGGACCCCAACTATCCGAACGATGATTCGCTCGCCCGCCGGACGCGCTTCGCGGCGGGCGTCCTCGACGAGATCACGGGGAGCATCCGCGTCGGGCCGCCCGACGGCGCCGTGCCCCTGGGCATTACCGGCGATATCACGGCCCTGCGGGGCAAGATCGGCTCGGTCTTCACCACGGGCCCGATCGGCACGCCCATTTCGGCGTGAAGTTGGGGAATCGGGTTGCCAAGTCGGGCAACGTGGTGCATGTTTAGGGCATGGCCCACCTGAACTTCCATCCCGTGCTTGCCGGCGTTGCCCTGGCCG
>JBGAOG010000011.1:0-42270 GCA_044221985.1 Phycisphaerales bacterium
TAGGTGTAGTCCACGCCGCCACGTCCCTGGGCACGCGAGTTGCCGGGGGCATTGGGGTCGTTGATCGCCGCGTTCCCCGGCGCGCCCACCGTGACGAAATCGATGCCGTAGCTCTGCTGCCCCCGGGCCTGCCCCGGGGCGACCAGGTTGAGGACTGCCGCACACAGCGCCATCGACGCAACGGGGCCAGAGTGATTCCGTACCATGAGCGCTCCTTGGCAGAAGGTCATACCCCTCCAATCTACAACACGATCCGCAAAAGACCAGGGAAGTTCCGAGAATGTCCGTCGCGCGGGCGTAGTTGCCGCTCCCTTGTCCTACCGCACGCCGACCTCAACGATGATCGCCCGGTGATCGCTCCCGGTGCGTTCGCCGGCGACGCGCGACGAGGACCACTCGACGCCGCGGCCCCAGGCGTTGTCGATGCGCACGCCGGGGAGGAATCGCAGGAGGGTCTTGTCGGGCCAGGTGGCGCCGCGTCCCTCCCCCACTGCTTCATGAGCCTCGGCGAAGCCTCGGGCGCGCATGAGATCCGCGTTCCAACTTCCGGGCGTGCTGTTGAAGTCACCCATGATGACCAGCGGGCCCGGGCGCGTGGCGAGCTCGGCGAGGCGCTCGAACTGCCCGCGTTGACGCGCGATGGCGCCGGCGCTCGAAGGCGACGCCGTGTGCACGTTCCAGATCGCAAGTTGCTTTTCGCCCAGGTCGAACGTCACGCCGATCTGCGGGCAGTAGTCGGCGCTGGAGAGGCGCAGCATCTCGGGTTGCCCGACCCAGGGGCGCTTGGAGTAGACGCCCTGCCCGAACATGCCGCCCCCGAGGGGCGTGCAGGCGTGCGGGTAGCGGAGGGCGAGGGGTGCGCGCAGGGCGGCATCCCAGCCCGCGTGGTACTCCTGGAACAGCAGCACGTCGGGGTCCTCGCGCTCGATGAGGCGCAGCACCGCGTCGCGATCGCGGTTGGTGAAGAGCAGGTTCATGCTCATCACGCGGAGACGCTCGCCGACGGGCGGGGGCGATCGACGCGGCCAGGCCGGGCGCACCTCCGGCCACGCCAGCGCGACCACGACGAGCGCCAGGAGCATCGGAACGCGCCGACGCCCGATCAGGCCCAGCCCCCCCACCACCAGAGCCACCACCGCGCCGTGGAAGGCGAACGTGCGGCCCATGAACGCGAGCCAGGTCCCCAGCCCGGACGCGCCGCTCGATCCAATCCACTCCACGGGCCAGAAGCGCGATCCCATAGCCGCACTGAGCAGCAGGACGCTCGTGACCAGTGCGCCCCAGCCCAGCCGCCGGCGCAGTGGTGACATGTTTGTAGTTTGTTTGGTCATTCGATCGATCACGGGGCGATGTGAAATCTGCATACGACGGCGTACGCGCGATGTTCGCGTCGTGGTCAGGCGGCTGTCCGCGCTCTGGACGCGTGGATCGTCGTCGGCATGCCCACGGTAACACGCCCGCCTCCCAGTGGAGAACGGTCCACCCGAATGACGGCGTGCATGGAGCGAGCCAGCACGGCGCACACGCGGAGGCCAAGGCCGCCTGGGCCACGGCTTGTTCGCCCTTCGAGCACGCGCCGAGCGTTGGCTGGAATCCCGGGTCCGGAGTCCTCGATCGACATGTCGACCATGTCGACCCCGTCGTTCCACGTGGAACGACGGGCTGGGCGGGATCCTGACTGGGTCTTCGTGTCATAGGCGCTGAGGCGAACCACACCGCCGCGGGGCGTGGCGTTGATGGCGTTGAGAATCAGGTTGAGCGCGATGTGCTGCGTTGGGGTGCGTTGGACGCATACGGAGGTGTGCGGAGGCAGGACGATGTCGAGCCGTACGCCGCGCCGACGGGCCAGCGGCGCGGCACAACTCGCGACGCTCCGAAGGACGGACCCGAGGTCGGAAGCTCTCCCATCAGTGGTGGGAGAAGCCCGCCCCAGGGAAAGGAGCGTGGCGGCGACGTCCCGAACGCCGACGATGGCGTCGTAGGCGTGGCGAGCGGCATCGCAGGCCAGGCTGGCGTCCTCTGGGTCCTGCTTGGACATCTCGCAGTAGGTGAGCGCCGGGGTCAGGAGGTTGTTGATCTCGTGGAGGATGGACGCGAGCATGCGGCCCATCATCTGCTCGCGATGGGCCGCGATCGTGGCGTCCGACCCGACACGTCGCGAGGTCTTCGCGACGGGAGGACGGTTGTTGCGTGACGTTCCCATGGGCCGTTGGGAACATCGGCGGGATCTCGGCGCAACTTGGCGCCAAGTCAGACGCCATCTTGCATGGAAGACAGCCAGGCGGTCGGTCGATCGTCGCGATCGGCCTGGACCGCCCTCCAGTTCTCGACGAGCCAGCCCTGGATGATCGGTGGCAGGAATTTGGCGGCAAGGACCTGATCCCGTCCGAGCCAATCGAAGGCGATCTTTGGTTCTCGGCTTGAGACTGCGGGAGGATCTGCCCGGCGCGGGGCGGGTTGTTTCACGTGGAACACCAGGTTCAGTTCGTGAGTCACCTGCGACGACCGAGAGAAGCTGTTCTCGGCGACCGCGAGAAGTCCGCCCACATGAACGGCCTCGCCCGCCTCTTCCTGCAGCTCGCGTGCGAGCGCGGCCGCGGCGGACTCCCCGACCTCAACATGTCCGCCGGGCAGATAGTGATACCCGTGCCTGACGTTGCGACAGCAGAGCAGGCGATCGGAGGCGATCCAAACGCCTCGGGCGATGAACTCGATTTCTTGTGCCTTGCCCATCCCTGGCTCCGCGTTGAAGTGGTACTCTATCGGCAGAATCGAGGAGGCACGGATGTCAGGCAACGATGCACGCACGGGCGCGGCGAAAGCACAAAAGTCTACCACAACAAGCGATGTTCAAGCCACGCCGAGCCGGCTCGGGCGCGGCTTGAGCAGCCTCATGGGGTTGCGGGTCCCAGTCGAGGTTCCTCCGGTTGCGGAAGAAGGACAACCGAGCACGAGCCGGAAAGATAGGTCCTATAACTCATCTACTCATGTCACGGCGGGGTTGGAAGGCCGAACACCCGGCGCGTCACTCGAGGCCGACGCCTCGGGCCCTATTGAGGGCGATGCGGGCGTGCGGGCGCTGGCGTTGTCGTCGATCGTGGTGAGCCGGTTCCAGCCCCGGCGCGAGATGGACGAATCGCAGCTTGGCGCGCTGGCCGCGTCCATTCGGTCCAGCGGCGTGATGCAACCCGTGATCGTGAGGCCGGCGGTTGGTGGTTGGGGGGCGCGGGGGTACGAGCTGGTCGCGGGTGAGCGGCGCTGGCGGGCGGCGGGGATCGCGGGGCTGGCGGAGATTCCGGCGATCGTGCGCGAGTTGAACGATGCGCAGGCCGCCGAGTGGGCGCTGGTGGAGAACGTGCAGCGTGAGGACCTGAACGCGATGGACCGGGCGCACGCGCTGAAGGCGCTGGTGGAGAAATTCGGGAGCACGCCGGGAGAGCTGGGGGATCGCATCGGGCTGGATCGTTCCACGATCGCGAACCTGATCCGGCTCACGGAGCTCGAACCCGAGATCGCGGAGCTCATCGCCCGGAACAAGTTGAGCGCGGGGCATGGCAAAGCGTTGCTGGGGGCGCCGGCGGGCGCGCCCCGGGTGCGCCTGGCGCGGCACGCGGCCGAGCACGCGTACAGCGTTCGGCGCGTGGAGATGGAGGCCAAGCGCCTCGGCAGCGCGACCCCGGGGGCGGTGACGACCAAGGACAAGTTCCCATCGCCCAGGCAGGCGGTGCTCGCGGATATTGAGAAGCGGATCTCGCAAGCGTTGGGGACGCGCGTGGCAATCCGGACGGATCCCACGGGAAAGCGCGGGCAGATCTCGATCGAGTTCTTCGATCTGGATCAATTCGACGGGCTGCTCTCCCGTTTGGGTGTGGCAACGATGTAATAGGGGGAATGAACGCATCGCACGAGTGCGGCGTGGCGAGAGGCGGAATCGGGCGGGCGTGGAAGGCATGAGTGAGCGTGGGCGTTCTCACGTCACGCGGTCGCGCCCGATCGCAAAACGGCGCGCCGATCGATTGTCGGACGAAATTGCGTCGTGGAATCGCGACAAAGCAAGGTTGGCTGATAGACTAGCGGCCCGGGCTCGTGGTATGGAGCGGCGTGCGAAGGCGGGCGCGCCGCGTGGCTCCGGGGGCGGCGCGATGGGTATGAGCGCCGCTGCACCGCCGGAGAGGACGTTCCCCATGAGCAACGGCGGCACCCGCCTGTCATCACTTTCCACATCTGACATTCAGCGCGAGCTGGGCAAGCGGCGTCGGCGCGTGCGGTCCCTGGTGCAGGGAAGGGCGCGACTGGCCAAGCAGTTGGCGAAGCTGGACGACGAGATCCGGCGCCTTGGCGACGGCAAGGCGCGCGGGGGCGAGACCACGGCTTCGGGCGCGCCGCGCAAGCGCCCCAAGAACGCCATGAACCTGGTCGAGGCGCTGGCCAAGCTCCTGGCGGGTAAGACGATGTCCGTCACCGAGGCGACGCAGAAGGTTCAGGACGCCGGGTATCGCACCAGCGCGGCGAACTTCCGCACGATCGTCAACCAGTGCCTGATCAATCACAAGAAGCAGTTCCGCAAGGTCTCGCGCGGGAAGTACACGGCGGCTTGAGGAGGCGAGGGGGGACATGCAAGAAGAGCGCGCGGGCCCCGGGGCGATCCGGGGCCCGGCTTTGTTTTTGGCTGGCGTCCCTTCGATGCTGAGCGGGGTTCGTCCCAGACCCCTGGGCGGGGGCGTCGCGGCGATTGAGCGTGGGGGGGAACCCGGAGCGGGATCCGTGGCAGGGGCGGCCCCGTCCCAAGAAGGGGCGCGGGGGATCGTGCCAATGGGCCGAGCGTTGATACGCTGAGGCAACGCGGAGGATCCACGGATGGGCGGGACGGAGCGCGGAGCAAAGGGGAGCACGGACGGCAAGGGCGGGCCGGCGGCCGGTCCGGGCAATGTCTTTGCGCACCTGCACCTGCACACGGAGTACTCGCTGCTGGACGGCGGGAACCAGGTGGACAAGCTGGTGGCGCGGGTGGCGGAACTGGGGATGACCAGTTGCGCGATCACGGACCACGGGAACATCTTCGGGGCGGTGGCGTTCTACGAGGCGTGCCGGGCGAAGGGGATCAAGCCGATCCTGGGGGTGGAGGCGTACGTGACGCCGCCGGGGAAGCCCCGCAGCGATCGGACGTACAGCGGCGGGGGCGAGGGCGGGTACCACCTGGTGCTGCTGGCGGAGGACAACGTCGGGTGGAAGAACCTGATGTACCTGTGCAGCGAGGCGTACCTGACGGGGTTCTACTACAAGCCGCGGATCGATCGTGAGATTCTGGAGAAGCACGGCGAGGGGCTGATCGCGATCAACGGGCACCTGGGGAGCGAGATCGGGGAGCACCTGCTGGCGTTCGAGCGCGGCGGGGACCAGAAGTACTGGGACCTGGCGGTGGAGAGCGCGCGGTGGCATGCGAAGGCGTTCGGAGGCGCGGCAAGCGACACGGGACAGGCGCCAGGGGAAGGGAAGAAGCCCCGTGTCGCGGGTCGCCAGTCGCCAGTCGCCGCTCCCCGCTTCTACATCGAGCTGCAGCACCATGTCCCGGAGCAGAACTCGATCAATACCTGGCTGATCAAGCTGGCCAGGCAGGAGGGGCTGCCGCTGGTGTGCGACAACGATGCGCACTTTCTACGGGCGGAGGACCATGACGCGCACGACACGCTGATCTGCATCAGCATGGGCAAGGGCAAGCGGGACGGGAATCGCCTCCACTATCCCAAGGACCTGTACGTCAAGAGCCCCGGGGAGATGGCGGCGGTGTTCGAGGCGTACGGGCTGGGCGCGGGCGAGCCGGGTCGCGAGGCCCTGGAGAACGCGGCGAGCATCGCGGCCCGGTGCAACGTCGAGTTGCCCATCGGGGCCAACCACGCGCCGGCGGTGCGGATCGACGTGCCCGGGGCCAGGGAACTGCCCAGGGCGGACGATCCGAAGTTCGCCGGGGATCTGACGGCGTGGTATCGCGCGTACTGCACGCGGTTCGAGCTCAAGCCGTTCACCAGCCAGCCAACCGCCGAGGAGATGGCGCAGGCCAAGCAGGAGTGCGACCGGGCCCTTCGGATGCTCGCCGAGGCGGGGTTCGTGTGGCGGTATGGGGGGGAGCAAAGCGAAAAGCGAAAAGCGAAGACCGAAGATGGAGAGACAGAGAAGCGAGCGCGGCTGGAGCGAGAGCTGAAGATCCTGGCCGACAAGAACATCTCCGCGTACTTCCTGGTGGTGTGGGACTTCGTGAACTGGGGGCGGCAGCGGGGGATCCCGGCCAACGCGCGTGGTTCGGGCGTGGGGACGATGGTGGGGTACGTGCTGGGCCTGTCCAACGCGTGCCCGGTGCGGTACGGGCTGCTGTTCGAGCGGTTCACCGACCCGGACCGGAGCGAGTACCCGGATATCGATATCGATCTGTGCCAGGACGGTCGCGGGGAGGTGATCAACTACGTGCGTCAGAAGTACGGGCACGTGGCGCAGATCATCACGTTCGGGACGCTGGGGGCGAAGGCCGCGCTGCGGGATGTGGGGCGGGTGCTGGAGGTTCCGCTGGCGGAGGTGGACCGCCTGGCGAAGCTGATCCCGCAGCAGTTGAACATCTCGCTCCAGGAGGCGCTGGAGCAGGAGCCGGAGCTGAAGCGAGCGGTGGAGGGTGACGAGCGCTACCGCGAGCTGTTCGACCAGGCGATGCAACTGGAGGGGCACACGCGCCACGCGGGGGTGCACGCGGCGGGGGTGATCGTGGCGACGCGCCCGCTGCACGAGATCATCCCGCTGTACAAGCAGCCCGGGAGCGAGGGGCACGAGGTCGTGACGCAGTGGGACGGGCCCACATGCGAGAAGATGGGCCTGCTGAAGATGGACTTCCTGGGCCTGCGCACGCTCTCGATCATCGAGCGGGCGAAGGCGCTGATCCGGGAGACGTTGAGCGAGGAGGAGATCTGGGCGGCGGTGGGGAGGGGCGCGGGCCAGATCGCGAAGGGGCCGCTGTGCGGCGCGCACCCGCTGGACCTCGATCGGCTCGCCTGCGACGACCAGAACGTCTTCGAGCTCTTCCGGCGGGGCGAGACGACGGGGGTGTTCCAGTTCGAATCGGGCGGGATGCGCCGGCTGCTGGTGGAGATGAAGCCCGACCGGCTGGAGGACCTGATCGCGGCCAACGCGCTGTTCCGGCCCGGGCCGATGGACCTGATCCCGGATTACAACCGGCGCAAGCACGGGACGCAGGAGGTGCCCAAGGTCCACGAGATCGTGGATCGGTTCACGGCCGAGACGTACGGCGTGATGGTGTACCAGGAGCAGGTCATGCAGATCGTGCACGGCCTGGGCGGGATCAAGCTGCGCGACGCGTACACGCTGATCAAGAACATCAGCAAGAAGAAGCACGACAAGATCGAGAAGGAGCGGCCCAAGTTCGTGGAGGGGTCGCAGAAGCAGGGGCTGACCAGGGCGCAGGCGGAGGAGCTGTTCGAGCTGATCCTGAAGTTCGCGGGCTACGGGTTCAACAAGAGCCACAGCACGGGGTACGCGATCGTGGCGTACCAGACGGCGTACCTGAAGACGTACTTCCCGAACCAGTACATGGCCGCGTTCCTGACGTACGAGTCGGGGGCGAACAAGGTTGCGGACTGGATCCCGTACCTGGAGGATTGCCGGCGGACGCGGTTCGTGGACCCGGGCACGGGCAGGGTGGCGAAGGTGGGCGTGGAGGTGCGTCCGCCGGACATCAACCTGTCGCGGGCGGACTTCGCTGTGGTGTACGAGGACGGCGAGGCGGCGCCGTGCCGATCGCACGCCGGGCACGTGCGCTTCGGGCTCAAGGCGCTCAAGGGCGTGGGGGACAAGGCGATCGAGGCGATCATCGCGCTGCGGGACAAGGACGGGGCGTTCGCGAGCCTGTTCGATTTCTGTGAGCGCGTGCCGTCGGGCCTGATCAACAAGGCGATGATGGAGTCGCTGGTCAAGTGCGGGGCGTTCGACTGCGTGCACGGGCGTGCGAACCGGGCGGCGATGCTGGCGAGCATCGAGCAGGCGATGACGGCCGGGCAGAAACTGGCCCAGGACAAGGCGAGCGGGCAGGGGAGCCTGTTCGGCGGCACGGGGGGAGGCGGCGCCAAGGGCGCGGGGGGCGCGAAAGCCGCGCCGGTGGTTCTGGCGAGGGTGACGCCCTGGACCGAGGTCGAGACGCTGGCGCGGGAGAAAGAGACGCTGGGGTTCTACCTCTCGAGCCACCCGCTGGAACGATGGAAGACGTGGGCCGGCGCGTTCACGACGGGCGACGTCGCGACGGTGAAGGAGGCGACGGACCCGCGGGCGATCGTGGCGGCGATGGTGCTGGGCGTGCGCCCCCTGGTGGTCCGCAACGGCAAGAGCGCCGGGCAGAAGATGGCAATCCTGACCATCGAGGACCGCACCGGTTCGATGGATGCGGTGCTCTTCACCGAGGCGTACACGAAGTATGGCCACCTGGCGGCGGCGGAGCAGACGCTGTTCGTGCTCGGGCGGATCGACCGCTCGCGCGGGGACACGCAGATCATCGTGGACCGATTGGTGCCCATCGACGGCGTGCCGCTGGACGGGGGCAAGGTCCGCCTGTTCGTGGACGAGCGACGCCTCAACGGTGCGGCGCCGGCGGCCCTGCGGCGTGTGGCCGAGATCGTGCGTGAGGAGGCCCAACCGCCCGCACCATCAGCGACGGCAGGCGGTGGGGGGGCCAAGGACAAGCTGGCCGAGCAGGTCATCCGCTGCCCGCTGGAGGTGTGCGTGGGAACCGACGACGCCTGGGCAGTGCTGGCGGCGGACTACAAGCTGCGCGTGCCTCTTCGCCCCGAGTTCATCACGGCGGCAACCACGGAGCTGGGTGAGGGCATGGTTCGGGTGATCGGGGTGACCAAGGAACCAGAGAGCGGGGGGAAGAAGTGGGGGAGGCGGGGCGAAGATTGATTATAGGACCTATAGTTTGCAACTTATTGTGGTCACTGTTGAGCTACCCACTTCCCATAGGGCATTGAAGCGATAGTTCCAAACGCAGCGATCAAATGAAACGAAGTGTCGCTATCGTTTAAATCTATGGTGGGGATTTGACCTATTGTTTCAATCCCATGAATGCCAGGCAGTTTCAGAGCGACGCTCCCGGACGCCTTGTACGAACGGTGGGATACGAGCCCATGCTGCGGGGCGGCGTCCCGGAGAACGTCGCGGTTGAATCACTGGCCTTCGTTCCGAATCCTCTTCCCCCGTCGCTGAGCGATTCTGAGCGGGGCCGCTTATTGGATGACGTGGTTGCCGCGCAGACGGAGTTGATCCGGCTGGAGGGGCTTCTGATTCGCATGCCCGACCCGAACATCCTTCTGGGGCCCATGCAGAAGCGGGAAGCGAGCTACTCGGCGAAGATTGAGAACACAACGGCGTCCGTGCGAGAGATCGCTATCGCCGAGGCCGATCAGCCACCCCCTCGGCCTGAAGTTCTGGAGGTTCGCAATCATCTCCACGCGTTTCAGCACGGGATACGTTCCAAACTACCGCTCAGCCTTCGGCTCATGCGAGAGATGCACGAGATCCTGCTGTCTGGAGTTGATGAACGGAAGCAGCCGGGGAAGTTCCGGCCCGGGCAGGTTCACATCCACGGAACACAACGCGGCCTCGCGCACGCCCGGTTCGTTCCGCCGCCTTCGGGCAAGGAGCTGAACGGGTGTCTCGATGCCTTCGAGCGGTATCTCAATCGGGACCGAGGCCAGTGGTTGTCGTTGCCCATCGATCTCGCCATGGCGCACTACCAGTTCGAGTGCATCCACCCGTTCATGGACGGCAACGGGAGGATTGGCCGCTTGCTCATCCCGCTGCTGGGGCTCAAGCGGGGGCAGATGAAACTCGCTCTTCCGAATGTCAGCCGATTCCTCGAGCATAATCGGGGGGAGTACTGCGATCACCTCCTCCGCGTGAGCACGCACGGCGAGTGGGTGCCGTGGATCCGGTTCTTCTGCCGCGCAATCGTGGATGACTGTCGCGCGGACGAGGAACGGGCTGTGCAACTGGTGCATTTGCTTCGGAAGTACCGCGAGTTGGTCACGAGCAAGCGCACCAGCATCCTGATGGGAAGGCTGGTGGACCTGTTGTTCATCCGGCCCGCGGTAACCACCAGCATTGTCTGTCGAGAGCTCGGCGTCACGGCTCCCGCCGCGCAGAAGCACATCGATCGGCTGGCGAGGGCCGGGATCATCCGGGAAATCACGGGAAACAACTACGGCCGCGTCTGGCTCGCGGAAGAACTCGTGCGCGCCATCGAAGTCGGGGATTAGAGATCGATGATCGGCGAGTGCTCTTCCCACCTCGTCTTGAGCGTGTGGGGCACCTTGAGCAGGTCGAGGACCTTGCCCACGACGAAGTCGACGATGTCACCCACGCCGCCGGGGTGGAGGTAGAAGCCGGGGTTGGGGGGGCAGAGGATCGCGCCCGCGAGCGTGAGTTGCTCCATGTTGCGGATGTCGATCAGGCTCAGGGGCATCTCCCGGTGGCAGATGACCAGCGGGCGGCGCTCCTTGAGGCAGACCATCGCGGCGCGGCAGAGGAGGTTGCTCCCGCTCCCGGTGGCGATCTGCCCCAGCGACGCCGACGAGCAGGGCAGGACCACCATCCCGTCGTGCAGGAAGCTGCCCGAAGCGATGACGGCGCCCACGTCCTTGTGGGGGTGGACGAACAGGCGGGTCTCGATGGCCTCGGCGTCGGGGCGGGCGGCCAGGGCGGGCAGGAGATCGGCGAGGGCGAGGGTGCGCACGCCGCACTCATCGTGGAGCAACCTGCGGCCATAGTCGCTGGCGACGACGTGGACCTCGTGCCCGGCGAGGAGGAGGAGTTCGAGGAAACGCAGGGTGTAGGGGGCGCCCGAGGCGCCGGAGATTCCCAGCACGAAGCGGCGGGGTCTGGAAGGCGTGGGGGGGGTGTCGGTTGCCATATGGACTACGTTCGCGTGGATGGTATGGGATTGCCGCGACCGAGCGAGTTCGGCGGTGGCGGCTCGAGCGCGAAGGCGGAAGGAACTCACTTCCGCACTCTCGCGGCGGGAGGGGCCCGGCGAGCCGCGCAGGATGTGCGTGGGGGTGGTACAGTTGCGGGGCTCGCGGCGGGTCGTCCGGCCGCACAAGACAGGGCGCGGAACGCAGGCAGGGAAGCTGAACATGAATCGCACGATGGTGTCGTTGGCCGGGGTTCTTTCGCTGGGCGTGTCGGGGCTGGCCGGGTGCGCCGGGCATTCGACGTATCCGGGGGCGGAGGCGGCCAACCTGGACCAGTTGTCCGATCCCAACGAGCCCAACGCCGAGCGCGTGGTGACGACGGCGTTGCAGTACGTGCTGGCGAAGCACCGCTCGGGGTCGGTGAATGAACCGATCGCGGTGAACCTGCCCCCGGGTCTTCGGCGTGCCGCGTACGAGCGGATCGCCTCGCGCGCGGGGGCGAACGTGCAGCCGCTGACGGAGGAGATTGCCGCGGGCGGCACGGTGCCGGTCTACCACGTGGGGCGGGTGCTGCTGCGGGGCAAGACGGCGAAGGTGGACGTGCTGCGACCGATGGGCGAGTTGCCGCGCGATCCCAAGACGGGCAAGCCGGTGTACCAGACGATCGAGGTCTCGCTGGAAGGCGGGTTGCAGCCGTGGCGAGCGACGTACTCGCGAACGTTCTCCCCCGGGGCGTTCCCCTCGCCGCAGTATTACGTGATGCCCCCGACGGACGATCCGTTCCAGTTCCAGCACTGGAAGGAGATGCAGCAGACCATCGCGCAGTCGAAGGAGGAGATCGAGCGGCAGCAGCGCCTGGAGCAGGGCTCGGCGCCGGTGACGAGCGTGCCGGTCCCCGACGAGCAGCCGGCGCCGCGTTGATCCTGCCCCGGGGGCCGCGCGATAGGATGATCGCATGAGCCCCCGGACCGCTCGGAAATCCCGGAATCCCAGGAGTCCTGCCCCCGTCCCGCGTGCGGGCCCGAACGTCCGGGGCCTGCTGGGGTTGAGGGAGCTGGCGCGCGAGGAGATCTGCTCGCTGCTGCGGCGGGCGGGCGAGTTCGAACGCGCGGGCGAAGCGGTCGAAGCGAGCCTGCGCGGGAGGACCGTCGCGACGCTCTTCTTCGAGGACTCGACACGCACCAGGACGAGCTTCGTGATCGCGGCCCGACGCCTCGGGGCCGAGGCGGTGGACCTCTCGGGCGGTTCGTCGAGCGTGAACAAGGGTGAGACGCTGATCGACACGGCCCGGACGGTGGAGGCGATGGGCGTGGGCGCGATCGTGGTGCGGGCCCGCCAGAGCGGGGCCGCGGCGATCATCCAGGGCGCGGTGGGCGTGCCGGTGATCAACGCCGGGGACGGACGCCACGAGCACCCGACGCAGGGGCTGCTGGACCTGTACACGATCGCGCGGGCGCACGGGCGCGAGGACTTCGATCTCTCGGGGTTGACGGTGGCGATCGTGGGGGACGTGGCCAGCTCGCGCGTGGCGCGGTCGGACATCGCGGGGCTGGCGGCGCTAGGCGCCAGGACCATCTGCGTGGGCCCGCCGGCGCTGGCTCCAGCGGGGCTCGAATCGCTGGGCGCGCGGGTGTCGCACGACCTGGACGCGGTGCTGCCCCGGGCCGACGTGGTGGTCATGCTGCGGATCCAATTCGAGCGGCACGCCGGCGCCGGGGGAGAGAGCGGCGGCGAGAAGAGGTCGACCGCGATCGCGTCGATCCGCGAGTACCGGGCGTTCTACGCGCTGACGGGCGAGCGGGCGGCGCGGCTCAAGAAGGGCGCCGTGGTGATGCACCCGGGCCCGATGAACCGGGGGATCGAGATCGACGCGGACGTGGCCGACGGGCCGCGGGCGGTGATCACGCGCCAGGTGGCCCACGGCGTGCTGGTGCGGATGGCGGCCCTGGAGCGGGTCATGGCGGGGTGATGAGTACCATCGCCTCCTCCGGAGGAAACGCCTTGAGCGCCCAGCACCGCCTGCCCACCGACACCGACGACGGGATGCTGCTGATCATCAGCGGCCCGTCGGGCGTGGGCAAGACGACGATCACCCGTGGCGTGGAGCGGTCGATCCCCGACGCGGTCTTCTCCGTGTCGTGGACGACGCGCGACCGGACGGACGTGGACGTGGAGGGCGTGGACTACCACTTCGTGAGCGACGCGGAGTTCGAGCGGATGAAGGCGGGCGACGGGTTCCTCGAGACCGCGGGCGTGTACGGGAAGAAGTACGGCACGCCGCGGGAGTGGGTGGAGACGCAGCTCTCGCGCGGGCGCCTGGTGATCCTGGAGATCGACGTGCAGGGGGCGGTGTCGGTCAAGGCCCGGGTTCCCGAGGCCTTTGCCGTGTTCATCGAGCCCCCCGGCGAGGCGGCGCTGCTGGCGCGCCTGCGCTCACGCAACCGCGAGGGCGAGGCGCTGATCCAGAAGCGATTCGAGCGGGCCCGGCACGAGATCGAGCACGCGCGAACCTGCGGCGTGTACGACGTGTTCCTGGTCAATAGCGACGTGGCGGTCGCTATCGAGCAGGCCGTGGCGCTCGTGAAGGCGGAGCGCGGGCGACGGAAGCGTTCGAGATCCTGACTCCGCGCGGCGCCGCGGGCGAGGGTCGCCTACGACCGGCCCTTCATCCTGCCCCACATGCGCTTGGGCGGGAGCTTGGTGGGGACGATCCCGCCGGGGAACTTGGTCTGGTCCGCCTGGTCGGCCGGCTTGGGGAGTTCGAGGTTGGCCGAGGCCTGGACTCGATTGGCCTTCTGCTCGGGCGGGGGCGGGGGGGCGATGTGGGGCGCGTCGGCGCGGACGAGCCCGCCCTCGGGTCGGGCGCCGTGGTCGCGCCAGTGGGCGGGCTTGTCGCTGCCCTTGAAGTCGGGGTATTCGAGCTTGGGGATTTCGGCGTTGATGAGGAGTTCGATCTTGGTGAGCAGCTCGCCCTGGTCGGGGGTGACGAGGCTCCAGGCCACGCCCTGGCGCCCGGCGCGGGCGGTGCGTCCGATGCGGTGGACGTAGAGGTCGGGGTCGTCGGGCAGGTCGTAGTTGATGACGTGGGAGATGCCCTCGACGTCGATGCCGCGGCTGGCCAGGTCGCTGGCGATGAGCACCTCGAGGCGCCCCGCCCGCAGCTGCTTCATGGTGGAGTTGCGCTTGCCCTGGGACATGTCGCCGTGGATCGCGTGGGTGGCGATGCCCTTCTCGTTGAGGTAGCGGGCCAGTTCGTCGACGGTGCGCTTGAGGCGGCAGAAGACGAGGGTGAGGTCCGGCTCCTCGTGGGTCAGGAGGTGGGCCAGCAGGCGGCGCTTGTCCCACGGCGCGACGGTGAGGTGGAGCTGCTTGACGAGGCTCACGGTGAGCGAGCCGGCGGCGGTCACGAGCTTCTCGGGCTCGTGCATGAACTTGCGGGCGAGGCGCTCGATCTCGGGGGAGATCGTGGCCGAGACGAAGATCGTCTGGCGGGCCGTGGCGCTGCCGTCGGGCTGGGGCAGGACGGGCGGCCCCGGGGGCGGGCACATCTCGAGGATCTTGCGGATATCCTCGCGAAAACCGATGTCGAGCATGCGGTCCACCTCGTCGAGCACGACGAAGCGGACGTTGCGGAAATGGAGGTGGCGGCGCTCGACCATGTCCATCACGCGTCCGGGGGTGGCGACGATGATGGGGGCGCCGCGCTCCAGGGCCTTGGCCTGCTTGTGCACCGCCTCCCCGCCGTAGACGGAGATGGTGCGGATGGGCGTGAACTGTCCGAGCTCGTCGATCTCGGCGGCGATCTGGACCGCCAGCTCGCGCGTGGGGGCCAGGATGAGGGCCTGGAAAGGCACGTCGCGCGAGCACATGTGCAGCAGCGGGAGCCCGAAGGCGGCGGTCTTGCCCGTGCCCGTCTTGGCCTGGCCCAGGATGTCCTTGCCGCGCAGGGCGACGGGGATCAGGTCGGCCTGGATGGCGGTGGGGTGCTTGAAGCCGGCGGCCTCGACGCCCTTGAGGACGCTGCTGCGCAGCCCGAGCTGGGCGAAATCGACGCCGGTGGCGAAGATCTCGGACTGAGCGGCCGCATCCGCGGGGGCGGGGGCGTCGGGCGGCGTGTTTGGTGCCATGATTCACCGGTTTTCGCGGGGATCGGTGGCGCGATCGGGGGGTGTTCGCTACATTGCCCGCGGAAAAAGGACTCCATGCGCCCAACCACGACGCCACCCCGCAAGCCCCGTCCCGTTCCGGCTCACGCCCCACCCGCGGAAGTTGCTCGCACGGAGCACACGCTGGCGGACCCATCGCTGCGGGTCTTGATCGGGGATTGCCGGGAGCGCCTGGGGGAGTTCGCGGAGGTGCGCGAGTCGAAGGTCGACCTGGTCTTTGCGGATCCGCCGTTCAATTGGAACCGGGGCTACGACCGCTGGAACGACGCGATGCCCGAGCGAGAGTACCTGGGGTTCACCTACTCGTGGCTGGACCTGTGCGTTCGCGCGCTGCGTCCGGGCGGGGCGATGTGGATCAACATCCCCGATGACTGGGCGGCGGAGATCGTGTGCTATCTCAAGGGGCGCCTGGAACGCCGCCCGCCGGCGGCGATGTCGATGGTGAACTGGTGCGTGTGGCACTATCGCTTCGGGCAGAACACCAAGCGCCGGTTCATCAACAGCAAGGTGCACGCGTTGTACTTTGCCAGGGGCGGGGGCGAGCCGACGTGGAACCCCGGGCCGATCCTGGAGCTCTCCGACCGCCTGACGACCTACGCCGACCCGCGCACGCTGAGCAAGAAGGACGGGATGCCCGCGGGGCGGCGCGTGCCGATGGACGTGTGGTACGGGCAGTACTGGGGGCGCGTGCAGGGCAACAACACGGAGCGGCGCGGGTACCACGACAACCAGCTCCCCGAGGCGTACCTCGAGCGGGTCATCCTGGCGTGCAGCAACGAGGGGGACGTCGTGCTCGACCCGTTCCTGGGGAGCGGGACGACGGCCGTCGTCGCGCGCCACTACCGGCGCCGGTTCATCGGGACGGAGTTCTCGCCCGAGAACGCGGCGTCGGCGGTCCAGCGCGTGGAGCGGGGGATGGTCCGCCCCGGGGCGGCCCTGAGCCAGTCCTCCGCGATCTTCAAGACGAGGCGGTCGCTCGATCTGCCGTAGCACGGGAGTCGGGGCCGGTCATCCTCGGGGGGACGTCGCCCGAGCACACCCGGCCCGCACGATCGAGGGCACCAGCGCCAGGGCGAGCAGCGTGTTGCGCACCAGGGCCGATTGCAGGCTCGTCGGCGAGATCCTGCCCAGGCACCCGCAGTTGGCGTTGCCCACGTGGCGATAGGCCAGCAGCAGGTACGCGCAGAAGGCCAGGAGCAGAGCGACCGCGGCGACGCAAGCCCGTCGTGCCCGCACATGGGAGAGCAGCCAGAGCCCGACGAGGACTTCCGCGGCCACGACGCCGATGGCCACTCCCGTCGCCATCGAGGGCGGGACGACCTTCTGGCGTTCGAGCACGCGACGACGTGGGGCGTGCGCGGGAGAGATGTGCCCTAGGGCGGTCGATCAGCCCGGGGCAACGCGAGCCAGGCGTTCATGCACGCTCCAGAAGTGCTCGAAGCTCCGCTCCATCGAGTATTCCCGCATGGACTCGTGGGCGGCATCGCCCATGGCGCGGCGTCGCGGGGCGTCGGCGGCCAGGGCGGCGACGGCCCGGGCCCAGGCGCCCGAGTCGTGCCCGGGGAGGACGAGGCCGGTGGCACCGCCCCGCACGACCTCGCGCGGGCCACCCTGGTCGGCCACCAGCACCGGCAACCCCGAGGCCTGGGCTTCCATGACGACCTGGCCCAGGGTGTCGGTGAGGCTCGGGAAAACGAAGAGGTCGGACGAGGCGTAGATGCGGGCGAGTTCGTCGTCGTGGCGAAACCCCAGGAAGCGGGCGGGCGTGTCGGCGAGGTCACGCTCCATCTGGGCGCGGTAGGGGCCGTCGCCGACGATGAGGAGCCGGGCGCTGGTTCCGCGGGCGCGGAGAGCCTGTTCGGCTTGACGCCAGGCGCGGGCCAGGAGGGGGAGGTTCTTCTCGACGCTGACGCGACCGACGTAGATCACGCGGCACGGGCGGGGCGAGGAGCTGGGGAGAGGGTCGAGCGAGTCCCAGAGGGCCTCGTCGCGGAAGCGCGGATGGAAGTCGTGCGTGCGGATGCCGGGGCGGAGCGGGATGATGCGCTCGCGCGCGACACCCAGGCCCGCCACGGAATCGGCGTAGTCGCGGCTTCGCGTAAAGACGGCGTGGAACGGCGAATAGAAGCGAGACATGGCCGCCCGGCAGAACCAGGTCAGGCCGTCGTCGGCGAAGAGGTGGTCGATGTACGCGGGGAAGTCGGTGTGGTACACGCCCAGCAGCGGGACCCCGAGGCGCTTGGCCGCCAGGCGCCCCGCGAACCCCACGGGCCCGGGCGTGGAGACATGGACGGCGTCGGGGCGGGCCTGGCGCGCCTCGCGGAGCATTCGGCGCAGGGGCGGGATCGCCAGCTCGAGGTTGGCGTAGCCGGGCATGGCACGGGCGTAGCGGGGGGAGAAGTTGCGGAGGTTCTTTTTTTGAGGTTCGTGCCCGGCGGCATGGGCAGGCGCGTGCTGGTCATGACGCACAATTCGAGCCCGGCATCGCGGGCCTGGGCGGCGACGTTGCGGACGAAGCGGGAAACGCCGTTGACGTCGGCCAGGGTGTCGGTGAAGAGGAGGAGGCGCATGGGTGGCGGGGTGGCGCCGGGAGGATAGTGGGGAGGGCACGGGGTGAGTGTTACACTCTGGACATGCCCCGCCACATCGCCGTCTATCCGGGCTCGTTCGATCCGATGACCTTCGGGCACCTGGACGTGATCGCGCGGGGGCGCAAGCTCTTCGACGAGCTGATCGTGGCGGTGGGGCGCAACCCCTCGAAGGACCAGTTGTTCTCGGCGGAGGAGCGGGCCGAGATGGCCGAGGCGCTGGTGCGCCAGATGGTCCGCGACGAGCCCGGCGGAGCGCCGGTCAAAGTGCTGTCGTACGCGGGCCTGACCGTGGACTTCGCCCGCGGGGCGAAGGCGACGGTGCTCCTTCGCGGCGTGCGGAACCTGTCGGACCTGCAGTACGAGATCCAGCAGGCCCTGACCAACCGCGAGGTCGCGGGGCTGGAGACGGCGTTCGTGGTCGCGGGGCAGAACTTCGCCTACACGTCGAGCAGCCTGATCCGCCAGGTCGCCGCCATGGGCGAGGACCTGTCGGGGCTGACGTCCATGGTCCCACCCCTCGTGGTCGAACGGCTGCGCGCCATGAAGGCCAGGAAGCACCCGATGCTGGAGCGGTTGCGCGCGGTGCAGGACAGCACCTCGGCGGACGGATGAGGAGGTAGGGGTGGACGCTTGTGTGATCTCGATCGGCGCGATGGCGGCACACCCCCTGCGCGGAGAACGCGCCCCCGTGCGCACCGGGCACGCGACCACGACGTTGATTCGCGCGGGCGACGCGACCATCGTGGTCGATCCCGGGCTGCCCGGATCGGCCCTGGCGGCACGCCTGGGCGAGCGGGCGGGAATCACGCCCTCGGAGGTCACGCATGTGTTCCTGACGAGCTTCCATCCGGACCTGCACCGGGGAATCGAGGTCTTCGAGGACGCCCACTGGCTGGTGGCAGGCGAGGAGCGCGAGGCCGTGGGAGTGCCCCTGGCCCAGAAGCTGCGCGACCTGGCGGGGCGAACGCTCACCGAGGATGAGGCCGCCCTGCGCCGCGCCCTGGAGCGTGACGTGGGAGTCCTCCAGCGCTGCGGGCCCGCGCCCGAGGAGATCGCTCCCGGCGTGGCGCTGTTCCCGCTGCCCGGCGTGACGCCGGGATTGTGCGGACTGCTGCTCGAGCAGCCGCGATTCACGACGCTCGTGTGCGGGGACGCGATCCCCAGCTTCGAGCACCTCGAGCAGGGCAAGATCGTGCCCTGGGCCATGGACGTGGACGCGGCCCGGCGCAGCTTCGAGGAGGCGATCGAGGTCGCGGACCTGCTGATCCTGGGGCGCGACAACCTGGTCGTGAACCCGACCAAGAGGCCGTTCTGATGACGCCGACGCACCCGTGCCCGCTGTGCGAGGCGGCCCAGTGCGCCGCGGGGGGCGGGCACGCCTCGTGGCTCGCGTCGCTGGACGAGTGCCACGTGCTTCTGGGCGAGAACCAGGGCTGCCGCGGGTGGTGCGTGCTGGTGCTCAAGGAGCACGTGGAGCACCTCGACGCGCTGCCCGGCGAGCGTCAGGCGCGGATCTTCGCGGAGGTAGCGCGGGTGGCGCGGGCGATCCGCCGGGTCTTCCCGGCCAGCGGCGCCGGCGGGGGCCCGCCCCGGATCAACTACGAGTGCCTGGGCAACCTGGTGCCCCACGTGCACTGGCACGTGATCCCGCGCCATGCCGACGACCCGACGCCCACGCGCGCGGTGTGGGGCTGGGATCCCCGGCAGCTGCGCGGACGCCTAGGCGCGGGACAGCGGGCGGAGATGATCGATCGCCTTCGCCGGGCCCTGCAACAGAACACACCCGCCGGGGGCGGGCGCTCCTGAGCCCCGGGCAGGTTTGCGCGCGAGGTCAGCGGCTACTTCCGCAGGGCGACCGTCTCGCGGAGCAGCGTCTTGCGCTGGTCCACGCTCAGCGCGTCCTTGAGCTTCTCCATCGCGGCGAAGCGCTGGTCATCGTCCATCTTGGGCGTGATGGCCTTGGCGATGGCCTGGGCCTTGGTTGACGCCTCGCCCACCAGGCCGAGCTTGGGCAGGGTCTGGCCGAGCCCGCGGCTGGCCTCGACGAGCAGGTCGCGCCGGACGCTCAGGGGCTCGTCGAGGGCCTCGGTGCGAAGGAGGAGGGCGATCATGCTCGGGGCCTCCTTCCTGGCGTCGGCCTTCTTGTCATCGGGTTGCTTGGCGTCGCCCTCCTTCTTGGGCTCCGCCTTCTTGTGCCCTTCGCTGACGTCGTCGCGGTAGGCCCGCTTGTACTCGTCGGCGATCTTGTCGTTGAAGCGCCGCTGCAGGTCGTTGATCATCCCGCGGTTCTTGAGCTCCATCGACAGGCGCTTGGGCGTGCCCGCGGTCGTGGCCGTGAACGGCCTGATCGCGCCGTTGAGCCACTTGGCGTCGTTGCTCGCGCGGTCCGCGAAGTCGATCTTCTCCACGCGATCGGTCGCCAGTTCGTCGGCCAGGTCGATGTTCTCGATCACGATCCGCTCGAACGCCTTGCGCCGCTCGTCCAGGTACGGCCTGATCTTCTCGCGCTCCGCGTCCTGCAGCATGGGGTTGACCTTCAGGGCCGCCACGTCGGGCAGCTCCTTCAGGTGCACGAGCCTGTTCTGCATGTCCTTCTTGACCAGGGACTCGTACGCCAGGACGGGCAGCGGCTCGACCTGCGGGCCCCGGCTGACGCCCGGGAGAGGGTCGACGCCCCCCATGGGCCCCTTGGGAGCGCCCATCGGCTTCTTCTCCATCCGCGGGGGGAGGACGACCGGGGCGGTGGGGGTCGGCGGCCCGTCGGGGGGCGTCACCAACTGCCCGAGCGCCGTGCTCGTGCCCACCAGCCCGCATGCAAGAACCGCAGCCCAGATCGTCGTGCGCATGTGCCGATTCTCCACCCGACCGGAGCACCCCGCCCCGCCGTTGCTTGTACCGATCCCAAACGCTTGGGGCTGCAAGAGTAGCATCCAACCGCGCCGCGCCGACGGGCTTCCCGGGTCCGTCGCTTCCTCCGAGCCGCACGCACCGCCCGCACTGGTGAGAGGTTTCCGGGCCTGATTCCCTGACGGAGCCCGACCGACGCCACTCTCCCGCAAGGTCCCCTGGGCCCCTGCAAGGGCGGCACGTGCTACCCGATCTTCATCGCCCGCAGCATCGCCTCGCCCATGTCCGCCGGGCTCAGCGCCACTGCAACGCCCGCGTCCTGCAGCGCCTTGATCTTTGCGTCGGCCGTGTCGTCCGCCCCGCCGATGATCGCACCCGCGTGCCCCATTCGCCTTCCGGGGGGCGCCGTGCGCCCGGCAATGAACGCCGCCACCGGCTTCTTCACGTTCGCCTTGATGAACTTGGCCGCGTCGATCTCGTCGCTTCCGCCGATCTCCCCGATCATCAGGATCCCGTGCGTGTCGGGGTCGGCCTCGAACATGCGCAGGCTGTCGATGTGGTTGATCCCGCGGATCGGGTCGCCCCCGATCCCGATGCACGTGCTCTGCGCCAGCCCGCGCTGGCTCGTCTGCCACACCGCCTCGTACGTCAGCGTCCCGCTGCGGCTCACGATGCCCACGCTCTTGCCCAGCTTGCTCTCACTGATGTGCTTGTTGATATACCCGGGCATGATCCCGATCTTGCACCCCGCGTTGGTGTACGGGTCCTTGGGGCCCGTGCCGCCCCCGGTCTTGGGCCCGGGGGTGATGATCCCCGGGCAGTTGGGCCCGATCAGAAAGACCTTCGACGTCTTGAGGTCGAAGCTGTCGCCGCCGTTGACCTGGTCGAGCACCGCGCGGGCCTTGACCATGTCCTGCACGGGCACGCCCTCGGTGATGCAGCAGACCGTCCTGATCCCCGCCGCCGCCGCCTCCAGCACCGCGTCCGCCGCCCCGCCGGGGGGGACGAAGATCATCGTCGCGTCCGCGCCCGTGGCCTTCACGGCCTGCTCGACGGTGTCGAAGATGGGGAGGCCGTTCTCGTCCTTCGTCCCGCCCTTTCCGGGGGTGACGCCGCCGACCATCTGCGTCCCGTAGTGGTAGCAGCCCCTGGTGTGGCTGGCGCCGAAAGCGCCGGTGATTCCCTGGCAGATGACGCGGGTCTTGGCGTGGATGAGGACGGCCATAGTGGGGGAGGATAGGACGCGGAAACGGCGTTCCGCCTCGTGCGCGGAGAACTCGCGCCGGCGCACAAGCCCCCTCCCAGCGGGAGGGGGCTCGGGCCACGTTGCGACAGTCCCCTCCCGGACGCCTACGGCACTTCGGACGCGACGCTTCCGGATCGGGCGATAGCAGTGACTCCTTGGAGCCGGGCCTTCGCGCCGTAGGAGCTACAAAGTGGCGAGAGCTTGTCGAACTTGCCGAGTGCGTAGATCCTGACGAGCAGCGCCCTCTCGTACGGATTTGCCCGTACGCCAGGTGCGGCCTCCTCAAACGACGCTCCGGAGGCCATGATTCCTGCCGCGAGAAACCGCCCAGCTAGTCATGACCCTTTGCTTATTTACCCTCCGGGGGCTTCCCCTCCGCCATCTCCCACACCGCCCCCGCCACGCCCTTCACGGCCTTCGTGAATCGCGCCGCGTCGATGGTCTCGATCGTGTCCGTCGCCCTGTGGTAGTTGGGGTTGCGGAAGTTGGCCGTGTCCGTCAGCATCATCCCCGGCAGCCCCGCCAGCGCGAACGGGCCGTGGTCGCTGCGCATCAGGTCGGGCAGGGGCACGGGGCTGAAATCCACCACGAAGACCTTCAGCCCATCGCCGGCGCGCGTCATCGCGCCCGCGACGCGCTGCGCCAGTTCCTTGTTCCGCGCCAGCGCCACCAGCACGATGTTGTCGCCCACCGTCGGCGGCTCGAACACCCCGGGGATCGGCTTGAACGGGTTGTGCTGGCTTCCGGGGGCGTCGCTGTAGAAGCCCAGCATTTCGAGGCTGATCATCGCGATGATCTGCTCGGGCCCGGGCGCCGCCTTCGCGCCCGGCGCGGTGTCCGTCGGCGCGCCGGCCCGCGGTGCTGCCGGGGGCGGCGCTTCCGGGGGCCGCGGGTTCCGGGGGTTCGCCTCGCGCCACGCGTGCACGTAGTTCGCCGAGCCGATCAGCCCGACCTCCTCGAGGTTGAAGAACGCGAGGCGGATCGTTCGCCGCGTCGTCCATCCTTGCTCGTGCATCGCCTTCATCGCCCGAGCGATCTCCAGCAGCCCCGCCACGCCCGTCCCGTTGTCGTCGATCCCCGGCGAGTTGGGCACCGCGTCGAAGTGCGCACCCACGATCACCACCTCGCGCGACAGGTCCGTCCCGGGAAAGTCCACGATGAAGTTGCGCCACTCGTGCGTCGGGGGCTTGCCGCCCTCTCCGGGGGTCGGTTGGCCCGTCGGCCAGCGCAGCGTCTGTTCCACCGCGACCAGCCCCAACTCCTTGAGTTTGCTTCGCAGCAGGGCCTCGGTGCGCTCCAGCCCCGCGATGTGCTCGGCATCAGCGTCGGGCGATCGCCTGGGCGGCAGTTCGCGCAGCGTCGCCATCAGGCGCGACGGGTCGATCAGGGCCTCGGGCCCGCTTACCCGTGCCGGTTGTTGCCCCCCCACTTGTGCCATCGCCGCCATCGCGATCACCGGTGCCAAGACCACTAGAGCGCTCCCTTCGCGGCCGCGGCGTTCGCGATAGGCGAAGGCCGCGCCTCCCGCATCCACGCCCACTGTCGCCGGATGCCTTCCTCCAGGCCGGTCGTGGGCGCAAAGCCCAGCTCCGCGCCGCTGCGTGTCAGGTCCGCGAACGTCCGTTCCACGTCCCCCGCCTGCATCGGCCTGCGATCGAGCGTGGCCTTGCGCCCCACCACGCGCTCGACCGTCGCGACCAGTTCGCTCAGCGAGTGCGGGCGGTGCCCACCGAGGTTCCAGATGCGGAACCCGTGCTTGTCGATGCGGTCGTACGCCGCCAGCACGCCCGCGACGATGTCGTCGATGAACGTGTAATCGCGGCTGCTGGAACCGTCGCCGAAGAACGGGATCGCCTCCCCGCGCCAGACCATCTCCAGGAACTTCGCGATCGCCAGGTCCGGGCGCTGGCGCGGCCCGAAGACCGTGAAGAACCGCAGGCACGCCACCGGCGTCTTGTGCAGGTGGTGGTGCGCCGCGCACACCAATTCCGCCGCACGCTTGCTCGCCGCGTACGGGCTGATCGGGCGGCCCACGTCCATCTCCTCGTGGAACGGCACCGTCGGAGCGTTGCCGTAGACGCTGCTCGACGATGCGGCGACGACCCGCGCGCATCCGCCCTCACGCGCACATTCCAGCACGTTGCTGGTTCCCACGACGTTGGTGCGCAGGTACGCGCCGGGGTCGGTGATGCTCGGGCGCACGCCCGCCTTGGCCGCCAGGTGGATCACACCCAGGGGCTTCCACTTTGCGAACAATGCCCGCATCGCGGCGGCATCGCAGATGTCCGCGCGCTCGAACTCGAACGCGCCCGGCGCGCGCGAGACCTCGTCGAGGTTGCCCCGCTTGAGCGCCTCGTTGCGGTCGCCATACAAGAGCGGATCGAAGTTGTCGATCCCCGCCACGCGCTGCCCGCGCGCGATCAACGCGCCGCAGACGTGCGATCCAATGAACCCGGCGGCCCCGGTCACGAGCACCGGAGCGTGGTCAGCCTTACCCATCTTCACAGTGATTGTCTCCGACAAACAAGCAGGGCGCTATCAAAGACAGCGCCCCGCTGGAGGAGAGAGAGATCAGTTTGAGTCTACCAACCTATCGGACGCTACGTGCTTGGAGCCACTGAAGTTCCGTTCCGTTCAGCACTCCGGGCTCGAACGCGCCCGCAGCCAACATAAACAAATTGCGAACAACCGCGCGGGCGTTGCGCCGGGAGCGGACCGTCCTGTCGGGATCATGCTCCGGGATTCAAAGACACAACGGGTGCGCTCTCCCCGAGCGCACCCGTTGTTGGTGCAGAAGGAACACCCGATTTGTCGTCCGATCGGGGTTACTTCTGCCCCCCCTTGTGCTCCAGGAGGTTGCGGACGTAGGCCCGCCGCTCTTCGGGGCTCATGTTCCGGACCTTTTCACGCTCCTCCGGGGGCAGGTTCTGCATCGCCTGTCGCACCGCCTCGCGATCGACGCGCGGGCCCGCGGGGGTGCCGTCGGGACCCGCCTTCTTGAGGCCTTTCACCTTGTTGGAGTCGACCAGGCGCTGGGCCATGCGGTCCTTGGCCTGCTGCTGCATCTCATCACGAACGCGGGCGAGTTCCTTTTCCACCGACGCCCTCTGGTCGGCGCTGAGCACCGCGAAGATCTTGGCGTGTGCGTCCATGGGCTTGGGGGCGTCCCCGAGCAGGGCCTTGAGTTTCTCCCTGGCGGCCGCCGCCCTGGCGGGGTCGGGCTTCTCGCCGGTCTCGGGCATCATCCGCTCATCAGGGGACGGTCCGGGGGGCGTGCCCTGGGCTCGGCCCCTGTTCTTTTCACCCTTGGGGCCCTTCTCGGCGCGCGCCCCGGTCGTGCCCAACTCGCCGCGCACGCGCCCGAGCACTTGCAGCGCCTGGCGCCGATCCTCGGGCGTCAGGTCCTTGAGCAGGTCCCTGGCCTCGTCCTGGTGGTCCTGGCGGAACTTCGCGATCTCGCCCTGGAATTCCTGATCGACGGCGCGGATTCGAGAGTCCTGGTCGGGCGTGAGGGCGAGCGTGCCCGCCCCCTCGCCGCGCACCACGTGCAGGGCTCGCATGAAGGCCACATGCGGGATGGGGCGAGCCAGGTCCTTCTTCGTCTGGGCCTGGGCATCGCCGAAGCTGCGTGCCTCGCCCGGAACGCCCGTGTCCGTCACCCTGGGCCCGCCCAGCGCGGGCTTGGGCTCCTGGGCGCGGGCACTTGCGATGCCGAAGCCCAGCACCAAGGCCCCGGAAACCGCCACAATTCGCACCTGAATCGAGGTCATAACGGACTCCTTGGCGGGCCAATGCGCGGGCGCACCCGTTGGGTCGCGTCGCCCGCCCGCCTCGGGCCTAACGCCGCCGGTGGCGCCGCATTACCGCGAATGCGAGGGCGGAGCGTCCCAGAATCCCGGGTGCGATTGAGCGAAGCTAGCATCTTCCGCGCACGTCGCAGCGGAGAAGCCATGCCCCTGTCCAAGGACGCCGTGACCGAGGTTGTCAGTCCCCTGGCTCGCCAGTTCGGGGGGGTTTTTGTTTGGGGGAGCACCCTCGAGTCCGCGATCGCGGTCAAGCTGCGTCTGCCGGCGGGCGCGGGCGATCCGCAGTTCGACGCGGCGGCGACGGCGGCGCGCCGAGCTCTTGAGGAGCGTGCTCGGGCGGAGGGCTCGCGGATGGACTCGCTGCTGGCCGAGTTCGTGGACGATTCGGGCAAGGTCGTCGCGACGCGCCGATTTGGGGGGCTGAGGGCCGCGCCCCCGCCCCCGGAAGGGGCATCATCGGCGCCGGGCGCGTCGGGGGAAGGCCACCGCCCCATCGGGGGCCTGTCGCCGGAGCCGGGCGGGCTCGCGGGCATCAAGCACGTGATCGCGGTGGGGGCGGGCAAGGGCGGCGTGGGCAAGAGCACGGTCTCGCTCAACCTCGCCGTGGGGCTGGCGCGGCGCGGGCAGGCGGTGGGGTTGCTCGACGGGGACATCTACGGCCCGAGCATGCCCACGATGCTGGGGCTGGACGCCCTGGAGGCCAACGTGCTGGGGGGGATGCTCCAGCCGTTCTGCGTGCACGGCGTGAAGTGCATGACGATCGGCAAGCTGGTGGATCCGGAGAAGCCGCTGATCTGGCGCGGGCCCATGGCCCACGGCGCGTTCAAGCAGCTCACGGAGCAGACCAACTGGGGCGAGCTGGACTATCTGATCATCGACCTGCCCCCGGGAACGGGGGACGTGTCGCTGACGATGGCGCAGATGATGAAGCTCTCGGGGGCGGTGGTGGTGTGCACGCCGCAGAAGGTGGCGCAGGACGACGCCGTGCGGGCGGCGCGGATGTTCCAGCAGCTGGGCATCGAGGTGCTGGGGGTGGTGGAGAACATGTCGTACTTCGTGGGCGACGATGGGAAGGTCTACGACATCTTCGGGCGCGGCGGCGCGGAGACGATGGCCCAGCGCCTGGGCGTCCCGTTCCTGGGCTCGATTCCCATCACCATGAGCCTGCGGGTCAACAGCGACAAGGGCAACCCGACGGCCAATTTCGAGGGGACCGACCCGCCCGGGCTGGCCCTGCGCGAACGGCTGGACGCGGTCGTGACCAACGTGCTGGCCCAGGTGGCACTGGCGTCGATGAGGAAGGGCGCGGCCCGCCCGACGCTCAAGATCTCCTGAGGCCGCGCCGAGTTTGCGCGTCGGGCCGGGCGAGGGCGCATGCTCCGCGTGTTCTCGCGGGGACGAGCGGGTGAAATTCGGCTCGAACCAATACCCGCTCGCGATCGCGCCGATAACTGCGGTGGTTGGCCCGGGCCTTGCGTGGCACGGGTAGGCCCAGGAGATTGCCCATGTCCAGAGCTTCGGATATCTCGTCCCTGACCCGGCTCAATCAGGTCGCTCGCGGCGCGCTCACCACCGGCGGCGACGTGCCCACGGGAGACCGTGCCGTGGCCCGTGCCAAGCGCGACTACCAGGTCATGATGCGGGGGGTGGACCGCGAGCTGCAGCGGGTCTCCGTCGGGGTCGTGGGCGATACGGGGGAGAAGCTCAAGACGCTGCGCGACACGTTCCAGCAGACGCTGGACGCGACGCTCGACGAGCTGTCCGCGGGGAAGATCGACTACATGACGTTCGCGGAGCGCATGGCCGCCGCACGCATCACCCTGCGCCACGACTTCGCGGGCGCGGCGGGCACGAGCGGTACCACCGACGGCACGGGCTCATCGACCACCCGCGTGGGCGAGCACCATTCCCGCTCGCGTCACGCCCACCACGCCCACGGGCACGAGGACGACCACGGCGAGGACGACGACGGAGCGCCCCGCGGGCTGCGGCGGGCTTCGCGCGACGTTCGCATCCTGCTCCGGCACGTGGATCGCGACGTGGCCCGCCTGACCTCCGACAACTCCGCCCTGGCCGACCAGGCCGGCGCCATGCGCGACGAGTTCGCCAAGAACGTCAAGAAGGCCTTCGATGAATTCGCGGCCTCCGGGGCCGAGGATTACTCGGGCTTCGCCCAGCACCTGGTGGTCATGCGGCGAGAGTTCATGCACGCGCTGGCCGACCTATCGGGCCCGCCCGCGGCCACCACCGGCGGCGCCACCGGCGTCGCATCGGGCGGCTCGTCCACGACCGTGACCCCCGACCCGGGCGCGGGCACGACCGGCGCCACGGGCACACCCCTGGCCGACACCGAACCTGTGGCCGACGCGACGCAGGGGGCGCAGGGCGGGAGCACGTCCGCGGGCTCCGCGACGGGCGCCACGGCGGGCAGCGCCGGCTCAAGTTCCACGCCCCGCACTCCCGGGGAGCGGGCCGCGCGCGATCGCGAACTGTTGTTCTCCCGGCTCGACGCGGAGATGTCGAGCCTGCTGCCCCAACTCACGTTGTTCCCGGACGCCGCCCGGTACAAGGAAATGGCCGAGGGCTTCCGCTCGTTCGTGCAGGACCGGGTGGAGGGGTTCCTGAGCGCCGGTGGGACGGACTACTCCTCGCTGGCCCAGGAGCTGGCGGGGGCCAGGATGCGTCTGAGCAGCGGAGTCCGCGCGATGCTGTCGGGCAATCCCAAGATCGACGTCCACGGGTGAGGTGTGCCGGTATAGTGAGACGCTAGCGCCCGCTCCTGCGGGGAGCGTGCCCCTGGGCGCGCGGACGTGCCGGGGTCATCCCCCTCCGGCTGGTCCGGGGTGCCGGTAAGGGAGTCGATGGGTCAAGCCGCCCCAGCGTCGACCGACCAGGCGTCCGTGGAGGTGCCAGGCGCGGGCGCCTCCTTGGGCGTCATCCGCGTGCTCGTTCAGCAAGCGGCCCTTCCGCGCTATCGGGTTCCGGTATTCCGCGAGCTGGCCCATCGCCCGGGGATTGGCCTCAAGCTCGTGTACTCGGTCACGCCGGGGCTGCCCAACGCCCAGCCCGAGGGGTTCCACGCCGAGCAGGTGGAGCATCGGCACTGGGTGCTGGGGGGTCAGGACTTTACGTGGCACCCCGGGCAATTCCGGTACGTAAGCCGTCGGCACGCGGACGTGGCGATCCTCTCCTGGAGCACGCGGTACCTGAGCCTGATCCCCGGGCTGGTCAAGGCGCGCCTTCTGGGCATCCCCGTGGTGCTGTGGGGGCATGGGTATTCCAAGCGCGAGCGGGCGCTGACCTCGTGGGCGCGCCGGGCCGTCGCCCGGCTGGCCCGGGCCGTGGTCTTCTACAACCACATCGCGGCCGAGGCGTTCATCGCCCACGGCTTCCCGCGCGAACGGGTCTTCGTGGCCCTGAACAGCCTGGACCAGGGCCCGATCCAGGCGGCCCGGGAGCACTGGCTGGCGCGGCCGGAGGAGCTCGGCGCGTTCCAGGAGGCCAAGGGCCTGGCGGGGCGCAAGGTCGTGTTGTTCGTGTCCCGCCTGGACCCGGGCAATCGGGTCTCGCTGCTCGTCGAGGCGGCCGACGAGCTGCGTCGCCGCCTGCCCGAGCTGCTGGTGCTGATCGTGGGCACGGGGGCGGAGGGGGAATCGCTCCGGGCGATGATCGGGGCGCGCGGGCTCCAGGACCACGTGCGGCTGCTGGGGGCGATCTACCAGGAAACGGAGTTGGGGGCGTACTTCGTGTCCGCGCGCGCGTTCTGCTATCCGCGCAATGTCGGGCTGTCGATCCTGCACGCCTTCGGGTACGCCCTGCCACTGGTCACGGGCGACGACCTCGGCGCGCACAACCCGGAGATCGAGGCCCTGCGCCCGGGCGAGAACGGGCTGACCTACAGGGACGGGGACGCGGCGGACCTCGCCCGCGTGCTCGAGCGGGTCCTGACGGATGACGCGCTGCGCCGGCGACTTTCCGAGGGGGCGCACCGCACGGTCACGGAGCGGTTCAGCGTCCCGAAGATGGTGGACGGCTTCGAGGCGGCGATCCGGTACTGCGTGCGCCGGCGGGCGTGACCCCGGGCTACGCCCGCACCAGGCGATCGCCCATCTCCGGCGCGAACGCCCGCATGGCGTTGCGGGTGTCCACCACCAGCCGGGCGTGGCGCGCGATCATCGCGTAGTCGAACGCGCGGTGGTGCGTGGCGAGGAGCACCGCGTCGCGGGAGGCGATGGACTCCGCGGTCAGTGGCACCGACTCCAGCTTGAGGTCGTAGCGGCGCATCCGGTGGGTCCTGGGTACGTGGGGATCGCTGTACTCCACGCTCGCGCCCAGGTCCCCGAGCAGCTCGATCAGCTCCAGCGACGGGCTCTCGCGCACGTCGGCGATGTCCGGCTTGTACGCCAGGCCGAGCACGAGGATCCGGGCCCCGCGCATCGCGCGTCCGCGGGCGTTGAGGGCGCCGGCGAGCTTGTCCACCACGTAGCGCGGCATGGCGTGGTTCACCTCCCCCGCCAGCTCGATGAAGCGGGCCGTCTGGCCGAACTCCTTGGCCTTCCACGACAGGTAGAACGGGTCGATGGGGATGCAGTGCCCGCCCAGCCCGGGCCCGGGGTAGAAAGGCATGAAGCCGAAGGGCTTGCTGGCGGCGGCGTCGATGACCTCCCACACGTCGATGCCCATGGCGTCCAGGACCACCTTGAGCTCGTTGACCAGCGCGATGTTGACGCTGCGGAAGATGTTCTCGAGCAGCTTGGCCGTCTCGGCGACTTCGGCGTTGCGCACGGGGATGACCTTCTCGATGGCCAGGGCGTAGAGCGCCGAGGCCAGCCGCGTCGAGGCTTCGTCCAGCCCGCCCACGACCTTGGGGATGGTGCGGGTGGAGTGTCCCTGGCGGCCCGGGTCCTCGCGTTCGGGCGAGAAGGCCACGAAGAGGTCGTCACCGGGCGTGGGAGCCCAGGTCCCGCCGGCGGCGCGACGGGCCGCGAGCAGGGCATCGAGCAGCTCGTGGCGCGTGGTGCCCGGGTAGGTGGAGGACTCGAGCACGATGAGCTGGCCCGGGCGCAGGGCTCGCCCCACGCTCTGGCCCGTGCCCACGACGAAGGACAGGTCCGGCTCGCGGTGGGGGCCCAGGGGTGTGGGCACGCAGATGAGCACGGCGTCGCACTCGCCCAGGCGGGACGTGTCCGCCGTGGCGTCGAACGTCCCGCTGGCGAATCGCCCGCGCAGGAGGTCCTCGCCCAGGTGGGGGAGGTAGTTCCGGCCGAGCGCGATGGCGTCGATCTTGGCCGAATCCACGTCGAAGCCGATGACGCGCACGCCGGCGTCGTGGAACGCGGCCAGCAGGGGCAGGCCGACGTAGCCCAGGCCGACAACGCCCACGACCGCGCGCTTCTCGCGGATCTTCAGCAGCACGTGCTCGCCTTGCGCGGAGAACTTCACCGGCGCCTCCTCGGTGAATCAGGGTAGCCCCCGGGGCCCGCGCCACCCGCCGGGCTCGATCGCCCCGGGGCCCGGGGCGGGTGTTCAGGCCCGCGCAAAGCACAGCTCCGGCCCGTTGGGCGAGCGTGCGAACAGGCGGTACCCGGCGTCGCGAAGGGCCGCCACGGATTCGCGCAACGCCGGGACGTTGCCCCGCTGCTGTCCCCAGTAGTGGTACTCGACGAGGAGTTGCCTGGGTCGGACGCTCCCGGCCAGGAGGTCCTTGAGCACGGCGAACTCTCCCCCCTCGATGTCCATCTTGAGCACGTCGATGTGGTCGTGCCCCAGCTCGCGCATGATCGTGGTGAGCCGGCGCACGTCCGCCCGGACCACCTCGTGGGCGTTGGAGGTGTCGTCGCTGGGGTTGTAGGAGCTCCACCGCGGGTCGTCGCTGCGCATGACGAACGTCGCCACCCCGTCGTGCTCCGCAAGGCCCCAGGGGTGGAAGACGAACCGGGACGGGAGCGTCTGGGTCGCGATCCACTTGAGGCATCGCGGGGTGGGGTCGAAGGCGTGGACCGGGCAGCCGAAGCGATCGATCATCGCCAGGTCCCAGGAGATATCCTGCCCTACGCCCACGCCGTACACCACGCTGGTGGGACCCAGCCCCTCGGGAAGGACCCACCAACCCCCGTAGTCGGTGCCGAGGTGGATACCCCGGGAAGGATGCTGGCGTGGGACGTGGACCTCGCGCCCCACGAGCGAGCGAAACTCGCGGCGGCAGGCTCGGGCGGCGTCCTTGGCACGATCCAGGGCGGAGGGCATCGTGCAAGTCTACACGGGCGAACACGCACGCAGGAGCGGAGAACGACGCGCGGGATGCCGATAATGCCGGGCTTGGGAACAGCCCGGAAACAACTCCACGTCGTCCTGCTCAACCAGGCCTTCCACCCGGACGTGGTGGCCACGGCCCAGATGGGCAAGGACCTGGGCGACGCCCTGGTGGCGCGCGGGCACCGCGTCTCGGCCATCGCCTCGCGCTCCATCTACGGGCAGCGGGGCGCCAGCCTGCCCAAGCGCGAGTCCATCCCCGTCCCCGGCGGGACGATCGAGGCGTATCGCGTGGGCATGAGCCTCTTCGGCAAGGCCGGCATCGCGGCACGCATCGCCGACTTCGCGCTCTTCTACGTGATGGCCCTGTGGCGATTGCTCCTCATCCCTCGCCCCGACGTCGTGGTCTGCTACACGACGCCCCCATTCATCGGGCTGGCCGGGATTGTCTCCCGATGGCTGCGCGGCTCGCGCGCCGTGTGCTGGGTCATGGACCTCTACCCGGACCTTCCGGTGGCCTGCGGGGTGATGCGCCCCGACGCCCTGCCCACGCGCGCGTTCGAGCGCGTCAACCGCTTCATCCTCCGGCACAGCGACCGCGGCGTCGTTCTCGGGCGGTGCATGCGCGACCGCGTGCTGGCCAAGGGCACGCCCGCCCGGCGCGTCGAGTTCATCCCGGTCTGGGCGGACCTCCGCGGCGTCGAGCCGGTGCCCCACGAGGGCAACCCCTACCGGTCCCGCTGGGCGCCGCGGGGCGAGTTCGTCGTGATGTACTCGGGCAACTTCGGGCTCGGGCACGACGCCAGGACGATCATCGAGGCCATGCGGCTGCTCAAGAATGAGCCGGGGATCCGGTTCGTGTTCATCGGCGGGGGCAAGCGCCGCCAGGAGGTCGAGGCCGCCGTGCGCGATCACGCCCTGGCCGGCGTGGTCTACGAGGACTATGTGCCGCGCGAGGAGTTGTCGAAGTCCCTGTCGGCGGGCGACGTGCACCTGATCTCGCTGAAGGAGGGGGTGGAGGGGATCATGGTTCCCAGCAAGGTATACGGAATCATGGGGGTGGCCCGCCCGTCGCTGTTCGTGGGGCACCCGACGTCCGAGATCGCGCGCGTGCTGGAAGAATCCGCGAGCGGCCTGACGATCCGCGAGGGCGACGCGCCAGGGCTGGCCCGCGCGATCGTTGATCTCAAGAGCGACCCCTCGCGTAGAAGGGCCATGGGCGAGGCCGGGCGGACGGCCATCGCCGGCCGATACGATCGCGAGACGGCCTGCCGCCAGTGGGCGGAGCTCCTGGAAACCCTCGGCGCCACGCCATGACCACCGCGAACAACCCCATCGATGCCCCGGCCAAGGCCTTCGAGCTCGACCCGCTCCCCGGGACGCGACCGAGCGGTCACGAGTTCCTCGTCCTCGAGCCCCCCGGGCGGACGCTGAAGAAGTACGTCTTCATCCAGGACGACGCCAAGAACCTCCCGCGAGTGCTCGACAAGTTCCTGCGCGAGTTCGCCGACTCCACGATGGGCATCAACCTCCAGGCCAACACCCAGGGCAAGCGGACGCTCGTGCAGACGGCGATGGACCTGTACAAGGTCTACGGGTTCTGGTACTTCCAGTGGAAACTCCGCCAACTGCTGTGGAACAAGCTCAAGGGGAAGATCGCCACGGCGCTGGGGCTGGGCGGGGGCTCGACGGTGCCGTCGGTGGCGAAGAAGTACGGCGTGCCCGTGCACTACACCGACGACGTGAACGGCGAGGAGTTCCGCGCGATGCTCCGCGGGCTGGGCGTGGAGTTCATCGTGTCGATCTCGGGAACGCAGCTGTACAAGAAGGAGCTGCGGCGCCAGACGCCGTTCGGGATCGTCAACTGCCACGGCGCGCTGCTGCCCAAGTACCGCGGATTGATGCCGAGCTTCTGGACGCTGGCCAACGGCGAGACGTGGGGTGGATCGAGCGTTCACTTCGTGGACCGCAAGCTGGACAACGGGCCCATCGTCGTGCGGCGGAAGTACCGCATCTGGCCCCACGACACGCTCGAGGAGGTCATGAGCCGAAGCAAGGACCTGGCGGCCGAGGCCATCATCGAGTGCGTGCGGCTGGTCGAGGCCGGCGATCCGCCCCTGATGGCCAACCCCGAGTCGCAGCAGACGCACTTCGCCATGCCGACGAGGGAAGACGTGGAGAGGTTCAAGCGAAACGGGCACCGGTTCAAGTGATGATCCCGCCCGGCGACCAGATCGTGCACGCCCTTTCCTTCGACATCGAGGACTGGTTCCACATCGTCGAGGTCAAGGCCGTCGAGGACCCCGATCGGTGGCCCGGGCTCTCGGCGCGGTCGTCGCTGGTGGAGCGGTACACGGACCTGATCCTGCGCCTCTGCGACGAGGGCAAGGCCCGGGGCACGTTCTTCGTCCTGGGCTGGATCGCGGAGCGGCACCCGGCCCTGGTCAGGCGCATCGCCGACGCCGGGCACGAGCTGGGCACGCACAGCTTCTGGCATCGCAAGGTCTATGAGCTGACGCCCCAGGTGTTCCGCGAGGACATCGCGCGCTCGCTGGAGGCCATCCGCGCCGGGGCGGCGGGGTCGACCGGGCGCGCCGGCGACGTTTCCATCCGCGGCTTCCGTGCCCCGTCCTTCTCCATCACGCCCGGCACGGAGTGGGCCTTCGACGTGCTGCTGGACCTGGGCATCACCTACGACGCGAGCCTGTTCCCCGCCCCGCGCGGGCACGGCGGGTACGCCTGCACGCAGGGGCCGCACGTCCTGACCACGCCCGGCGGGCGCACGATGCCCGAGCTGCCCATGTCGATCGCGTCGGTGGGGTTCGGGCCGCTGAGGAAGCGGATGTGCTACTGCGGCGGGGGGTACCTGCGCCTGCTTCCCCTCTCGCTGGTCGAGCAGGGCATCGCTGGTGAGGCGGCGGCGGGGCGCCCCACGGTGGTGTACCTGCACCCGCGCGACTTCGCCCCCGACTGTCCGAAGGTGACGATGCCCCCGCACCGGTACTTCAAGTGCTACGTGGGGACGGCGACGACGGAGGGGAAGCTGCGGGCGTTGCTCGCGGGGCATCGCTGGGGGACGTGCGCGGAGGTGCTGTCGGGGCAGCTCGCGGCTCGCGTCCGGGCGTGAGGTCAGGGCCGGGGGGAGGGGCGCCGAGCCTGCTGGCGTGTCCGGAAGATCTTGTCCTTGTACAGCAGCGCGATCATGTACTCGTAGCTGGCCATGAGGCAGGCCAGGTGCCAGCCGGGGAGCCCGTCGAGGAACCCGAGTCGGACGACGTACATGTAGACGAAGCGGATGACGGGCTTGAAGGGGAGGCTGGGCCAGACGCTGCGCCGGAGCCACTGGCGCCAGCGCAGGATGTCGCGGAAGAGGTGCTCGGCCTTGGCGCCCCCGCCCTGGCCGGTGCGCGCCTTGAGCCACTCGTCGCTCTCCATGTCGGCGTAGCGGATGTGCTTGGCGATGTACTGGGTGATGGTCTCGCGCCGGATATGGAGCATGAGGTGGTCGAGATAGCCGGTGGGCCCGTTGGCGAGCATGTGCTCGTGGACGGAGCGGTCCTCGTAGCGGCACGACCCACGCCGGAAGAGACGGAGGTTCCACGAGGGAAACAGCCCGCCGTGCCGGATCTCGCGTCCCATGAAGATCACGACGCGGTTGACGTAGTACCCCACGACGCCGTCGTCGCGGGAGACGACCCGGTGGATCTCGTGCTGGAGGGCGGGGGTGACGCGTTCGTCGGCGTCGAGGATGAAGATCCACTTCCCGCGGAAGGGAAGGTGGTCCAGCCCCCAGTTCTTCTGCCTCGAGTAGTTCTCGAACTTGTGCTCCACGACGGTGGCGCCGGCCTGGCGGGCCAGGTCCTGCGTGCCGTCGGTGCTCATCGAGTCGAGGACGAGGACCGGGCCCAGCTTCAGCGCGTTCTCGACGGCCTCGCGGATGTGGGACGCCTCGTTGAGGGTGGGGATCATGACCTCGACCAGGGGCGAACCGTCGGCGGCGGTGGGGAAGCCGGGGGCGCTCATCGTCCGGCCCCCTCGCCCTCGGCCAGGAGGCGTTCCACCGTCCGCTCGGTCTCCTCTCGCCAGCGGGAGCGGCGCTCGCGGATCTTGACCTCGATCCAGTACTCGTACATCGAGATCATGAGCGCGTAATGGAACCCGGGCAGAGCGTCCAGGATCCCCAGGCGCAGCAGGTACATGTACATGAACCGGAGGATTCCGCGCACCGGCATGAAGAAGGAGAGGTCCTTCAACGCCCGGCGACCCACGCCCGGCCGCCGGCTGCCCAGCTTCTTGACCTTCTCCCAGGCGCTCTCGGCGGTGATGATGCGGACGGCCTCGTTGGCCTCCATGTCGGAGTACGCGTTGTGCTTGTGGTACCAGGGGAGGAGCCCCTTGTTGAAGCTGTAGTGGATGAAATCGTTGTCCAGGTCCCCGAGCGAGCCCTGCACGACGGGATGGGCGTTGACCTCGCGGTCCTCGTAGCGGATCAGGTCCGGACGGAACAGGCGGATGATCCACACCGGGTACAGCCCCCCGCGCCGGATCCACCGCCCGAGGAACATGTTCTGGTACTTGAGGCGAAAGGCGGCGTGGGGCTGCGCGGGGTCGTTGATCCGCCCGACGATCTCGTCGCGCAGGGCCGGGGGCATGCGCTCGTCGGCGTCGGAGTAGTAGACCCAGCGATGCTTGAAGTGGATGTTCTCCAGCGCCCAGTTGCTGTGCTTGCTCCAGGTGTCGAACGTGCGCTTGATGAACCGCACGCCGGGGAACCGGCGCGCCAGCTCCCCCGTGCGGTCGGTCGAGTAGCTGTCGAGCACGACGATGTCGTCGCTGAAGGCGAGGGTGGCGAGGCAGTCCTCGATGTTGACCTCCTCGTCCTTGGTCAGCACCAGGATGCTCGGGGGCTCCCGGCCGGGCGGGTAGTCTTCGGCGCGGGCGGGGGCGATCCACAGGCTGTCGCCCTCGATGCCGGGGGGCAGGGGGTCGTTGGGGCCTGAGGATGGACATCGGGTCGCCACGGAGTGGACCTGCTTCCTGGCTATCGGCCGGGCGCTCCCGCACCCCACGTCGGGCGAAGATCCTGGCCGCAAGGCGGCAACGGTAGGGCCGGTGCGGGGGGTTCACCCGGGGCGCTGGGCCACGAAGCTCTGGAGGTTCCCGATGGGATAGCGCGTGAACCCGAAGGCGCCGCCGCGCATCCTTCCCAGCTCGGCCCCGGCCCGGAGCATGATCGCCAGGGCGCCATTGCGGACACGCCGCGCGAATCGGCGGGCCCGGCTCCGGTCGAAGCAGGTGTCCGCCAGCGTCACGCGGAATCCGGCGCTCTCGAGCGCGATCCGAAGGCCCCGCGCGGAGAACACGAACAAGTGCTGGGGAGGATCGAACCACTGGACGCGACCGGGCAACATCCGATCCAGCCAGTCGTCCCCGATTCCCGTGTCCACGAGCAGGCGCCCGCCCGGGCGGAGAACCTCGAAGATGTCCCGGAGCGTCTCGACCGGGTGGGGGAGGTGCTCGATCGTTGCCCAGAATGTCACGGTATCGAAGGGCCCGGCGTCGGCGGTCAGCCGGTGCTTGATGTCGCGGAGCAGGCCGCAGGCGGCGCGCACCTTCAGCGTCTCGCGGGCGAACCGGGTGCCGGATTCGGAGAGATCACACCCCTGGGCGTCCAGCCCGGCGTCGACGCAGGCGCGGACGAAGAAGCCCTTGCCACACCCGACGTCCAGGACGCGTCCCGGATCGCCGTTGGGCGAGCACGTCCGCAGGCGCGCGATCTTGGCCGGGAAATCCGCCCGCATGCGATCCTCGACCTCGTCGTACCAGCCTCCCTCGGTGGCCACGAGGTGGTACTCGTGATAGAACCGGGCGAGGGTGGCGTCGTCGGGGACGGGCCACACGAACGCCGACCCGCAGCTCGAGCACTTGTACATCCTGTGCTCGCCGGCCATGAAGACCGGCGCCGGGACTCCCGCGCACAAGCGACACGATGGGGGCGCGAAGGACATGCGTGCACTCCGATGCGAGCGGGCAGTCTAGCGGGATTCCCGCGCCCAGCTCAGGGTCCGCCGGATTCCCTCGGCGAACGGGACGATGGGCTGGTAGCCGAGCAGGTCCCGCGCCCTGGAGATGTCTGCGGAGGAGTGGCGCACGTCACCGGCGCGGGACGGGAGGAACTCGGGGTCGACCTTGACGCCCAGGGCCGCGCCCATCTCGGCCAGCACGTCCACCAGCCGGATCCGCCCGGCGCACCCGATATTGATGACCTCGCCGGCGAGGGGTCGCGGGGAAGCGGCCGCCAGGAGATTGGCGTGCACGACGTTCTCGATGGGGACAAAGTCCCGGGTCTGCTCACCGTCGCCGAAGATCTTCGGGCGACGCGAAGCGATGAGGGCCTCGGCGAAGGCGGAGATGGCAGCGGCGTAGGGACTCTTGGGATCCTGGCGGGGGCCGAACACGTTGAAGTACCGGAGGCTGACGGTGCTCAGCGAGGCGCAGCGTGCGAAGGTCTGGAGGAGCAACTCGCCGGAGATCTTGCTGGCCGCGTACGGGGACCAGCTGTCGGGCAGGTCGCTCTCGCGGCTGGGGAGGCTCGGGGTGTTGCCGTAGGCCGCGGCCGACGCGGCGAACATCACGCGCTGCACACCGGCCCGAGCGGCCGCCGAGAGCACGCGCTGCGTGCCCACGACGTTCACCATCATGCACTCGCCGGGCTGGGCCACGCTCTGGGGCACGCTGACCATGGCGGCCTGGTGGAAGACGAGGGCGCAGGCGTGGACGGCGCGGGCCAGGGCCGGCTCATCCAGGATCGAGGCCTCGATGAGCTCGATCCGCCCCGATTGGAGGTGCTCGCCCGGGAGGTTGTGTTGGTGCCCGCTGGCCAGGTTGTCGAGGACGACCACGTGGGCGCCCAGGTCGACCAGGCGCCGGGCCAGGTGCGACCCGATGAACCCCGCGCCGCCGGTGACCAGGCACCGCCGCCCGGAGAAGGCGCCCTCGTAGCGTGCTGCGTGCGAGTCGGGCATGTCAGGCGCGCTCCTTGCCGGGGTCGGCGGCGGGGGTGACGTCGTCCATGGGGCGGGGGCGAACGACCTTGGCGGGATTGCCGGCGACGATCATGCCCGCCGGCACGTCCTTGGAGACGACGGCGCAGGCGCCGATGATGGCGTTGTCGCCCACGCTGATCCCCGGGCCCAGGAACGCCTTGGCGCAGATCCAGACCCCCGAGCCGATCGTGATGGGCGGGCGCTGGAGCGGGAGGTTGCACTTGGTGTAGTCGTGCGTGCCCGCGCAGACGTAGGCGTCCTGGGAAATCACCGTGTGGGCCCCGACGGAGACCGGGCCGAGGTTATAGATCGTGACCCCGTCGGCCAGGCAGGAGTCGTGGTCCATCCGCAGCAGCCAGGGATGCCAGACCCGCGAGCTGGGGCGAAGGTTGACGCTCCAATGCACCCGGGCGCCGAACAGGCGCAGCAGCCACACCCGGAACTTGCGCAGCGGGCGCGGTGAGGGACGGTACAGCAGCGCCCAGACCCAGGCCCACGCCAGCTTCCGCGGGTACCACGACCGCGGGTAGGGCGCGGGACTGGTCAGGTCCAGGCGCTGGAATATCGGACTGGCGGGCGTCGGATCCACGGCTGCTCCCTACCCCTCGCGCCGGGCGGGGGTTCGGTCGAGGCCGGAGTCTATCGTCCCGAGCGTCGGCCCGGCCCGGCGGCGCGCCCGGGGAGTCTGCGCCGGGAGCGCGCGCCCCCCACCTCGGGGGTGACCCACGGGGCCCACTATCATGGCGGCCCCACCCAGGCTCGGGCGCGGGGTTGGCGTGGCGTTGGGCCGATCAAGGGCGGGGACACGGAGGCTCGATGAGGATCGTGCACGTCATCGCGTCGATGCAGGCCACGCACGGGGGGCCGCCCGTCATCGCCGCGTGCATCGCCGCGGCCCAGGCCGCCCTCGGGCACGAGGTGGGGCTCTTCTCGTACGACCCCGGGTCGTCGGACGCGGTGGTCCGTCGGATGCGGACGTTCCCGGGCGGGGGGCAGGTTCGGTCGCACTTCATCGGCGCGTCCGACGGGGTGGAATTGCAACTGGGCTGGCGCGCGGGGCGGGCGTTCCGGGAGATCGCGGGGAGCTACGACTTCGCGCACATCCACGGGGTCTGGGAGGGCATCCAGCGAACCTGCGCGAGGCGCGCGCGGGCCGCGGGCACGCCCTACTGCGTGGTGCCCCACGGGATGCTCGACACCTGGTGCCTGGCCCAGGGCGCGACCAAGAAGAAGCTGGCCCTGGGCTTGGCCGTCCGGCCGCTCTTGAACTCGGCGGCGTTCCTGCACGTGGGCAACACGCACGAGCGCGACGTGATCGCCTCTCTGGGGCTGACCGCGCCGCGCGAGATCATTCCCAACGGGGTGTTCCTCGAGGAGTTCGCGACCCCGCCGGCCCCGGGGACCTTCTTCGCCAAGCACCCGGAGTTGAAGGGCCAGCCCTACATCCTCTTCCTCTCCCGGCTGCACTACAAGAAGGGGCTGGACTACCTCGCCGACGCCTTCGCGATCGTGGCCAGGCAGCGCGCCGACGTGCGCCTCGTCGTTGCTGGCGCCGACGACGGGTACCAGGGTGAGTTCGAGGCGATGGTGGCGGCGCACGGGCTCGGGGCGCGCGTGCATCTGGTGGGCCCGTTGTACGGGGACGACAAGCTCGCCGCGTTCAACGACGCGGCCTGCTTCTGCCTGCCCAGCCGCCAGGAGGGGTTCTCCATCGCCGTCACCGAGTCCCTGGCCTGCGGGACGCCGGCGGTGGTGAGCGAGGATTGCCACTATCCCGAGGTCGCCCAGGTCGGCGCGGGCGAGGTGACCCGCCTCGACGCGGGCGCCGTGGCCCAGGGGCTCCTGCGCGTGCTGGGGGGTGACCGAGAGGCGATGGGCGAGGCCGGGCGGCGCCTGGTGCGTGAGCGGTTCAACTGGCCGGCCGTAGCGCGCACGACGCTGGACGCCTACGCGCGGGCCTACGCCCGGATGGGGCGGAGCGTGCCCGGGAAGGGACCGGTCGCCGCGGCATGACGGACGACACGGGCCAACCCGACCCTCGCCCCGTCCTGGCGTTCGTCGTGCACTACCTGCCCCCGTTCCGCGTCCACATCCAGCGGCGCATCGCCCGGGAGATCCCCGAGCTGCGCCTGCACACGCTCGCCTCCTGGAGCCTGCGCGAGAACCCCTGGCCCGGAGGCGCTCCCGCGGAGGTCGGGCTCGTCACGTTCCCCGGGGCCATCGAGGAACGCGAGTTCAACACCCATCGCGCCGGCGCGATCCTCGCGGACTGGCGCACCGGGGGGGCCCTCATCGACTGGGTCCGCCGGCACCGTCCCGCGTGCGTCGTGCTCTGCGGCTACGCCTTCGCCTCGCACTTCCGCCTCCTGCGACACCTTCGCGCACGGCGCATTCCCTACATGCTCTGGAGCGACAGCAACATCCGGGGCGACGCCCTGGCCAGCCGGGTGCGGGGGCTTGCCGCGGGTGACCCCAACCCCCTGCGCAGGGCCATGCTGGCGGCCAAGAGGGCCCTGAAGCTGCGACTCGTCTCGCCCCTGGTGCGCGGGGCCGCCGCCGTCCTGCCCTGCGGCACGCGCGGCGCGGAGTACTACGCGCGCTACGGCGCCGCGCCCGACCGGACGTTCCTGTGCCCCATCGAGCCGGACTACTCGCTCATCGAATCCCCGGCGCCGCAAGCGTTGGCCCGCGTGCGCGACGCCTTCGGGCTGGACCCCGCCCGGCGCCGGCTGCTCGGGGTGGCGCGCCTCGTCCCGCTCAAGTGCGTCCAAGCCACGATCGACGCGTTCGCCGCCATCGCGGGAGAACGCCCCGACTGGGACCTGGTTATCGTGGGCGAGGGCGAGCTGCGTGCCGCCCTGGAGGCCCGCGTGCCCCCGCACCTGAGGTCCCGAGTGGTCTTCACCGGGTTCGTCGGGGATCCGGCCCTGGTCGCCGGCGTCGCGCGTCAGTGCCATGTCCTGGTCCACCCCGGCTATTTCGAAGCCTGGGGCGTGGTGCTGCTCGAGGCCGCTGCCGCCGGGCTGGCGATCGTGTGCAGCGACGTCGTGGGTGCCGCCGCCGACCTTGTCCGCGATGGCGAGAACGGGCGGATCGTCCCGCCCAACGACGTGCCGTGCCTCGGCGCGGCCCTTCGCGAGGTGACCGGCGATCGCCTCGAGCCCATGCGCCAGGCCTCGCGGCGCGTCAGCGCCGAGTTTCGTCGGCGCGCCGATCCCGTCGCCGGCCTGCGGGCCGCCCTTGCCCGCGCCCGCGTGCTGCGGGCCCGGGAGCGCGCCTAGAGCGTGTGATGGACTTTGGCCAAAGCGCCCGATGAGCGGGCATGGCAAGGAAGCCGTACCCGACCGACGTCACG
>JBGAOG010000120.1:0-8206 GCA_044221985.1 Phycisphaerales bacterium
TGGTCCCCTCCTCGGCCGGAACGCCACACGGGGCGTGGTGGGGCGGCAGGGAGGCCAACGCGCGGGCCGGATCGGCGGCGGGGGGCCGGGCGGGATGGCGGGTGCGTCCCGGGAGGTCGGTTGCGGCGCATGCGGCGCGTGCGGCGTGTCTCGTCCCCACCTACTCCAAATGGGGGTGGCGCGCACGCCCGGTTGCTACCCCTCGTGCGCCCGGTGGAATCCTGTGCGTCACATTTTGCGTCGCGCGACTTTCGCGCGTTGCGAAAACCCCTTGTTTTGTAGGCAAAACGTGAAATGACCGGGGGGTTCGATTCCCCCCGGCTCCATTTTCCTCGGTGTGCGCACGCTTGCGCACCGTCGCGCAACGCTTTGCACCGGGCGACGTTGCGCCGACTCCCCAATTCGAGCGGTCACGCGATCTGCAGCGCCGTGCGCCCCCGTGCGGACGCATGCTGCGTCACTTTTTGCGTCACTTTTCGGCCCGTGACCCGCGCCAGCACCTCGTCCGGGATGGCGATCGTGTAGTGCCGCTGGCTCACGGTGATCGTGTGCCCGAGCCACCGGCACACCGCGTACGGCGCGTGTCCCTCGTTCATCCACTGCACCTCGCACGACCGCCTGAGCGTCTGCCAGCAGTCGTCCCAGGGCTCGACCCCGGCGGCCTCGATGATCGCGACCATCTTCCGGCGCCGGCCGCCGGCCGACCTGATCGTCACCAGGTGCGGCTCGCCCTTCGGGCACTCGGCGCGGCGCTCCTTCAGCAACTCCATGAGCCGCGGCACGACCGGGACGACCCGCTGCTCGTGCCCGGCGTGCCTCTCGGTCTTGGGGCTCCTCACCCGCATCAGGCACCCGTCCCAGTCGATGTCGTCCGGGGTCAAGAGGTGGGTCTCGCTGGGCGTGCGGAGGCCCGCCAGACGCGCCAACCCGATCAGCACTCTCCACTCGGCGTCGGGAGCGGCGGCGATCAGCGCCTCGGTCTCCTCCGGCGTCACATACCTGCTGTTCCTGGTCGGCGTCACCCCGCCCTTCAAGTGGGCGAAGGGCGACTTGAGCAGGATCTCACGGTGGACCAACTCGCGGAACATGGTCTTGGCGTTGCCGACGTGGGTCTTCACCGCCGCCTCGCTCAGGCCCTTCTTCCCCAGGCCGTCCCGCCACCGGGAGGCGTCCTCGGCGCTGATGTGCTGGAGCGGCCTGTCCTTCCCGAAGAACCCCTCCAGCTTCACCCGCGTCTGCTCCAGCTTCCGCCTGCTCTCCGGCTTGAGGTCGGCCCGCGACTCCAGGAACAGGGTCATCCACTCGCCGAGCGTGCGGCACTGGCGTCCCTTGGCGAGGCCCACGCCGGCGAGCTTGCGGTGCAGCCGGTCGTCGATCGAGCCGAGCCAGGACGAGGTCTCGCGGTCGAGGGGCTCGCCCCGGATCTGCGCGCCGAGGATCGCCTCCACCCGGACGCGGACGGAGTCGGCGTAGCGACGCTCGACCTGGCCCAGGTGGATCGTGCGGCGCGCGCCGCCGGGGGAGATGAACTGCACCCGCTTCTTGCCGTCCGGTAGTGTCGTGACGCTCGCCATCAGCGTGCCTCCCCGCGGGCGTCGAAGCCCGGACGCGACTGGAGCGGCAGTGGTCGGGGGAGGCAAGGCGACCACGAAGACTGTTTCCGGGCACGTCGCGCGGCCGATGCGGGGCCGCTAACCAGCCTGCCTGAGGGCGATGGCAGTGGGGGGGAGATCAGTGCGCCAGCACGGCTGTGCTTTTTTCTTTTTCCCATACACATGCGAGCGTCTGTCTTCTCTTGAAGGACGCGAGTGCGTGTATAGCAAAAGAAAAAAGCGCAGGGGAGCGGCCCGAGCCTCATCGCATACCCCCCTGTCGGCCGCTGGCGACCGACTCGGGCGCCTCGGTCGATTCCTGGTCCGGCGCCATGACCCGAGTGGCGAAGTCTGGGCAGAGGACTACCAACCCCCTCTGGCCGGCCTCGCGGGCGAGGGAAGCGGGCACATCCCCCTCGGTCGCGAGGAGGCCGTACCGCCCCGCGAGGACGGCGAGGGCTCGCTCGTCGGTGACGCCGGGGACGGTCAGGCCCCGGATCGCGTAGCGGCACGCCGTGTGCCGGATGGCGAGGAGCGGCGGCGAGCCGCACCCCTCGCTGCCCACGAAAACGGTGATCCCGGGATGCACCCGGTGCCAGGCACCCGGCGCCGCTCCCGCGAGCGAGGAAGCCTTCTCCGCGAGCGTGGTCCGCCGCACGCTGCCCGGCGCATCACGGCTCCCCAGCGACCCGGCGTCCTTGCTCCACGCCTCCGGCGTGAGCAGCAGGCGTTCGAGGTGCTCCCGGAAGCGGGCGGCAGCCTTCGACCCGGCATCGAGCCTGGACTCGCCCGCCTCCGGCGGCAGACCCTGCGTGAGGGCCGTCCACACCACGGGAAGCGCGAAGCCAAGGTGCTTGATGTGCTTCGACGGATCCCCTTCGGTTGGCGCGGCGTAGTCCCTGGCGCTCTCCAGCCGTGCCAGCAGCTCGGGATCTCGCAACGCCGTGAACTCCTGCTGGCTCACGAGGTCGCCCCGCGCCTCGGACCACGCCATCCGCCCCCGACCGCTGCCCTCGGCGAAGCGGAAGTCGAACGCGGCACCGAGGTGGGCGGTCGCCATCCCGACCATCGTCGGCGAGCTGTTCGGCGGGGGGGCCTGCGCGGCCCTGATGCGTTCGAGCCTGGCATCGACGAGCCGGACTGACTCCGACGAGAGCACACGCCGAACCCAGCGGCCAATGTCGCCCCGCACTCCGTCGTCGGGATTGACTCCGCGGCCTTCGAGCTCCGCGCAGATGCTCTCACCGAGTTGTCGCTGGGCGGTGGGGGTGTTGCTGCCCTGCACCTCGGTGAGTTGGACCCCGTTGTGGGAGAGGTCAAACCGGACGGTGGTCTTCGCACTTGTGCGGCGGGCGCTGTTGGCGACCAGGCGCAGGCCGTGCGGCCCTTCGAGGGTGGGCAGCGGCTCGGCCCCCGCGGTCGCGGCGGTGCCTGAGTCGGCAAGCCGGACCCCGACCTCGCCCGCCTGCGACACCTTCTCCCGCGCCGACTCGATCTTGTGGGCAAGATCCCTGTCGGTCCAAGCCTCGCCGCCGGTCTTGCGGTCGTTGAACCACCGCATGACGCGCCACACGGCATCTTCGTCGAGCCCGAACCGGAAGCACTCACAGGCCGCGTGCAGCGTGGCGTCGTGCCCGCCCTGCCCGCTGATGGCGTCGGGGCACTTCTCGAGGTACGCCACGCACCGACGCTCGCGCACCGCCATGTCGATGTTCTCATGGCGGCCCCGTTCGGCGACGGGCGCGGGAGCCTGCCGCTCCCGCCGCTTGGGCCAGAGCCGGGCACACAGAGCGTCCAGCCGCTCTTGCCTCTCCTCAATGGCGGACGGCGTTCCGTCGAGGTGGCGGCCGGTGATCGTGAAGTATCGGAGCTTGTCGTAGACCTCGACGCTGGCAATCCCGTCCACGTGCTTCTTCGCGCACCCCGCGCCCTCGGGCTTGCGCCCGATCAGGATCAACTTCACGCCCTGACCGCTCGGCGAGACCTCGGTAAAGGTGGCAAATGCATCGACGATGGCGCGGGCGCCCGGGATGAGCTGGCCATCGACGACCGACCGGTCGAGGTCGATTCCGGTGAACGGATCGTCCGCGGAGAACACGTACCCGATGCCCGCGAGGCTCGGGTCGGCGCGCCACGCCGCCACGGCCTCGTCGAACGAGACCCAGGTGGAGGGGTCGTCGGACTTGGCGGGCTCGCCGTTGGGCTGGTACGGGACCTTGGTCGGCTTCACACCCTCCTTGCGGAGGACGTACCTCCAGGCAACCCACTGGCTCCGCTCGCGCAAGACGGCGGGGACGGCGTTCGGGTCGAGAGGCGGGGGCAGACCTGTCACGGCTGCACCTGCGTTCCGGACTGGGCGGTGAGCCAGTCCTGAAGTTCCCGAACGGGAAACAACAGGACGCTGTTGACGCGGACGTGCGGGATGCGGCCCTCGGCCACCAGGGTGGACAGCAGCCGGGGGCTGATCCTGAGCGCCTGAGCAGCCTCGCGGGTTCTCAGCGCCAGCGTCGGGGTCAACCCGTCGTGCGGCGAGGGATCGGCGGGGCCGGGGCGGGTGGAACGCTCAACCACGGCGACCTCCCCTCTGCCTGCGAGCGCTCTGCGCCCGGCGATCGAGCTCCGCGCGGAGCACCTGCACGGCCCGAGAGTCTGGCCCCGCGGACCGGAGCGTGGCTGCGAGCATCGCCCGCAAACGGCGCGTGGGAAGTACCTGGATGTTCATCGCCCCCAGCGTCAGGGGCGGGCGGGATGCCGTGTTGCAAATGGACGGACGATGGACGGACAAAAGCCCTAGATGTCCGGGGTTTCTGGCCCATGCGTCTCATCCGATGGACGTTCGATGGACGCGCCGATGGACGCAAGGAGTTCGTCGAGGACCGGACGGACGGCACCCAACTCGTAGATGTAGCGGGTCCCCCCCGCCGGCGCGTTCGCGTCCTCTACCCACCCCACGCCGAGGGCGTTGCTTGCTCGCCATCGCTCAAGCCGCTTCCGCAGGGCGTCATAGGGGACATGGAACCTCTCCGCCAAGTCCGTCGCGGTGAACATGCCGCAGTCCGGGAGTGCCTCAGCCGCGGGATGTACCCCTTGAGCGGCGGAACCGCCAGTGGTTCCGCCTGCTCCGCCGCTCGGTTCCTCCGCCCCGTTCCCATGACCCCCGCGCGCGTTATCGCCAGGGGGGACTTTGGAGCCGGGGACACCGGGAGCGCCGTGCTTCTGGTCCTCCTCGACAACCCGGGCTTCGACCGCGGACTCGTCCAGTGGGACGACGTTGTTGGTCGTGCTGTCGCCGACGCGCGCCTGAGCGGCGGCCACGGCATCCACCCTCGGGCCTTGGGTCGGCGTCGGACCGGTCTCGACGCGGCACGACTCCACGCGAAGGGTCGGCGTCATCAGGGGGCGTTGCGGGGAGAACCCCTGCCGACGAACGAAGCTGCACACCGCGGACGGATTGTCCGGCGTCCGGTTCTTGTAGTCGTGCCGGGCAAGCTCCCCCTGGTCCGACAGCCGGATCTGGACGCTGGAACGAAAGAGGTCCATCCGGCCCCGCGTCCCACCGTCGCCACCGACCCACCCCGGCACCGTGGCGAACAGCTCCCGGTAGATCCTCTGCTTGGTGACATTGCCGCAGAGGACGACGACCATCTCCACCGTCTCCCGCTGCCCCTCCATCGTCGCCCGCAACGTGGCCCGCCGCTCGACGAGCCCGGCGTGCTGCATGAGCTTCAGCGCACACTCCTCGGTCGCGGTCCACCCGGCCTTGTCATGTTCCCGCCAGGTCGCGGGGATCGAACAGAGCAGGTCGAGGATCGCTCGGTCGAGCGGATCGGTGTGGGCGGGCCAAGAGGTCATGCCGACTCCTCGGGCATGGAGGTCGCTGCGGCCCCCGCCCCCCGCGCCCCCCACGCGTGGACCGCGGGGCATCCCTTCGGACCATCGTTGCTCGGCCGGTCCCCGCGGGGCCAGGGCCAGCCCACGGCCTGAGGGTACCGTCCGACGGGAGTTCACGCGGGCGAGCGACCCCGCGCCAGCCGGGGCCGCGGCGCCGCCCCCGACCCCTCCCCCCCCGCCCCGCTGCCTGGGGTGTTTCCCAGTTCTCCCGCTTCATCCGCTGGATCTCCGAGAGGCAGATCTTCCTCCGCGGCCTGGGCCTGACGTCCGTCCCGAAGAGCACGCACCCCTGCATCGACGCCGCCACCGCCGCGCCGACCAGGCAGTCGAGCCAGTGGTTGTCTTGGCCGGCCAGCCGGACCTTCCACTCGTCCACCGTCCGGCCCCGGCCCTCGGTCTTCACCCGGTACTCGGCGGTCAGGTGGTCGGCCAGCAGCCGGTGCGCCTCGGGCTTGTGCCCGAAGAGGGCCAGCGAGCCCGGGTCGCCCATGGGCACCGCGAGGCGGGCGTGGACGAAGCTCTTCCAGTAGTTCGTATCGAAGACGACGTGCCGCACCGCGCGCTTGCCCGTCACCAGCGGCACGCGCCAGTTCAGCCCGGTGCGCTCGCCGCGCTTGCGCGTGTACTCGGCGAGGGGGACGCTCGACGCGCCGACGTACCGCCCGTGGCTCGGGATCAGCACGCCGCTGAACGGGCTCTGCCGGCAGAATTGGTGGACGATGTCCGTCGAGCTCCCCCAGTTCGCGTCGATCAGGCAGCGGTCGATCCGCAGGGCCGCGCCGTCGTCGCGCCGCCACTCGCGGCCGAGCGTGCGCGCGCCCAGCCGCTCGAGCCCGGCGTAGATCGCCCCCTCGACCCCCGCGCGCGGGGCCGCCGTCGCCAGCGTCCTGCGGAGGTCGCGGAGCGTGAAGTACGCGGCCGTCTGGTCGGGCTCGGTGCCGTAGTCGACGACGTAGCCGGTGAAGTCCTCGGCCCAGGCGGCGACGAGCCAGTACAGGGCCTTGCCCTGGACGTCGACGAACATCGTCAGGTGCGAGCAGCCGATCGGCGCCTCGCCCCGGCCGTGCCCGCTGAGCCTGCCGGCGATCTGGTCGGCGGTCAGCATGTCGGCGTCGGCCGCGACCTCGGGGAGCGGCTCGTTCTGGTACTCGGCGTAGAACGCCGTCTCGTCCTGGAACTTGAGGTTCATGGCGTGCTGGACGGCCGAGGCCTCGTCGTGGTTGAACCGCTGCGGCCAGGCGACGGCCGCGCCCGCGTCCATGGCCTTGCGGTGGCGCCGGTAGAACGCCGTCGCGGCCTTGAGGCCCCGGCCGCCGCGCAGCCCCTCCGCCCGGAGCTCGGCGTACTTGGACCAGAGTGGTTCCGCGACGGGGAAGGCGTAGAGCATCTTCGTGCGCTCGCCCTGCCACTGGGGGTGCTTCTCCTGGTCGAGGAGCCGGTCGGCGAGGTCGTCGGGTCGGACCACGGTCAGCGTCATGAGCCCGGCGATCTTCTGCCCCGGGCCGGCCAGGCCGAGGACGGCGCCGGCGAGCACGCGCTCCCGCGCCGCGCACTGCGAGGGGCTGCGGGCGCTCTCGTCGGTCTGGGGGTCGTCGATGAGCACGAGCGAGGGGCGGACGCTCTGGCCGTCGGCCCGCTTGAACTTCATGCCGCGGATCCGCCCCGTGAGCCCGGCCACGCGGATGATGGCCCCGGAGGCGGGGGAGCCCTCGACGGTGGGGAGCACGATCTCCCTGGCGGTCCACCCGATGTGGGTCGGCCGCCCCTGGGAGAGCTGGCCGGCGGAGCGCTGCGTGATCCCGTCGAGGGCGCGGATGGGGTGGCAGACCTCGGGGAAGTCGGCGGCGAGCAGGTCGCTGTGCTCGAGCTCGGCCTTGATCGAGTCGAGCATGCCGGCGGCGTGCTCCTCGTCGGACCCGATCAGCGCGACGAAGGCGCGGTGGCCGTAGAGCATGGCCCAGAGGCACCCGATCTCGCAGAGGGAGGTCTTGCCGCTGCCGCGGGGCATGGCCATGGCGAAGAGGCCGCCCTCGAGGACCGCGAGCCGGATCTTGGCGATCACCTTCAGGTGGTCGGGCGACCACGCGAGGTGGAACGTCCGCGGGAGGTACGCCTCGCAGAAGAACCGCAGGTCGCCGCGGGCCCGGTCCTTGCGGGCCGGGTCGGCGACCGCGGGCGGCGCGCCGATGTCGCGCCCGGCGAGCGACATGGCCCGGGCCTCGCGGGCCTTGCGGTCGCGGTACGCCCCGTAGCCCCCGGGGCCGTCGTCCTGGTCAGGCCTGGGCTCGTGCCGCGTGGCGGCGAGCCACGCGATGTACCGGAAGAGGTCGAACCGGGCCGGGGCGGTGGTGGAGGCGACGCGGAACCCCGCGCTGGTTCGGTGGCGCTGCATCTGCCGCTCGCCGATGACCTCGCCCAGGGGTGTCGAGTTCAGCAGGCGGCAGAGCTCGCCGATCCGGAGTTGGCGGGGGTCAATCGCCACGCCGCGACCTCTCCCTGACGAGCCACGCCCCGTAGTGGATCAGGTTGATGGTCCCGTCGTCGTTGGTGGGGGCGCCGGCCTCGAGGTCCGCCAGGAGCATGTCCGTGGTGATCGTGCTGCCGCCGACGCGCGAGAGCACCATGGCCGCGTCCTCGGCCTCGATTTCTTCACGCGTGCGCTTCTTGTGGAACAGGTTGAGACGCATCTGTTCCTCAAACGGCAGCGCGTTTTGGAGGCTGGG
>JBGAOG010000121.1:0-8151 GCA_044221985.1 Phycisphaerales bacterium
CCGCACCACGCCGCGAGGCGCTGCGACACCGTGGACACCAGCGCCGTCAGGTACGCCGACGCATCGGCGCCCACCGTGCCCGAAAGCTCGGGGATCTCCTGCTGGGCTTCGGCGACGGTGATCAGCGGCACAGGCCACGCGGCGGCTGGGTGGTGATGGAGACGCGGCGAACGTCCCCGTGGAGGATGGGCAGGGGCGCCACGTCCAAGCGGACGAGACGCCCGGGGTGGGCCGCCAACAGGGCACCGGCCTCGACGTCGGGGATGATTCGCACCTCCCCAACGCTCCAGCCGGGCACCTCGGCGGCGGCCCGCAGCATCACGCGGGGATGGCCTCGCCGACCATGACGGCCGCGAACTCGTAGGCCGGGCCCGTGCCCGCCTTCGTCACGTCCACCACGATGGACCCACCGGCCGCGATCTCGTAGACCTTGGCGACGGTGCCCGAGAGGGTCAGCGCGGAAGCCGTGCCGGCGGTCAGGGCGGCACCGCCCGAGCTGTTGGTCGTGGTGCTCGCGATGGTGTCGCTGCCCTTCTTGATCGTGATGGTGATGTAGTTGGAGGCGTGGGTCGAGACCGAGACGCCGGGCACGATGTACCCGCCGGTGATCCGCACCTTGAAGGGGTACGGATTGACGATGTAGACCGTGTCCACGGCGTCGCTGCCGGACGAGGTGGGGGAGGTGAACGAGAGCGTGTTCATGGGAGACTCCGAAGGGTGAAGAGGAGTCCCCCGCCGATGTCACCACCGGCGGGGGTGGTGAGCATCAGGACACGCCGGTCCAGCCGTAGCCCCACATGCTGATCTTGTCGGTGGAAGCCGACAGGGTGTCGAGGCCGCGGCGCTCGCTGGTGACGTACTCGATCTGCTGGGTGTCGGCCTTGCGGGTCAGCTCCACCACGCGCCCGCGGCGGGTGTAGTGCTTGAACTCGCCGGTGTTGACGGTGAGCACGCCCGACTTGGTGAGGGTCGAGTTGTCGAAGAGGCCGCTGGCGTTGTACTGGCAGTCCACGAAGCGGGAGATGACCACCGGGCGGCCGAAGATGGCACCGGGAGCGCCGCGGAGGATGGTGGCGTTGGGGCCCATCTTGTCCACGGTGATCATGTTGGTGTCGGTCATCAGCTTCTTGAACAACACCTCGGGGGAGGTAATGATGACGATGTTCCCGCTGGCGAACTCGCCCATGCCGCCGAGGAGCTCTTCGCCGATCTTGGCGGCGGTCATGCCGGACGCCTGGTTCACCGTCGCCGAGCGGTCGATGGCGACACCGCGGAGGCCGATGAAGGCGCGGCGGTGGTCGGTCGAGAGGCCGAGGCCGGTCGTGCCCCAGCGGCTCCGGATGTTCCAACCGGTGATCCCGGTGTCCTGGTGCGTCGCGGCGGTGTCGCCGTTGATCAGGCAGTCCTCGTACCCGTCGCGGTGGCCCTTCACCATGTACTGCGGGATGATCGACGCCAGGGGAAGCGCCGAATCCTCCGCCGACTGGTAGCTGACCAGGAACCGCATCCCGAAGGTGGGCGGCGCCAGGGTCTGCGACGAGGTGGTGATGGCGGTGGTGGGGACCTTGGCGTTGTCGTCCAGGGTCGCCTCCGAGATCAGGTAGGGCCGGGGCTGACCGGTGATCTTGGGGCGGATCATCGGGCCCTGAAGCGCCATCGTGTCGAACAGAGGCGGATCACCTGCTCGTCCATGTACGGCGTCGGGGTGCCCTTCTGGACGAGGCCGCGCACCACGGAGCGGTCACCGACGGCCTTCTGGAGGTCGCGCTGCCACTCGCAGGAAAGCTCCCGGTCGTCGAGGATGCCCGGCATGTGCAGCTCGAAGGTGCGCCCGGCGTACTGGACCACTTCGGTCTTCCCGGTGAGGCGGATCGTGCCCTGGGTGCTGCCCGCCTTGGGGGCCATGTAGCGGCTCACGAGGTCCGCTTCGGTGCCGGTCACGTCGCGGCTGATGCGCGGCGCCTGCATCGTCTCCAGGGCCGCGGTGAGGCGGTTGGAGAGGTCGGCGACGGCGCGCTCCACGGTGCCCACCTTGTCGGCGGACTTGTGAGCCTCGACGAGGACGGTGCGGGCGTGCCCCATCCACGTCCGGAAGTCGGTTTCGCTGACGACCGCCTCGGGATTCAGGTTGTCGAGAAGTTCGGTGCTCATGTCTACCCCTTTCGCAGGAACGAGAGGCCCCCGGTCGGGGCGTGGCTTTCCCCAGAACCGCTGGGGGCGGGCTTGGGCGTCACGGAGACGCCCGAAGCGGTGAGGGCAGCGGCCACCGCCCGCGCGAATGCGGGGTCGGCGGCGACGCGGGAAGCGAGGTCGGAGAGGTCGGTCACGCCGCGCACCTCCACCCCCTCGGGGGCGGGAGCGCGGGCAGCCAGGGCGGCGGCGTCATCCCCGATGGCCACCATGGACACTTCGAGGAGCTGGCAGTCGAAGTAGACCATGCCCCACGAGTTCTCCGCGTAGTACGGAGACTCCCTTGGCATCTCGGAGCGGCGGGTTGCGCGGCCCGGGATGAAGCCGACGGAGACAGCGTTCAGGAACCCGCCTTCGTACAGGTCGCGGCAGATCATGCCGGCCGGGGTGGGGGCCCACTCGACGTCGAGCATGAGCTGTCCGCCCTCCACCGCCACGGAGCCGCGCCCGACGATGTTCTCAACCTCGTAGTCGTGGTCTTGGAGCACCACCGGGTTCGCCCGGTAGTTGTCCAGCTTCCACGACGCCTGGTCGATGACCGAGGCGTCCGAGCGGGCGGGGTTGGCGGTGGACGCGACGAAGCGGGCCGACTTGCCGGCGCGCTCCTCACGCTTGGTGGTGGCAGCGAACAGGGCCGCCCGTTGGATCGTCATCGGACCTCCGGCAGAGCGCCCCTCGGCCTCCGCGTCGAGTTGGTCAACGAGCTTGGCGGACCAGGACACGGCCGGGTCGCCGCCCCAAAGCGCCCACGCGACGCGCCCGGGGCTGGGGTAGCCGTCCTCTCCAGGGCGGAATCCCTCCCCCGACTTGTCGGTTTCGTGCCGCGCCAGCCAAGCGCGCATCTTGCGCACCTTGTCTTCGCTGATGGGCTCCCCATTGGCGAGGCGGCGGGCCCATGCCACGGTTTCGGGCTTCAGGCCGTCGCCGCTGTGGCCCTCTTCGTGCCACTTCACGCCGGTCGCGCACTCGTCGCGCACTCCCTGTGGCGGGGTCATGTTGGGGGCGCGCGTGGTCATGCGGCCCTCACGGGGAGCGCCACACAGCGGCAGTTCACGACGAGCCCGGCCTGCGAGAAGTCGCCGGGGTAGCGAGCGGTCGCGCCGATGAACTCCGCTGGTACAGAGGGGGAGGCTGGGACGGTGAAGACCTGGCCAACGCCCGTCACCTGCCCGTCGAGGGCCATGTGGGCGTCGCGGACCTCGCCGTCACGGGCGGTGACCCACATCGTCCGGACCCCGACACCGAGGCCCGTCGCGTGCTGGTAGGCCGCTTCGTGCCCGGCGTTGGCGGCGCGGGTGGTCTCGGTGCGTGCCACGGCAAGGGCGCGGGCGGGGGAGAACGCTGGCAGCGCCTGGAGCACCTGCTGCATCTCCCGCGTCGTCCACCCCTCCCGAAGACCCCGATCCACCGCTGCCTGTACGGCCGCACGGGTGGTGTCGGGAACCTGCGTCACGAGCGAGCCGAGGGCCGCCTGCACGTCCTGATCAAGGCGCGTCGGGTCGTAGGCCACCGGGTCGAGGCGCATCCGCCGGAGTGACCACCCGAACGCGGCGTCGAGGATGGCGCGGATGACGGAGGCGGACACCTCGCCGAGCGCCGCGGCCTCGATGACGGGCCAGATCGCCGCCATGATGGAGGAGAGCAGGTCGCGGGTCTGGACCTGGCCGCGGGCGTCACGCCGAATCGCCCGGCCCTCGGGCCACACCGCGGGAAGGCGGGCAGCAACCCGCTTGCCCTGCGCGTCGAGCTCGGCTTCGAGGATGGGCGCCCACTTGGACTCCCCGGGGCCGTGGATCTCCCGCTGCCACTCGCCCCAGGCCGTCGCCCGCGCCTCGTCCGTCCCGAGCGTCGCGGAGGGCCCACGGAGGAACGACAGCACCTTGGCGCCACGGGGGGCCGGGGTGGGCTCCTGGGCCGGCTGAGGCGCTCCGACGGGCAGGTCCGCCAACCCCTCGAAGGCGGCAGCGGCGGCCGGGTCGGCGCCGAGGTCGCGAACCATCGTGACGACGCGGGCAAGGCGGGCGTCGCGGCTGGCCTGGAGTTCGGGCACGCCCGAGAAGTCCTTGCCGATGGTGATGTCGTCCCCGAGCCGGGCCGAAAGCGCCTTGGTGAGGCGGGCCGCGACCAACTCCGACTTCGCCTTGAGGCCGGACCAGTAGGTCTGCGCCTGCTGTTGCTGCGTCGCGTAGTTGGCGGTCGGCAGGCCCACGCGAGCGGGGGGCACCCCGAATGCCGCAAGCACCGTCTCCCGGGTAAGCGCCCGCTGGCCTTCGTACTCGAGGTCCCGGGGCTTGAGGTCAGGGTGCAGGACGTTGGCGGCCCCGGACAGCACCAGGGCTCCACCGCGGGTGATCTGCGCCTCGTAGGCGGCGGCAACGGCCTTGCGGACCGGCTCGTCCCACTCGTCGCCGTCGTCCTTGGGGCTGATGATCGCATCGGGGCGCCACCGGCTCGCGGCCTTGGAGGCCAGCTTGGCGGCGCTGCGGTCGGCGTTGAGGTCGTCGGTAAGGCTGCGGATCAGCCCCTCGCCGAACAGGGCCTCAGCGGTGTCCTGCCACGAGGTCAGCCGCCAGTGGCACACGATGTCCGCCGCCCACTCGTCCCCGGTGTCGCGCTGGACGTAGGCAGCCGGAGCCCCCCACGCGGCGCCCCGGATGGTCACGCGGGAGGGGAACAGCAGCGGGAGGCTGCTCACCGTCCGCCCCTGCCCAACCATCACGGCGTAGGCGTTCCCGGTGAGGAGGAGGTACGCCCACAGTTGGCGCTCCCACTCGTCGGCGGTTTGCCACGAGGTCGGGGTGTTCAGCAGGTCGAGGGCGGGGTGCTCGTCGAGGCGGACGGCCTTGGACCCCTTGCCGCGGGTCACCGTCCACGGAAGACCGCTGATGTCCTCGGCGATGGCGTCCACACAGGCGCGGACCCAGGGGTACGCGGCCGAGGCGGACATCGCCGTCATCGGGTTGTAGTCCTGGCCCACCTCGGAGGACCCGATGAAGGTCGCCCCCGCACGCACCTGCTGCTCCTGCGCAGGCAGCGTCACGAACAAGCCGCGGGCCCACGCCCACGGGGCGGAGTACCAGGGGCGGGTCGTCAAGGAGTCGGCCACGGGTGGAGCGTGGCACGGCAACGTGCAACGTGGTAGCGACCCGCCCGGTATCGGTTATACCGTTACCCATGGCACGTCAGCCGCTCCTCGTCCTGCGCGTCCCCCATGACCTCGACGAGGAGATCGACCGGGTGGCCGAGACGAGGGGGCGGTCGAAGTCAGCGGTGGTGCGCGCCGCGATTCGGGTCGGGCTGCGTCAGGCGGTGGAATCAGCGCCGAAGGACTCGCTTCCGACCGACACCGACAGCGAGCCCCGGGACTCGAAAAGGTCGCGGACGCAGTAGCCGGCGGCGTCCACGCGGTCCTTGAGGGCGCCACGGGGGAAGCTCGCAGCCTCCCGCACCAACTCCACGGCCCACGGCTCGCCCGGTAGCGTCGGCAGGTCAGGGTGCGTGTGCAGCTCCTGGCGCCCGCACCGGCAGGGGAGGACGATGTTGCCGGCCTCCTGGTAGGTGCTCCACCGCTGGGCGCGCGTCACCTTGTCGCCGTCGGGCTCCACCCCCTTGGCGCCTGGGATCTCCTCGCGGATGAGGTCGATCACGGCGCGGGCGTTGGCGCGGTGCTCGAATCGGTGCCGCTTGCACCGGGGGTGGTCACGCTGGGCCCGGCGCACCATCGCCACTTGACCCGTCACCTCGACGTGCCCCGCGTAGCCGCCGACCAGGTACACGCGGCCCCGGAGCCAGCCCCCGACGAAGCCAGCGGTGGCGGCGCTGCCCTCGGAGGCGCCGACCGCGAAGTCCCAGCCGCTCGCCATGCGCCGGAAGTCCTCGTCGGGCGGGAACGCCGAGCGGTCGAGCCACATCCAGCAGCCGACGGGGAAGAGGCCGCCGGTCGGGGGAACAGGCCGCTGCTGTAGCTGCCCGCTTGCCTGCGCCCCCAGCCGGGCCTTCCAGTTCTCGAGTTGGTCCTGTCCCGCGGGCGCCGGCGGGAGCCACACGTCCGCCACCAACCGCTCGCCCGGCTGCGTCCGGATGTCCCGCGGGTCGGCCGCGGAGGGGTCGTACTCCATGGGCAGCACCAGCGACGGGTATCCCCGCCGGATCAGCTCGCCGGCCAGGTCGGCCTCGTGCAGGCGCTGCATGATGCAGATCGTCCGTTTCGGGCCGCCAGGGTTGAACCGCGACAGGAGCACACCGTCATGGATGCTCACCACCTCAGCCATCCGCTCGGCGATGCGGGCAGCGTCACCAAGCAGCGCGTCGGAGGCATCGTAAGGGTCATCAATCAGGATGTAATCGGCGTCCTTTCCTGTGATTGTCCCACCGACCGGCACACACTGGCGGGCGCCTCCGATGGTGTTCTGAAAGTTCGACTTTTCCGCCTGCTCCTTCGACATTCCCCAGGCCGGGGCAATGCCCCTCTGCGCGACGCGCGCCACAAGCTCCAGGTACTCGGGCGCCATCACGACCCGCCGCATCCGCATCGAGTCGCGTGTCGAAAGCTCCTTGTCGTTCGACACCGACAGGAACTTCATCTCCGGGTGCTTGAGCCACACCCACGCTGGAAAGAACACGTTGACCAGGTACGACTTCATCGTCCGCGGCGGCTGGCACAGCACCAGGCTCGCTACGTCCCCGCGCTCCACCGCCTCCAGGGCGTCGCACACCACCTGAACATGCCAGTTGTCAAGGTAGGGGCGGCCGGGCTCGGCAGCCGACCACATGGCGCGGACGAAGGCGTAGAGGCTGCCGATGCGCCGGTCCAGCTCGCGGCGGCGGGCGCGCTCGGCCTCCACGGCGAGGAGCTCCCGGGCGGCGCTCACCCGTCGCCCCCATCCTCCACCAGGGGCGGTTTCTCCACTTCCCCGAGCACCGCCGCTGCCAGGGCGCGGGCGCGGGCTTCGAGGTCGGCGTCATCCGTGCGCCCCAGGTCGAGGGCGCCGGTGACCTTGACCTCGGACACGGTGGCGGCCGGGGCGAACCGGTCGAGGATGTTCTTGGCGGCGGCGAGGCGCACGGCTTCCGGCGCCTCTTCGTTGTCCATGATCTCGGCGTGCACGTTGATCGCCCGGGTCGCGAGCTTGGCGGTGCGGTTCACGAGCCGAGCCCGGATCTCCTCCCGCATCATGCTCAGCTCCGCCTGCACCTCGGGGTCATCGGCCCACTTCGAGACCGTCTGCCGCTGCACCCCCATCGCCTCGGCGATGTCGTTGTAGCTCTCGCCGGCAAACAGGCGGGCCGCCAGGTCGCCGGGGGACCACGTTCGCTTTTGACGAGTTTTGGGTTCTGTGTCGCTCATCGCCCCACTCGGCACACCCTCGCCCGCCTCGCCCGCTTGCCGCCCGGCGGAGGGCAAGCCCTGAACCACCCATGGGTGACGATCCCGGCCCGGATGAACATGGTGCCCGCCACATGCCAGCGGTGGGTGTGCACGTAGAGCCCCGCATCCGAGGTGATGGTGACCGCAGGAGCGGCCGGCGGGGCAGAGGCGTTCGCAACCCGCAGGGTCGTGTATTCGCCATCAGCCGCCGTGCACGATCCGCTGCGAAACTCCAGCGACCACGACCGGATCACGCACCCGTCCAGCCGCGACACCTGCCCGACCGTCAGCGCCGAACCGAGACCCTTCACCGCGCTCATCGCCGCCCCCCCGAATGCCCCCCACACCTCCCCCGCGTGTACCCCAACGCCCACGTCCCCCTCGGCCCCGCCATCTGGACCCGCCTCGTGCACCCGCACGCCTCCACCCGCTCCACCCATTCCGGGGCCGTGGCGGGCTCTGTAGCCAGCGACGGGCCGCGAGCCGACCCAGGAGCCGTCTCGGGGGCGAGGGTGCCTCCATTCGCCTCCTGGGGCTCGCGAGCGTGGGAGGCGCCGGTCTGCCCCGGAGACGGACCGGCGCCGAGCGCCATG